>JBEVEP010000306.1:0-5419 GCA_040512755.1 Mesorhizobium sp.
CTGCCGGCCCCAGACAGGCATCTCCCGAGTGCCGTGGCCAGGCACTATGTAGCGGCCGTCAATCACGGCGAAAACTCTGTGATACGGAAAGACGCCCTTATTCTTCTTGCTGAGCACCGTCAGGTCGGCCGGACGCGTCATGAGTTCTTCGGCAAGCGGACCGTCCCCTTTGCCGTCGGGCCCATGACAAACTGCACAGGAATTCAGATATTCGGCCAGCCCATAGTTCGCTTCCTGTGCCTGGCCCCACGAACTCACCAGCCCAATTGCGGTTGCGACTATGACTACGGCCTTCCTATCCATGTGACCGTTCTCCCTTTCCACCGTTGACCGATGGCCACGCTAGAAGCATCGCGATCAGTGCACTTTGATCCCGATCAACGGTCAGTATCGAATAGACGACGAGGCGGTTGATTCAGCGCAATGTCCAACTCGGGAGAACGCGCATAGTCGCCGTGAGAAGAAAAATCCGCCATGGCCACCAGGAGGGAGCTGCTATGGGTTTCAAGACCGTCCTCAGCGTCATTGGTGTCGATCAAGGAGATCGCGACATTGAACTCGCCGCCAACCTATGTGCGGAGGCAGGCGCACACATTTCCGTCTTCGTGGTTGCGCTCGCGGCGCCGCCGCCAATCGGCGAATATGCAGCCATGGTGTCAGACCCTTGGCTGCAGGAACGGCAAGCCGACCTCAAACGTCTTAGCCAGCGCGCGACGGAGGTTACATCGATCCTCGCGGCAACCGACTTATCGGCAGACGTTGCCTTCGATTATCCGGAATTAGCTTCGGCGGATGAGGTGATCGGACGACGCGCCCGCTATGCTGATTTGACGCTCATTGGGCCGGACCTGCTTGGTGGCGAAACGCTCAAGTCCAAGGCCCTCGAAGGCACGCTGTTCTTTTCCGGAAAGCCCGTACTTATCGCTCCCGAGGGCGCACATGTTACGCTCAAGCCGCGGACCGTGCTTGTCGCCTGGGATTCGCGCGTGGAAGCGTCGCGCGCGGTGCGGGAATCGCTCGATTTGCTTGTCGCGGCGGAGGATGTTTGCCTGGTTCTTGTAGACCCCGAGGAAAGCGAATCCGGCCACGGCGCGGAGCCGGGGGCGGACGCGGCCGCCTATCTGGCGCGCCATGGCGTAAAGGTCACGGTCGAACGGCTGACAAGCGCTGGTCACAGCGTGGCCGAAGTGCTGCGCCGCCGTGCCGTCGATATGTCGGCCGAGCTGGTAGTGATGGGCGCCTACGGTCATTCACGGCTACGCGAGCGCATTTTCGGCGGTGTCACCAGATCAATCCTGGCCGACCCGCCGTTGCCAATCTTTATGGCACGCTGATCGATCCGACTGCCTCGCAGAGGTACGCCGATTTATTCGCTCGGCGCTGAGCGTGTTACCGGGATTGAATGCGCCACGGAGGAATTTCCGGAAACCTTGTGGTCGCGCCATCTGCCTACACCCGTCGCGCCGCTCTCACGCCCTTGCGATGGTGGCGCCTGCCTTCAAAAGCTCTGTGACATCGTCATCCGAAACCTGCGGAAACCTGAGATAGTGATGGCTCAGCGCAAGAAAGCGCGCTGGCTGGCTGAGACAGACGACCCGATCAGCTTCCCGCTTCAGTTCGGTGACGATGTCAGGCGGGGCCACGGGGATGGCGACGATGACCTCCCTAGGAGAACGCCGTTTCAGGGCACGCACCGCAACTTTCATCGACGTACCAGTTGCCGCTCCGTCGTCGACGACGATCGCGGTTTTGCCGGCGATCGATACGGGACGTCGCTTGCCAAGATAGGCGAGACACCTTCGTTCGAGTTCCGGTCTCTCACGTTCGATCAGCATCGCCAATTCGTCATCGTCCAGGTCATACGCTTCCACGATCTCGCGGTTGAGCACGACATCCGGCGGGCTTCCATCGACGATCGCGGCAACAGCCAGTTCAGGATTTCCGGGGGCGCCCACCTTTCGGACGATGAGCAAGTCCAAAGGAGCGCCAAGGGCCTTCGTTATCTCCAGACCGACAGGAACGCCACCGCGTGGCAATGCGAGCACAACCGGCTGTCGAAGGACCAGCCTGGAGAGTTCCGCGGCCAGTTCGATGCCGGCATGCTGACGGTCACGAAACACGGTGGCCACCTCAATGTGCCGGCCAGAGTTCACGAAGCGACTTTCTCATGGAACTTCTGACCTGAGCAATTTCGCCTTGCGAGATATGCCGATCAAGAAGCCTGAACACCGCGGCGATCGCCGCATCGGTCTCATAAATCAGGTCATCGCCGAAATCGTTCCATATTCGAGAGACGAAGTCGGCTTTGGTCCGCAGAACCGTTGGAAATTCCTGGGGCTTCCAGCCTTCGAAATAGACTCCGCGGATCAACACCGGGAGTTGCGCCGACAGATCTGCCATCTCTTCCATGGACAGCCAGTCCCTGAGAGCATGAAGGACGGACCTCAGCAGGCGATAGGCTCGCCCTTGCTGCCAGTCCAAGTCTTCTGCGAGTTCATTGACCCATTGCTGCGCCTGCTGCGCCGCATGGGAGAAACCGGGTGTGGTAGTGCCGTTCATGGCAAATTCCTCGGGGCAAATGGGATGCCCGTACGCACGCACCTTGAGCGGGATCCATCTCGGGTGCGCATAGTGGCGGGCAATGCCAGCAGTGCGCCGCGTAAAGCGGCGCACCTGCTGAAGATGCCCTCCGATCAGGTGGCCTTGACGGCGATCGTCTTCTCACTTTTTTGGGCTTCCGCTGTCTTGGGAAGACGAATTGTCAGAACGCCCTTCGCGAAGCTTGCCTCAATTTTTTCGGCGTCGACACTGTCGGGCACCTGGAAAGAGCGCTGGAACGAGCCGTAACGCCGTTCAGAAAGGTAGTAGTCCTTCTCACGCTCTTCCTTCTCTTCCTTCTTTTCGCCTTTGATCGTCAGCGTGCGGTTCGACAATTTGATCTCGACATTCTTCTCGTCCGTGCCCGGCAGCTCGGCAGTGATCTCATATTCCTTGTCCTTTTCGACCACATCCATCGCAGGGGCAGCCTGCCAGGCGACACGGCTCAGCCTCGGAGTCTCGAAACCGAACATCGATCGCGCTGAAGGCAACCGCCAGTCGAACGGGCTGAAGTCGTCGAAGAGACGATCGATCTCCCGACGCAGACTGTCGAACGGTGCCCATGCGGGCGTGGTTTCCTTGTCGGTCTTGACAGGCAGTTTGGTTGTGGGGTCAGCCATAACTTTGCTCCTTAGGGGCTTTTTTGACCTTGGTTCCGGCCGTCACGCACCCTTCCGCCGTTGGTTTGCAGAGTCCGGAAACGGAAGACAGAGCGCGTGGCAAGCCGGTGCCGGGCTGAACAAATGCCCTGGGAACAATTCGAAGCACCGATTCCCAAAACAGCTCAGTCCAGCAGGTACCGGAACAAAACCCGTTCGAAGCCAATTTTCATTGATGCGGATCAAAACGATTTCACATTTTCGCTCCCCTGTCCTCGGAAGCCGCTATGAGTCGATCACAATCAACAGCGTAGGAGCGCGCTGGTCGAACGGATCTGGGCAGTCGCGCAGCCAGCCGGCGATGGGAGGTGCTTGCGGCCCTGCCGCCCAGGGGCAGCGCCGTATGCGATGGCCCGCTGGGTCATGCGGGGGATGCCTTTAAGCCGTAATGGCGACCGGCCGTGCCGTCGCGCTATCAGCCGTGAAGTGCTCCAGCCAACGCGCCACCATCGGCTTTGTAAAGACGCCCCTCCAGCACCACAGCGCGATCTCCTCTCGACGCTGCGCCGTCAGTCGGCCATGCTTATGAACGCCCGGGAAGCGCCGAAGCCTAGTTGCTCCAGCCTTTCCGGTCCGGTCCGAATGGAAAATCTGTTGAAAGCTCACACCGAGGCCGGTCTCCTCACTTGCGCCGCAGCCTCTATCACCAATGGGTTCAGTCCAACATCGCCTGTGTCGATGATCTCGAAGAACTGCCGGCGCATGCGCACTTCCCAGAACTTGTTGAGGTGGTCTGCTATACCCGCGACCGCTTGGTCTTGCGGTGGAACTGTCTCACCATGAACAGATCACCCCGTAGCGGTACTCCCTGGCACCAACTTCCAACCTCAGCTCACTTAGCCACGCTTGCGCCTGATTGGGCAGTTCTCGTAGGGTTGCGTTGCTAGCGATCTCCTAGGGCACAACGCACTAGTTGGAGATCAGTCGATTGAGCGAGCCGTCGCGCAACAACGAGCGCGTCACGCCGCCAAATGCCCATTCCCGCAACCTGCTGTGGCCATATCCGCCTGAGACGATCAGGTCGGCATCCATTTCACGTGCCATCTCCAAAATCGCTTCACCGACAACGGAGCCGCCGACTCCGCTGACTTCCAGCCGTGCCTTGACTCCATATTTAATGAGGAAACTTACGACGTCGGCAGCGCTTTCGCGCGACGTTGCTACGTCGCTCTCCTCAAGAGCAGCGACCAGCACATCGCGAGCACCAATAAGAAACGGCAGGGCATCGACAACCGCGCGACGCGCCTCCTTGCAGTCCTTCCAGGCTACAAGAACGCTCTGTGCCCGGACTTGCGCCAGGTTTTCGGATGCAATTAGGATTGGACGTCCCGCCGACAGGACGAGAGCCCCGGGATCGATCGCGCGCAGATGATCGACGTTCGAGCCGAGCCGAGAGGACCCTGTGACGACCAGATCGGCGGCACGGGAGTGCAACGCCAGAAAATGCGTCGGATTACCCACAAAGCTCCGCCAGGAAACCCGGTTCTTGTCATAATTGGCACGCCGGAATTCGCCCTCCAAAGCCCCCAGCCGCTCTTCGATCTCTTTTATCCGGTCGCGCCTGGCATCGGCGGCGACAATTCCGGAATCACTAGCCGAAACAACGATACGCGGCTCGGCCGCAGCGAAGGCAATCAGATCGGCATGAAAACGTCGTGCCAGCTCCCACGCGAATGACAGGCGTGGTGCTAGCGGGTCGTCGACGTCGAGTTGAACCATAACTGTGTTGTAGACCATGACCTTCTGCTCCGTTTAAGGCGAGCCAGATTGACCACGACATCCGACTGGCCGCCTTGATGCGCGTCAAACGGCGGTCGGGGAGGCGTTATTGAAAGCCACAACGGCACACTGCTCGTCTCCGTGCGCGGCCTGGCACCCTGAAAGCCTGATGAATGGCGAAGGCGTCATCCCAGACTGCCCTTTGTTCGGTTTCGCGTGACGGCGGTCCGGAAATGCTGACCTTCAGATATCAAACGCGAGGCCCGAAACATTTCTGTCCGCTGTGCTTCGACCACATGCGAGCGATTTTGGGGAGACTTTCGAGGTCTGAGCTGCATTACGCTATCTATGAAGTTTGCACTCTCTGCATCTTCCGCTTCCAGCCCATGATCCTGCCCGTGCGGGACCTTGCTACATAGCCATTTCCGGTTCGGTCGCCCGTT
>JBEVEP010000316.1:0-16301 GCA_040512755.1 Mesorhizobium sp.
GGGTGACAGGTTTTGTCATGGCCGCGAGGCCGGCGCTGATCAGGGCGACGAGGGCCTGGTTCTTCGAATCGTGCCTTGCCTCGTGCCGGTAGCTGGAAATGCGCTCAAACAGCTGCGGCGAGCATTTCACGCGCAGACTGATGTGCGGCGGCTTCGGCATAGCGCAAAATTGCCATATTCGCGGAAGGCGGGAAAGGACTAGGACCAATCAGGCCGTCCGTAGATGGACCCGTAGACGGCCGCCTAGCAAACCGCGATTCCGTAGATATGCCGTAGATTTGCTGTTCTTCGCCTTTTTCGGAAGTGCGCTAAGGCTTTGAAATTGTTGGCTCCCCGGGCCGGATTCGAACCAGCGACCAACCGGTTAACAGCCGGTTGCTCTACCACTGAGCTACCGGGGAACATCTGGCGCTCGCGTGAACGAGGCTGCCTATAGCAAACCCGTTTCCGCTTTGCAAAGAAGCATTCGGTAAATTTTCGAGGCTTTTTTGCCGCGCTTGCTCGCATTCGAGTGTCAACTGCATCATATGTCGGCAACCGCAGCGGAACCGTCTCCGGTTTCACGCTTTGATGAAGTGCCGAAATGGACCAGCAATGGACGATCAGCATCTAGGCGACTTGCCCCCGGAGCGGCGCAAGATTCATATTCTCGGCCGCGAAATTGCCATGCCGCGCTCGCGCATGCGTCGCGTATCGATTGGCGCGGCATTGATTGTTTTCGGCATCTTCGGGTTTCTGCCGGTGCTGGGCTTTTGGATGATACCGCTGGGTCTGCTCATCCTCTCCCACGAGTTCCATCTGTTCCGGCGGTTGCGGCGGCGGACCATCGTGTGGTGGGAAAGGCGCAAGCGCGCCAAACCGCGCAATTAGAGCAATTCCAGGAAAAGCGTTGCCGGCCACGACAACATGTGGACGCAATAACGAGCCGCGGCGGCCGTTACCAAGCCCAACAACGAACCGTGGGGCAGCCGCAAAGAATCCGCGGGGCGCGCTTGACGCCAATTTTCCGGCAACCTATTGAAGCCGCGTAGAACGCCGAAAGCGTCGAGGCCTCGTGGCGGAGTGGTTACGCAGAGGACTGCAAATCCTTGCACCCCGGTTCGATTCCGGGCGAGGCCTCCAAGCAATTTCATAAGCAAAACAAAAGACTTGACGGTTTGATCACGGGCCCGTTTCAAGGCCTCATGTCGCGTTCATGTCGCACTCAGCTACCATTGATTTCAAAGAGTTTTCAGCGACTACCTGCGGCTCCGCGCGACATGAACGCGACATGAAATCGTCGATTCTGCGCAAGAAAGGTGGTCAGATTGCCGCATCCACACCGATTCTGGCATAGTGCCGCCCCGTCCGAAGCGCGGCGCATCAGTTTTCCCGTGAACTGCTCGCCGCAGCTTTTCGAGTGCATCAGCGCCGACCGGCACCAGGCGCGGTACGTTCGAAGAACCAAGCAATTGGTGTCCTCTCGGCAAACCCCAAGCTGCGCCGATAACTCTTAATCAGCGGGTCCACAGCTTGATCCTGTGCACACCCACCAAATATTCAATAAAAACAAATAAATAGTTGTCTATCTAACCGAACCAAAACCTCTGGTTCCGAAATTTGGGTCCATTTTTGGGTCCACCCGGGAATGCTTAAAACTTCTCCGGTTCCAATTCCGTCATGACAAGTTACGCAAGTCGAAAGCAGCTCCTCGCCTGAGGGCAGCCTCGTCTAGGGTCCTACCATGATTTTTGTGAAGGCATTGTGAAATACACCCGCGGGGTCATGCGCGTCGCGAATCCCCCGAAACAGGCCCAGCTGCGGGTAAAGCGGTTTGATGTCCGCTTTCGCCAGTGGATTGAGCTTCCCCCAATGCGGTCGCGCCGAGTAGAGCCGAGCGAACGCCTTCGCCAGGATCGCGCACACAGCGTAATATGTCGCTCGCCGATGCTCTGGTTCGAATGTGAAGAAACTGATCGAGTATCGCTCACCGCCCTCGTTCATTGCGAGGTACGTTTCCTCGCCCAATACCCTTCGAAAGAAGATGAGATAGTGGTGCACGTACCTGCCCTGCTGGGCTTGATATTCCTGGAGGAGGCCGACGCTGGCGAGCGCCGCGGTGAGTTCCTTGCTCACCTCATCACTCATACCCGCGAAGAATGGAATCGCCTCCTGGATGAACTTAACCGCGTGCCCCAAATGAGCCTTCGGCACGAACAATTCCATCTCGACATGCCGGAAAAGGTAGTGGTGGCGCGTGTGCAGCGTGAATATCGCCTCGCTAGGCCCGCTGACCGGCATAGAGCGCATTAGTCGCGGCAGCACATGCTTCCAGAACCCGACGACGGCGCCAGCGCCAAAGAGCCTAACCGTTTTGATGAGCGCGTGCAGGCCCCACTCCACTACCACGACGTCGTACGCACGGCACCACCGCAAGCGTCGAAGTGCACGCAAATCGGGCTTAGTTGTGCGTCGGCGGTGATAAGCGTACCACCGCCATCCGTATGGGAAGAGCAGAAACTGTTGCTGGGGCCACGCCGCCTCTTCGGCCAGGACAGACGCAAGCGAGTCATGCGCTCTCATCTCCTCTTCCATCCAGAATCGCGGTTCGACTTTTAACGTTAGCTCCAGGACAACCCCCATGCACCCGAGGCTGGCGCGCGCGGCGAGCAGCTCATTTCCGCCGGAAATTGTCTTGATGAAAGGGTCCCCTTTGGCGTCATAACAGGCGAGCTTTACGGCCTGCACGAGGCTAGACAGACTTGCATGGCCGGTGCCATGAGTTGCGGTGGCAGTGGCCCCTGCGATGGTCTGTCGTGTGATGGCGCCAAGAGTGGGCAAGTCAAACGCCGTCGGGCGGAGCACGGAAAGGACCTTCTCTAGCGTCGCACCCGCGCCGACGCGCGCAACGGGGCCAACAGGCCCATCCTCGACAGTGACATTCGAGAAGGATGCCAGGTTCAGCAGAACATCAGTCGCTTCGACAATCCCGCTCCACGAATGTCCTGAGCCCTGTACCCGGATTTGTCCCTCGCGGTGCCGGGACATGATGTCGAGTATCTCCTCCTCCGTGGGTGGCGCGTACCGGTAGTTCGGAACGTAGACGACGTTTTTCCCGAAATTGTGCATGGGCTCAACTTCTTGATCCGCGGCCAAAGGCGCGAGCCATCGTACCATGGATCATCCCGGCTTCGCCGCCCTAGTTGAACGCGCATCTTCTGTGTCAGCTATCTATGCGGAAGCGGAATGCAGCACTGTTTCAGCCGCGGCTGCGGCATCTGAACCTCGCCTCGCTGGTTCTGCAAGCTCGGTCGAGAGGGCGACATCCTGGATCACTCGACCCTTCTCGAAGAACCGCCCGACCGATTCCGAGACAGCGACCTGCTGCGCGAGCTGTTCGAGACGACGATGCAGCGCTGCCTGGCAGAAGGGCTTGTCGCTGCCCGCGGTGTCGTTTGGATCGGTCACGACCGCCGGCTACGCGCCGCGCGGAGCAAATGACCTCCCAACATTTCACGTTGTCCGTCGCGAACCGAGACCTCGGTCGAAATGGTTGATTGGTCTATTGGTGCTACTCTGAATTTGGGTCCATTTTTTGGGCCACACCGAGATGCTCGGGCCGCCTGAAACAGTCAAGGTACAGCGCCAAATCGGCGATACGATCACGGTGTGCCGCAGCTTGCCTCGAGCTTTTGCTCGGCGCTCAGGGCAATTGGGCCTGTGAGTTGAAGGGCGGCGAGCCGGCCGCGGATGAGGCGACAATTGGCGTCCGCTCCCTGAAATGCCTCGTCGGTCCAGAACCGCTTCGTCGCGCGCCAGTAGCCGATTTCATCAAAAAAGGAGACGCCGAAGTAGTAATCGGAGGGGACGGAGCTGAAGAAACTCTCGTCGGGCGCAAAGGAACCGTCCGGCTGCAAAGAGTGGTCCAAGGCCCAGCGCAGCATCTCACGCATCGCGTCTCGGGCGCGAGCGCGCTGCTCCTCGGTCATGTGCGGCCATCCGTAACGGAATATCTTCACGACATCGTAGTTGTTGTGATTGTTTGAACTAAGCCCATAGCGCCACCCGTAGGGATAGGGCTCGTTTGCGATATTGAATGTCGTTTCAATGATCTGCGGCCAATAGTGGACATCGCCCTGCAGGTAAGAGATCAGATGGAACGTGATGCTGAGGTCCGCGGTCCGGTAGAGACGGTTTCCGACACGGTACCATGCGCCCCAATAGCCGGTGACCGGATCCTGCCACGCGTCCAGAAACTGACGAACGTCCGCCCGAATTTGGCCGATCCCGCCAGTGTCCCGATCGCGCAGCAAGCCCTCCACCTGGTCCTCCAGGTACGTTTGCCAGTAGGCCTTGAACCCCAACTGCAGATAGCTGTCGCTCAGGCCGTTCAGTTCGGAGCGATGGTCGATCCCGTCCCGCGCGATATCCGAAACGAGAAGCGGCATCAGCAGGGCGAGCGCATCCTGCGTCGTGCGAATGTCCGGTAGGAGACTGATGGCGTAGTCGGGTGCAGTGTCCTTCTTGTGCAATTCCTGAAGTCTTAAAGTGGTCGCTTCGAGCTTCATGAACATCGGCTCAAAGCAAGCCCCCCAGCTCCCATCCACCGGCGACTGCCGCGCAACATAAGCTTGATTGTCATCACCGAGACTCGCTTCCAAGTCGCGAATGCGGCGCTCGATCGCTTGGAAATCGGCGGTGTAGATGGCACGCCACTTGGCTTCCAGAAAGATCTGGGTACTGCACTCGCGGCTGCGACCGGCATTCTGATCGTCGGCGAGTCGCTTACCTAGTGCGCGGATACGGCGCAGCGCCTGTTCCCGGCGCTCGAGCGTCCGCGGATCGTACTTCGTCCATTCTTGGGCAAGGAGGGCCTTGGCGTCCGAACCAATCAGCAGCACGCTTTGGTCGCGCAAACGACGCACGGAGTCGGCAATGTCCGCATTAGCGGACGAGACGCCAAGCGCGAAACTCACCAATACGAAGAGAAATGGACTTCTCATCCGCGGCCTCTTGAATTCGTTGCGCACCCGGCCAAACGTCAGCCAATTGCCGCACCAGGTACCGCGACTGAGGCGACAGCCCCGTGCGCGGCCATCAGTCGTGCTACCCGGGAGCGGCAAAGGCTTGGTTCCTGCTACTGGAGTGTTTCCGGTCAGTTGCCTCGATGGTCGAAGCCATTGGCGCAGCCGGGTCAGGGTCTTCAGTAGGTGGCCATTCTTCGGCGCGGTCCGTTCCTATGTCCCATAGCGCCGGCTGCCATTCACGTTCTTCGCGACGATCTCCCTGATAATCGTCAAAGTTTCTTTGGCGGCTTCCTTGGGCGGCAAGGCCGTATCCGCAACATTGCTCACCAGTTTCGTAATGTCGTGATCGATCTTCTTCTCAGACCATTGCTTGCCGTTGGCAACGGTAATGTAGACCGAATAGGCGTGATGCATTGTTCCGGGCCGCTCACCTATGATGTGGAGAACCCCTCTCAAACTGTTGGGATCTGCTCCTTCGAAGAGCACCTCGCCGATCCGATAGCCGGCCCGCACCCTTCCGCCGGTGACAAGTATGTTCTGGTCGCTCATCGGGACGTCGGCCTCGGCAAGCAACCTGCGCATCTCTTCCAGGTAGGGCGCAAGATGTCCGTCGTCCATGATGGCCTTGGCGTTCAAGCCATCGGAGATGATGATCTGGCCCTTGGGCAGATCGTCCCCCCAGGAATCTCTTATCGTTTCAATTGCTGCAAGCGCTTCCGGGCTGAGTGTTTCGCCTGTGCCCGGATGGGCGATATAGTCATTGCGGTCCTTGGATAGGGTGCGGACCGGCACGACATCGGGGATCGCGGCGATAAACTCAGGCGTGAGTTCGGCCCAGAGAGACAGCTTGGCATCGTCGTATAACCCCTTGACCTTGACCGCCAGGTCCGGGTTCAGATCCCAGATATTCTCACCGTGCCCGGTAGCCAGGTCGACGCCTCTCCCTTCAACTTCCTTCATCTTCTGCCGGCCTTCGGCGTAGACTGCGTCCTTGGACCGCTTGTCGCCCTTGGCAAGGCGATACTGGTAGTACACCCAGAGAGGATCGCCATAGTTCTGGGTGTAATTGTTGTCCTCATCGATGATCCCGATGCGTTTGTAGAAATCCCACATCGCATCATTGACTTTGAAGCCGAACTTTTCCCTCAACCGGACGTGATCCTGGAACGACGTCGTGAGATAGCTCAACATCGGATCGTTCTTGGTGGGCAGCGCAATCAGGTAAACGGGATTGGCCGGCATGATCTGGTCCTGACACCAATCCAGATCGTCCAGGCTGACCGTCATATGGAGGGTCGTGCAGACATCCAGACCGATGGTCAGCCCATGGAGTTTGCCCATGGCGATGTCTTCAAGACAGCACCTCACCAGCTGTTCGCGGCTCTTGAAGACCTCTGGCCCAATGAACCCCGCAACATCGTTGACATGAAGCCATGCGCCCCCCGGCTGCACCTTTGCGAGTTCTATTCCCACCGCCCTGCTGAAGCCATACTTGCGGGACTCGAGCACCATCATGTCAACGCCGTTTGCTACGCCGTTGGTGAATTCGGAACCCTGGCCGGTTTCGAAGTAGAGACCATACCTTTCGCCCCTTTTCGCGTTCGCATACTTCAGGATCTTGTCGTTCGTAATATCAAAGATCTTGTTGCAATCGTCTGTTCCGGCAAGGCTCTGGAACATCGTGGCAACAGTTCCCGGATAGCTTTCACTCACCTCAGCCTGGACATCGATATGCGCAAGCACACACCAGGGAATCACGTCGTTCAACCTGAACGTATCGACGATGTCCTTGAGCGCCTCTTCAACCGCGGCGACGCTCTTGACGGTACTGTCCACAGGATTGGTCCCGATGACAATGTCGCCCGTTGCATAGGAAAACGCATCGAAGACCTGCCAAACCACGTCCTCGGGATGATCTGTAGGAGAATTCGGCTGGATCCGAGCGCCCATGTATCCCTTTGCGCCCATCTTGGTGCCCGGCAGCACATTGAAGATTTTCTGGCCGAGCGCGATGAGCTCCTCATTGCTCATCAATTTGGGGACACAGCCGATCGTGTCGCTGGTCAGGCCATTCATGATTCCTTTGATTTCGACCTCCGGCTCCCTTAAGAGAAATTCCTTCAACTGGCCCATGGTCCAGTCTTTGACCTTTGCATACTGGGCCTGGTCCGTGGCCTGCCAGATCAACCTTTGCAGGTCGTCCTCAAGCAGTGGGTGCTCGTAGAGATCTTTGATCTTCGTGTTTGTCAGAAGGGTGCGGGCACTTTTCCGTGTTGTCTCATCCACAGCCCCCACTCCGATGGCCTGATCTCCCTCCTTGAAGTCATTCGCAGCGCCAATCACCTGCTGGTAAACTGTTAGATCGAAGCTCCCTTTGACTCTAGTGATATACGCAAAGACGTCCTCACCCTGCCCGACCTCCTCGACCGTAATGTTACCTGAGCCGAGCGCCGCCCTGGCGGCATCCCCATAGGTTGCAACGGTGCCAGCGGCAGCTCCCGCCATGACGAGAAGTTCTCTTCTGGTGAGCCCTTCATGTCCTTTCGACAACCCCTTGTGCATGGCTATCTCCTTGTTACCGAAGACCCATACTGCGACCAGTTCAGACTGGGCGTTGTTTCAAAGAAACGTAGAACCGCTCTAGGGTCTGTTGGGATTCAGGTCAGGCCGCGTCGAAAATGGTGGATTTCGAGAACCGGAACGGAGCGTACTTTGAGTACGTGAGTACCGGAAGCGCAGAAACCCGCCATTTGCAGGCCGGCATCACCTGAAGCCCCACAGTCCTTAGGTCGAGCCTCGGTCAGATCTTCATCACCACCCGGCCGTCGATCTTGTTCTGCCGCATTCGGCCAAAGATGTCGTTGATGTCCTCAAGACGCTCGGTCGAGTAGTGGACTTTCACCTTCCCGTCGCCCGCAAACTGAAGGCATTCGGCCAAGTCCAGCCGGGTGCCGACGATCGACCCCCTGATTGTCTTGCGAGTCAAAACGGTATCGAAGATGTCGAGTTCGAATGAGCCTGGCGGCAGTCCGACGAGAGACATCGTGCCGCGCTTGGCAAGCATGCCAAGGCCTTGCCGGAAAGCAACTGGCGAAACCGCCGTGACGAGCACTCCCTGGGCTCCACCGCAAAGCTTGTGGACCTCAGCCACCGGATCAGTCGCCTTGGCGTTAATGACGGCGCCCGCACCCATTTTCCGGGCCAGATCGAGTTTCTCATCGGTTATGTCGACAGCGATGACGTCGAGACCCATCGCCTTCGCATACTGCACGGCGACGTGGCCAAGCCCGCCGATGCCGGATATCACGACCGTGTCCCCGGGTTTTGTGTCAGTTTCCTTCAGTCCCTTATACACCGTCACTCCGGCGCACAGGATCGGAGCGGCTGCCTCCCAGTCCAGGTTGGCGGGCAGATGGCCGACATAGTCGGGATCCGCCAGGACGTATTCTGCGAAACCGCCATTGACCGCGTATCCGGTGTTTTTCTGCAGATCACACAGGGTTTCCCAACCGGCCAGACAGTGCCTGCAATGCCCGCAGGCTGTGTGCAGCCAAGGCACACCGACACGGTCTCCTTCTCTGACTGCCGAAACTCCGGCGCCCATTTCAACCACGGTACCGACACCTTCATGCCCTGGGATAAATGGCGGACTCGGCTTCACCGGCCAATCTCCGTCGGCGGCGTGAAGGTCCGTATGACAGACGCCGCATGCCTCGATCTTGACCAATATCTGGCCCGGTCCGACTTCCGGTACCGGAACCTCGTCGATTGACAGCGGCTTCTTGAACTCGCGCACCACAGCCGCCTTCATGGTCTTGGCCATTACCCTCTCCCTACTGACATGAACCAAGCCTTGTTCAGGTCACACCGAGGAAATGCCCTCGACGCACACAGCGCGTGCCCCACGGCTGAAGAACGGATCTGCGGGTGAATGACTGGTGCCATCGTGTGCTCCCTGGAGCCTGCACGACCTGACTTGCATCGGCCTAAGCTTACCTTTGCGCTTCCAAGTACAGTGCGTCAATGCAGACGGCGAGAATGCCGGATCAAACGGAGAGGATAGCGCGTGTTGGGGACCCGATTAGGTAGTATTAACGGCTTCAGCCGAGATGAAGGCGTTCAACTGCCAGGAGGAGAAAGACCATGAGCGAAGCATCGTTGGAGACCCCTGCTACGGTAAGCCTGGCTGATGAAGAAGCTGTCAGGCGCATCCTTGTCGACACAATCTTCGGACTATGGGCGACCGTCAACAACCTGACCCGCCTGCGGCCGTCGCGGCATGAACGCTACCGGGTGACGGTGTTCGGGTCCGCCCGCACGAGGCCTGGTCACCTGGTCTACGAGGAGGTCAAGCAGATGTGCTCGGCGCTCAGCGCCATGAACTGTGATATTATCACCGGCGGCGGCCCAGGTCTGATGCAGGCCGCCAACGAAGGTGCGCAATCCGCCGAGGGGACGCAAAATGTCGGCATCCGGGTGCACCTGCCGTTCGAGCAGAAGGCGAACCCGTTCGTCGAGAACGTTTTCGAGCACGGAACCTTCTTCACCCGGTTGCATCACTTTGTGCTCACGTCCGATGCCTACATCGTTGCACCAGGGGGCATAGGAACGGTGCTGGAAGCGATGATGATCTGGCAACTGCTGCAGGTGCGCCAACTGAACGACACACCGCTCATCTTTGCTGGGCCGATGTGGAAAGGCCTTGTGGAATGGGCCAGTGCGAGCATGCTGCGATCAGGGTTCGAATTGGCGAGCCCCCGAGACCTGCAGTTACCGCGGTGCGTCGATAACGCAGCCGAGGCGATAGCCATCGTTCGCGACTATCAAGCGCGGTGGCTAACCAAACAGGGCGAGAGTTCCTGACACCGCAGTAGAAACTTGAACAAGACTCTTCCTGATCATTTCGGGTGGACCTCTTCCCGGTGGTCCAATTTCGGGCCGAGCATCCTGAAGCCGAGGAATGCGAAGGCGACAGTGATCAGTGGCGTGAGGATGTTAAAAAACGCGAAGGGAAGATAAGAGGTTGTGGCGACGCCGAGGGTTGCCGCCATGTAGGCGCCACAACTGTTCCAGGGGATCAACGGCGATGTCACCGCTGCCGAGTCGCCTAGCGCGCGTGACAGCACGACCGGGGCGAGGCCGCGGCGCTCAAAAGCGCCTCGGAACATGCGGCCCGGCAGCACGACGGCAATATACTGGTCTGACGCAAGCACATTCGTAGCGAAGGCCGCGCCGACGAGTGTCGCTACCAGAGCGCCGGTCGATCGCGCCGCCGCGATCAATGGCCCGATCAGGCGCTCCAGTATCCCGGCCTTTTCGACAAAGCCGCCAAAAGCCAAGGCAACCAGGATGAGCCAGACCGTGCTCAGCATACTCGCCATGCCGCCCCGCGACAGAAGTTGGTCGATGGCGGGTTCGCCTGTGGCGGAGACGTAACCGCTGGAAAGTGCCGCCCAGACGCCCTTCAGCAACGCCAGACCGGTCGGCAGGCCTGGACCAGCGAAGCCAATGACCCTCTCGGGGGCATCGGCGACAGCAAGGACACCACCGGCAAGTGCGCCGAGGAAGATCGCGATGAAAGGTGGCCAACGCAGAAGTGCCAGAATAAGCACGAGCAGTAGCGGCAGGAAATGTACGAGCGAGGGTTGGAAGGCAGCCGCAATTCGCCCCGTCACACCCGATGCGTCAAAATCCATGTCGGAGCCCAAGCTCCAGAAGAGCGCAAGCGCAATGGCGAGCGATACGCCGGACGTCCAGAGCGACTCGCGCACGTGGTCGTAGAGATTGGCGCCCGCTGCCGCGCAGGCGAGGTTGGCGGTGCCGGATACCGGCGAGAGTTTGTCGCCGAAATACGCTCCGGAGATTACCGCGCCTGCGGTGATCGCTGGGTCGAGGCCCATCTCTTTGGCAATGCCCATGAGCCCGATCCCGAGCGTGCCTGCGACGGTCCACGAACTGCCAATCGAGACGGCGACAACCAAGCAGATCAGGCAGGCGGTCATATAAAAGTAGTCGGGGTTCAGGATCATCACCCCGTAGTACACCATGGTGACCAAAGTGCCGCTGAGCGCCCAGGTGCCAATTAACGCCCCAACCGAAAGCAGGATGAAGATTGCCGGAAGTCCGGTGGTAACGCTTGCGACCCCCGCGTCGCGCAGATCGGCGATCGAATGCCCGTGCCACCAAGCAACGAAAATCGCAACGACAGAGCAGAACACTAGGGCGACCTGGTTCGGCCCACTCGCGGCAGCATCACCGAATAGGAAGAAGGAGAGGCCCAGCAACCCGACCAAGGCGACGACCGGAACGAGGGCCGCCGGAAAGCCGAGAGGTTCTGGCGCGGCCGGCCGCGCTACGAGCCTAAACGCCACGTTCGGGCGGTGGCGTGGCATATGTCCTCCTAATTAAGTTCGCACTCTGATACTTCAGTCGTTAACTACCAAGCTCGCGCACCGATGTCGGGCGAATTACCCCCAAGGTCGACGGCTGCGCCGCGATGCACCATTACTCGAAAAACACACCCTCGCGGTTTACCGTCCGCCGCCGGGGCGTTTCCCGGCGATGCCCTCGCGGTCGACCGGTTGAACGACCTCCTCCAAGGCCGCCGCTGCGTGATCCACCTCGCCTTCGACATGGGCCTCCTCGACCTCTGCCAACCGTTCCTCAAGTTGTTCAACCCTGGCCTCTAGATCCTCCGGGGCCAAGGCTTCGGTGCCTTTCGTCTGCGCTTGAATCACAAATTCGGTGAGCAGGAACAGACTGACATCGTCCTCGGTGCGCTCGTGACCGGCCTTGAACGGCTTGTCGATGACATACAGCAACCGCAACAGGTAGATGAAAAAGAAGGCCAGAAAGCCGACGGTCACCAAGGACTCCAGCAGGCCGCCCATATCGGTGAACAGCAAGATCAGCATAATGATGACCACAATGCTCATGATCATGGCCTTGGCCGAGGGCAGGAACTCCTCGCGCTGGATGTGGTATACCCGCAGCGCCGCTTTGCGGAGCGTGGCCTGCTCCGAACGCAGCCGCACGATGTAGTTTGCGGGAACATCGGATCCTTCGAGCTCCTCGAGCGTCTGCGACAGCTCTTCGATTGCTGCCTGGCACTCTCGCGTGTTGCCGCTGGCGATGTCAGCACGCAGCGAGGTGACGACCGCGATCATGCGCGCCCGTGCTGCTGCCATGTCGGGCTTGCCCCAGATCCGGTTCATCGCCTCGCTTTCCCGCAAGAGTGCATAGAGGCTCGCGGCGACGTCGGTGGGGGCCCGTTCGGCGTCGCGGTAGTCGACCAGAGTGCCGGCGACCACAAGGCCCATGACGAATATGCCGCCACTGATCACGCTGGAGATCAGCGGCGTGGTTGACATGCCGGTCACCCCGATGCCCCACAGCAAGGCCCGAACTCCGACCAGAACCGCGACGACAACTGCGGTTTCAAAAGCAACACGATAACTACCCAGGACTTCCCGCATTGGACCACCCTCCCTTAGCGACACGGGCGGATGAGAAAATAACGCTCTACGCCGGCCTGAGGCCACTGCAAACTTTGTTGGCCGGGTATTCGACATGATACCGGCTTCCGCCACGTTCCAAAACGCGACGAAGGCACGTTCTACTAACCTTCCGGAGGATTTCGCGTCCGCCTGCGGTGAGTCATCTCTACCCTACTCGCCATGGACTTGATGATGGATGGTGCCGTCAACCACCGTCCATGGTACCGTTCGAGGCCCGCTGGGCTCATGGCTGAGGCTATCGGAGTTGCCCAGTGGCCAATGGAGGGGTTCGTGATGAACACAGCCACGATCGCCACGATGGATGCAGTCGAGATCAAATGCACGATCCGTCCTGATCAGGAGCTCCGCGCTGCACGTGCGATGGAAGTTGACGAGGACACGGCGGATATCCGGCTGATCTACTTTTATGACACACCGGATCTCGAACTGTTCAAGGCAGGAGTTGTTCTGCGTGCCAGGCTCGTCAAAGGCGACACTGATGATTCCACCGTCAAATTCCGTCCGGTCGAACCGGCATCCATTTCCGGGGAGTGGCAGCAATTGGATGGGTTCAAACTGGAAGCCGATTGGGTTGGTGACCGCGCAATCTGTTCCGTGTCCCTAACCGATTTGCAGAAGCGCGACGAAATCGACGAGGTCGCAAAGGGAAAGCGAGCCATCGGCAAGTTGTTTTCCAGCGAGCAGGAGCGCTTCCTGGCTGAATTTTACAAGGGTCCAATCAAATTCGGCATGCTCCGCGTCATGGGTCCGATTCGCGTACTGCGCTGGAAGCCTAGACACGAGACTTTTTCGCATGAAGTTACGCTTGAGGAGTGGAGACTTCCCAGCGGCGACGATCTGGTCGAAGTCTCGATCAAGGCGCCGCCCAACAAAGCCCTCCAGGCCCAAAAGGAGTTTGAGGCGCATTTGAGGCAACTGGGTCTCGACCCCGAGGGCGCCCAGGAAACGAAGACCCGTGCCGCTCTGGAGTATTTCGCCAACAGCCTCAGGGAAACACCGTTGCAAGCCTCCCCTGCCTCATGAGGGCGCGACGAAATTCGGAGGATGTCCGCAATGGCCAAGATCGTTCCACGATGGGAGTGGCGCACGTTTGGCAGCCAATTCGGAATTGCCGAGCGCCGGTTCGCGGAGCTGACGTCGGGGGCTGTGCAGGAAAGCGACGAACTGTACTTTCTCGGCGGGTCTGGCGCGAACGTCAAAGTGCGCGACGATCTCATGGACATCAAGGTCCTCCGGGAGGTGAGCGCCGAGGGTCTGGAGCGCTGGGAGCCGGTCATGAAGCAGCCGTTCCCGTTGCCGGCTGCCGAGGCGGCAAAAGTGTTCGCTTCACTGGGCTTAGGAGCGCCACAGTTCGCCCGCGACACCTATACCCTCGACCAGTTTATCGACGAGGCTGCTGCGCCAGGTGGCGCGTTGCGTCCCGTACAGGTCCACAAGCGCCGTGCCCGTTATACCGTTGGCGGCTGCATCTCAGAGGTTAGCGACGTCCGGGCGGAGGGAAAAGCCACGCGTACCATTGCGATCGAAGCGGAGGATGCGGCCGCAGTGATCGCGGCGGTCGCATCGGTTGGCCTCGACGGATACTTCAACACGAACTATTCGTCTGGCCTCGAGGCACTCCTCGCCGACGTGCCGGAACGATACGCGGTGATCGACGTCGGTACAAACTCGGTGAAGCTGCATGTCGGCGAGCGTGACGGCTCCGGATCGTGGCGCACGATCGTTGATCGCGCCGAGGTGACGCGTCTGGGCGAGAACCTCGAAAAGGCCGGTGAGATCACTTCCGAAGCAGCGGAGCGGACCGCGAACGCGATCTCGGACATGAGCGGCGAGGCAAAGCGCAGCGGCGTGCGGGCCATCGTTGCAGTTGGCACGGCCGGCCTCAGAATCGCCAGCAACAGTGCGCCGGTGATCGAAGAAATTCGAGCCCAAACGGGTGTTTCGATCCAGGTCATACCGGGGGAGGAGGAGAGCCGTTTGGCCTACCTTGCCGCGAAGGCCGGGCTGCGTCTGCCAGATGGCGCGCTGGTAGTCTTTGACACCGGCGGCGGCAGCACCCAGTTCACGTTCGGACAAGGTGAGGGCGTGGACGAACGGTTTAGCGTCAACGTCGGTGCCGCTCGGTACACGGAGCGGTTCGGGCTGGCCGGCGTGGTGGCCGATGAGATGCTGCGGAAAGCTCTGTCGGCGATCGCCGCCGATCTGTCCCTGATCGAGGGACGTCCGTCGCCGGACGCCCTGATCGCGATGGGTGGCGCGGTCACCAATATTGCCGCGGTCAAGCACGGGCTGAGCAGCTACGATCCGAATGTCGTGCAAGGCACCGTGCTCGACCAGACCGAGATCGACCGCCAGATCGAGGTGTACCGGTCACGCGACGCGGCGGACCGGCGTTCCATCGTCGGGCTTCAGCCCAAGCGTGCTGAAGTGATCCTGGCTGGCGCGTGCATCGTCAAGACAGTGATGGACAAGCTCGGCCAGGATTCGCTGACAGTCAGCGACCGGGGTCTGCGTCACGGGGTTCTGGTCGAGTGGTTCGGCTGATCGCTGCATGATCGCCCTCACCAAAATACGTGAGCTTAACATCTCCGCGCAGCGCAACACTTGATCGCCAGTGGGCTCGTTTGCGCCGGTTCAATCATGTGCGCCATCGCCAATGATGAGGTTCACCTCTGCGTGTTTTCCATCGAAGGTCCTGGTCATAGCTAAGCTCGATCAAGCCTGATTTCATAACAAACTAGGGCCATAAGAGGAGGATGTTAGATGACGACGCATGACGAACAGGTTGAAGGCGGTATCGATGCGATCATGCCGCATCTGGTGGCCCTGCCTCCGGACGTGCAGCGCACGGTGGTCATGGAAATGGTAACAAGGTGGCTGTGCGAATATCCGGCATTCGCTCGCGAACCTCTGCTCGCCGACTTGCTGCAGGCGATTCGCACAATGACACCCTACATGGAGATGGAGAGATGGGGACCCGACGGCCATCCGCAGAAGGAGCCTGGGCCCACGCCGACCGAGGGTAGCGTCTGAATATCTGATGCAACGAGCCTTGCCGAGGACGCCACGATCTCAACTATCGGCGAAGCAACTATTGTGGGAACCTCTAGCAGGATGAGCGAATGGTCCCCCTCTTCAAAAGAAAGCGACGCGACGGAAACGCGGCGGAGCTCCGCTTAGGGCGAGCGGGGAGGGAAGCAAAATTGTCGCGCCGCGCGTTCTCATCGAAAATAGAGGAACAGCTGTGGCCGCTGTTACATGGAAGCCAACCTCCCCGGACCGTGAGAACGGCTACGCGAACTGACCGCCACGCCGGAAGGACTAGCCGCAACATTTGATGTGCTAAAGAGCATGAAAGCGGTGAGACGGCGTTTCCTGGCTACCGCCGACATGCTGGAGGCTACCAGCGAGCGAATTGACGTAGCGCTTGTGGTCATCGGCCGAATGAAACCGCTTTGAGCCATCAGTCCCAGCTTAGAACACGGTAGGCGACGACATCATCGTTGCTGTCCGACTTTTTCAACGATATCCACCAGGAGCACAAGCTGGGCTGGCAGGAGGTTGCCTCGCAAATCCAGGATCTGCCCTAGGAATCACAGCGTCTGCTTTGCAAACCTTTCTGGCGGTACTGTTTGCCGCCGCGCTAAGGTGATCGTCGATGGCAGAGCAATTTGATTTCAGCAGTTACCACGTTCTGCTCCTGGCGATTGGCGCCAGCGTGATAAATTCCTATTGGCTGCCCCGCTTTTTCCCTGGATGGGAGCCCGCCGCATCCGCT
>JBEVEP010000332.1:0-5494 GCA_040512755.1 Mesorhizobium sp.
GCTCCATGCCCGCAGGCGCGATGTCGATCAGGCGATTGGCGAATTCGAAGACGGCCGGGTGACCCATCTGGAAGGCCGGCGAATAGTCCAGTTCTGCGGCCTGGCGCTGAATCGCCTCGGTGATTTTCGGCCGGCAGTGGCCGGCGTTCACGCACCAGAGTCCTGCTGTGCCATCCAGAACCTTGCGCCCGTCCGTGGTGGTGTAGTGCATGTCCTTCGATGAGACGAACATGCGCGGCGCCTGCTTGTACTGGCGATTCGCGGTGAACGGCATCCAGTACGCACTGAGATCGTTCGGCGCTACTTTCAATCTGTCTGACATGACCAAGCTTTCCCTTTTACCCCTGTTTCAATGCGGCCAACGCTTGGTCTTTCGAGCGCAACTATGCTACGCAAATTTTGACCGATTGGACAAACGTTAGCACCGCCACGAAGGCGGTCAAGGGAATAGTAGGGGAAATGACCCCGCCGAATCGCGCTCCACAAGGCAATAAAAACTGGTCCAGACGATTGGTCCAGCGCCGCCTGTCGGTTGCCGGCTCATGGTGGGCGGCGTGACGATGGAGACAGCTGCGCCACGCCGCCGCACGCGCATCCAGCAGGAGAAGCGCGAGCTCATCCTGGAAGCCGCGCTCGAGGTGTTTTCCGCGAATGGTTTCCGCGGCTCGACGATCGACCAGATCGCGGAGGCCGCGGGTATGTCGAAGCCCAACCTCCTCTACTATTTCCGTCGCAAGGAAGATATCCACACGACCTTGATGCAGCGGCTGCTCGACACCTGGCTCGCTCCGCTTCGCGAACTGGACGATATCGGCGATCCGCTGACGGAACTGCGCAGCTACATCCGCCGGAAACTCGAAATGGCGCGCGACTACCCGCGCGAAAGCCGCCTGTTCGCCAACGAAATCCTTCAAGGCGCGCCACGGATCATGCCGTTGATCGAGGGCGAGTTGAAAAGTCTTGTCGAGGAAAAGGTCGAGGTCATCAAGGGCTGGATGCGCGCCGGCAAGATCGCTGAAACCGACCCTTGGCATCTGATCTTCTCGATCTGGGCGACGACGCAGCACTATGCTGATTTCGACGTCCAGGTGCGGGCCGTGCTTGGTACCGACCGCGGCGGAGAAGGCCGCTTCGAAGACGCGGCGCGCTTCCTGGAGCACCTCTACCTTCAGGGCTTACGCGTCCGGCAAGGTTAGTGGCTGTAGCCTTCGCACAATTCTTTGGGGCTTGCGCCGTCACAAAGCCGGCAGCACTATGAGTCAGGGCACGAGACGCGGGCTTCAAGGCCGCGCGGAGAGGATATTATGGCCAGACTTCTCGCCCTTTACAAAACGCCGAAGGATCGCAACGCCTTTGACAGCTACTATTTCTCGACACATGTGCCATTGGCGAAAAAGATCCCCGGATTGCGAAAATATGAAGTGAGCACTGGCGGAACCTTTGGTCCCAGTGGGCCATCGGACATCCATTTGGTGGCAACGCTTCATTTCGACTCTATCGAGGCCATCAAATCAGGTCTGTCGTCATCCGACGGGCAGGCTGCCGCCGCCGATCTTGGCAACTTCGCCGACGGCGGCGTGGATCTGGTCTTCTTCGATACGAAGGACGTTTAGGACTCTGTTTCCCTCCAGTCGCAATACTTCCACCCCGCGAGAGGTGGACGCGATAGAGGTCAAAGCGTCCACCATTCTTTCGAGAGACGAATGGGACCTGCTCAGCTCACGGTAACGCTATTCCCGTTGCGCCGGCAGGGAAATTCACAACTGGTTATCGCGGGCCACACCAAGGGCGTGGCCAACGCCGATGCGCGACCGCCCTACTCCGCCGCCACCTTCGCCATCGGATTGTTCGGATGCGTGGTCCAGTTGGCGTAGTTGGGCGATACCGGCTGGCCAGTGCGTTTGTCGATGACGCCGGCCGCCAGCGGCTCCATCGTGATGCAGCCTTCGACCGGGCAGACATTGACGCAGAGATTGCAGCCGACGCATTCCTCCTCGATCACCTCGAAATGGCGTACACCATCGACCACGTTGGTGATCGCCTGGTGCGACGTGTCCTCGCAGACGATGTGGCAACGGCCGCATTTGATGCACGCATCCTGGTCGATGCGCGCCTTTGCGATGTAGTTGAGGTTGAGGTACTGCCAATCTGTAACGTTCGGCGTTGCGCGTCCGACAATGTCGTCGAGCGTCGCGTGACCTTTCACGTCCATCCAGTTCTTCAGCCCTTCGATCATCTCCTGGACGATCTTGAAGCCATAGGTCATCGCCGCCGTGCAGACCTGGACGTTGCCGGCGCCTAACGCCATGAACTCCGCCGCGTCACGCCACGTGGTAATGCCGCCGATCCCGGAGATCGGCAGGCCGCGGGTTTCGGGATCGCGAGCGATTTCGGCCACCATATTGAGCGCAATCGGTTTCACCGCCGGTCCACAATAGCCGCCATGCGATCCCTTGCCGTCGATCGTCGGCTCGGGCGCGAAGCTATCGAGATCGACCGCGGTGATGGAGTTGATCGTGTTGATCAGCGACACCGCATCGGTGCCACCTGCGAGCGCGGCCCGCGCCGGCTTGCGGACATCGGTGATGTTGGGCGTCAGCTTGGTAATGACAGGCATGCGCGTGTTCGCCTTGCACCAGCGCACCACCATTTCGATATATTCCGGAACCTGGCCCACCGCCGATCCCATGCCGCGTTCCGACATCCCATGCGGACAGCCGAAATTGAGCTCGATTCCGTCGGCCTCCGTTTCCTCCACGAGGGGCAGGATCGCCTTCCACGCATCCTCGACGCATGGCACCATCAGCGACACGACGACCGCCCGGTCCGGCCAATCTTTCTTGACCTGCTTGATTTCGCGCAGATTGACGAACAAGTCGCGGTCGGTGATCAGTTCGATGTTGTTGAAGCCGAGAAGCCGACGGTCGGCACCCCAGATCGCGCCGTAACGCGGGCCGTTCACATTAACGACGGGTGGACCTTCCTCACCCAGGGTCTTCCAGACGACACCGCCCCAGCCGGCCCTGAAGGCGCGAATGACATTGTAGGCCTTATCAGTCGGCGGCGCGGAGGCGAGCCAGAACGGATTTGGCGACTTGATGCCGACGAAATTATTGCGAATGTCTGCCATGGGTACGTCTCCCTCAGGCGAAAGCGGGTTTAGCGCCAAAAGATTCAGCAAAGTTACTCGGAGGCGGGAGCGAGGGGCACTCTACGTTGCCCCCCTCTGTCCAGCCGGACATTTCCCCCTCAAGGGGGGAGATCAGCGGTCGGGACAGCTTTCGCCAATCGCCGACGTCGCAGGACAAACGGCAACGCCGAGGCAACCGATCTCCCCCCTTGAGGGGGAGATGGCCGGCAGGCCAGAGGGGGGTGTTTCGAGTCGACGGCATGAACAACGCCCTACCCCATCAACGCCCTGTGCATGCTTTCAGCGGCGTCGCGCCCCTGCGCCACCGCCGAAACGGTCAGATCGTCGCCGCCGAGAATGCAGTCGCCCCCCGCCCAGACCTTGGCGAGCGACGTGCGACCCTCGTCGTCGACCACGATGCGGCCGTTCTTCATAGCAATGGAGGCGCCACTGCCGTTCAACGCAACCGGCTCGAAAGTCTGGCCAATCGCCTTAAAAACCTGATCCGCCTCGATGTGCAGCGTCTCGCCAGTGCCGACGAGCTTGCCGTTCTGCAGCTTCGTGTATTCGAGTTCGATACCGGCCACGTTGCCGGACTGGACGACAACCCGCCTGGGCTGCAGCCAATGGCGGATCACGACACCCTTGGATGTCGCCAGTTCCTGCTCGAATTCGGACGCGTTCATCTGCTCCTTGCCGCGGCGATAGCAGATCGTCACTTCCTCGGAGCCGAGCAGTTTGGACTGCACCGCGGCATCGATCGCCGTCATGCCGCCGCCAATCACGACCACGCGGCGGCCGACAGCAAGCGCGGACAGGTCGGAAGATTGACGAAGCTCAGCGATGAACTCGACAGCATTCTCCACACCGTCGCTCTCCTCGCCCTCCGCGTTCAGCGCATTGACACCGGCAAGGCCAAGCCCGAGGAACACCGCGTCATAGCCAGCAATAAGCTCCGAAAGCGCGTAGTCGCGCCCGAGCATCTTGCCGTTGACGATCGAAATGCCGCCGATCGCGGTGACATAGTCCACCTCGGCCTGGGCAAAGCCATCCGTGCTCTTGTACGCGGCGATGCCATATTCGTTCAGCCCCCCGGCCTTCGGCCGCGCATCGAACACGGTCACATCATGACCATAGCGCGCGAGCCGGTGCGCGGCGGCCAAACCCGCTGGCCCGGCCCCAACGACCGCCACTTTCCTGCCGGTCGACGCTGCGCGATCGTAAAACTGCTTGTTGGCGGCCATCGCTGTATCGGTGGCGTAGCGCTGCAGGCGGCCGATCTGCACGGGCTTGCCCTCCGCCACTTCGCGAACGCAAACCTCTTCGCAGAGCGTCTCTGTCGGGCAGACACGGGCGCACATGCCACCGAGGATGTTCTGGTCGAAGATCGTCTTGGCCGATCCTATCGGATTGCCCGTGGCGATCTGCCGGATGAACATGGGGATGTCGATCGACGTCGGGCAGGCCTGCATGCAGGGCGCGTCGTAGCAGAAATAGCAGCGGTCGGCCTCGACCAGCGCTTCATGATGGTCGAGCGGCGGGTGCAGGTCGGCAAAATTCTCGGTGTACTGAGCAGGAGCAAGCCGCTTGCCGGCTATGCCGTCCTTGAACTGACCTTCGGCCATTCCAGTTCCCCATTTTTTATCGTTTTGGGGAAGGCTAGCACAGTTTCTTTTTTTATCAATCGGTCAAATTTTGAGTTGAGCGACAGTTGTTCAAGTCAAAACATGACTAAAGAAATCATGTTTTTATGTTCACTGCCGCATTGTGCCGGATGTCCTCGCTCGTACAAGCGAAGCGACAACGGTTAGATTGTCCGCCGCGGCTTGCGAGCGTCTTCCGGCACGATGTCGTGCGCTTTGTCGCCGCCCTTTTCGAAGCTGATCACCGGCTCCATCTTTGCCAGGATATCGTCAGTCAGCCAGCACAGGCTCCTGTGGCCTTCGCCAAGATCGCGCAGCGGTGGCACCTCCTTTTCACAAAGGCCATCTGGCACCAGATGCTTGTAGCGGCAGCGCGTTTGGAACGGACACCCGGTCGGCGGGTTCATGGCGGAAGGGATGTCGCCTTCGAGGACGATGTGCTTCTTGATCACGCTCGTATCGGCGATCGGGATCGCCGATAGCAGCGCTTCCGTGTACGGATGATAGGGAGGCGAGAAGATCTGGTCGGTGGTTCCCTGCTCGACGATGTAGCCGAGATACATCACCACCACCCGGTCGGCGATATAGCGCACCACCGACAGATCATGACTGATGAAGAGCATCGTCATCTTGGACTGGCGCTGGATATCCATCAGAAGTTCGGTCACCGCCGCCTGCACCGAAACGTCGAGCGCGGAAACCGGCTCGTCGGCCACGACAA
>JBEVEP010000334.1:0-31426 GCA_040512755.1 Mesorhizobium sp.
TCGGACGAATTCGGGACGGATGCCAAGTTCCATCGTGCCAGCATTGCCGTTTTGTAGGCCCCCGGGCAGTTCGATCGTCTGGCTGCCTAGGCGCGCCTTCCTGCCTTCGATCGCGACCGGCATTACATTCATGCCAGGCGAACCGATGAAATAGCCGACAAACGTATGGGTTGGCCGCTCGAACAATTCGTCTGGTGTGCCGATCTGCACGATTTCGCCTTCGTACATGACCACCACCTTCTCGGCGAAGGTCAGCGCCTCGGTCTGGTCATGTGTGACATAGACCATTGTGTAGCCAAAACGACGGTGCAATTGCTTCAATTGTGACCGCAGGACCCACTTCATGTGCGGATCGATGACGGTCAGTGGCTCATCGAACAGGATCGCATTCACATGCGAGCGCACGAGGCCGCGCCCCAGCGCGATCTTCTGTTTCTGATCAGCCGTCAGTCTGCGCGCTTTCTTTGAAGCTCGATCTTCCAGATCGATCATTTCAAGGATTTCGCGGACCTTGCGATCGACGTCTCCTTCGCTCACCCTGCGATTCCTCAATGGAAACGCCAGGTTGTCGTAGACAGTCATCGTGTCGTAGACGACCGGAAACTGGAACACCTGCGCAATATTGCGTTCCTGCGTGGTCAGATTGTTCACGTCGCGTCCATCGAACAACAACTGGCCGTGAGACGCCCTTAACAGGCCGGAGATGATGTTCAACAAGGTTGTTTTGCCACAACCGGAAGGACCGAGCAGCGCATAGGCGCCGCCATCTGCAAAAGTGGTGTGGACTTCCTTGAGCGCGTAATCCGCTTCTGTCTTTGGGTTGGGAACGTAAGAGTGGCGGATATGATTGAGATCGATCCGAGCCATCGCCTTTCCCCCTAGGCTGCCAGTTTCGAACGAAATGCGGCGGATCGCCCTTCCCCATCGAATACCATCAGATGACGGGTATCAATGAAGACATCGACGAATTCGTCAGCTTCGAAATGGTGGACGCCGTGAGCGAGCATAACCCAATGCTCGTTGGCGAAATCAAGATGGACGAAGCTCTCCGAGCCGGTGATCTCGGTTGCCGTCACCTTGGCATTCACTGCAACGGCATCGACGTTTTGCCGCGTCAACGAGAGATGATGCGGCTGGAAGCCGATTGTGTATGCGCCGTCAGGAATACCCTTAAGTTCCAAAGGAACAGGCAGGCTCACTCCCCCTTCGAGCTCAAAACTCCCGTCCACTTTCGGCGACACGATCGTATTCAATGGCGGATCGGCAAAGGTCCGGGCCGTGATCAGGTCATTCGGTCTGCGAAAAACATCAATGGTACGTCCGAATTGTGTAACGCGTCCTTCTGACAAGGTTGCCGTGTTGCCGCCTAGCAGGAGTGCCTCGTGCGGTTCCGTCGTCGCGTAAACAAAGATAGCGCCCGTCTCCGCGAAGATCTTGGGCAGCTCGTCGCGCAATTCCTCGCGCAATTTGTAGTCGAGATTGGCGAGCGGTTCGTCGAGAAGCACCAGACCTGCATTCTTCGCCATGGCCCGGGCCAGCGCGGTTCGCTGCTGTTGGCCGCCCGAAAGGCTGAGAGGCGTCCGATCGAGATAGGCCGTAAGCCTGAGTAGCGTAGCTGCGCGGCGGACCTGGCGATCGATGCTCGACCGGTCCGCGCCAGCCACCCTTAGCGGTGACGCAATATTCTCGTACACAGTCATCGACGGGTAGTTGATGAACTGCTGATAAACCATTGCGATATTGCGCTTTTGCACTGGAACACCGGTTACATCGACGCCGTCGAACCACACCGATCCGGATGTCGGAACGTCGAGGCCGGCCATCAGCCGCATGAGGCTTGTCTTGCCGGACAAAGTCGGCCCCAGAAGAACATTCAATGAGCCGTGCTGGAGGGTCAGCGAGACGTCGCTGATATGCGTAGCTCCCGCAACGACCTTTGAGACATTTCTAAACTCGAGCATAGGCTCGTCTCCGCCCTATTCTGCTGCAGCATCATGCCGATCGCCGAATTCGCGCACAAACTTGTCTAGCACCGCTGCCTGTTCGCTATTCAAATGCAAACCGCGCTTCGTGCGGCGCCACAAAATATCCTCCGCCGTCACCGCCCACTCGCTCCTCACGAGGTAGCGGACCTCCGCCTCGTAGAGATCAGCGCCGAACTTTCTTCCGAGATCGGCGTTCGATTTTGCCCGACCAAGAATGAAACTTGCCTTCGTTCCATACAGGCGCACAAGCCGGCGCGCGTGCGACTGAGAGAGGAACCCGTACTTCTCTTTCAGTTTCCGGACTTCCGCCTCAAAGCCGTTCGCCGGAAAATCACCGCCCGGCAATGGCGCTGTAGCGGTCCACGGCTTGCCCTTGGAGCCAAGCAGGTTCTCGATCTTGTCCAGCATGGCCTCCGAGAGCCGCCTGTAGGTCGTGATCTTCCCGCCAAAAATGTTTACGATGGGCGCCTGCCCCTCCAACCCTTCAGCCTTCAACACATAGTCGCGCGTTGCTTCCTGCGCTTTGGACGCCCCATCATCGTAGAGCGGCCGCACCGCAGAATACGTCCAGACAATATCGTCACGCTTGATCGGCGTAGCGAAGTACTCGCTCGCGGCGTCGCACAGGTACGCGATCTCGGGTTCGCTGATCGCGACGCCAGCAGGGTCCCCTTCATAGTCGCGATCGGTCGTGCCAATCAGCGTAAAGTCGTCCTCATAAGGAATGGCGAATATGATCCGGCCATCCTTGTTTTGAAAGAAGTACGCTCGCGGGTCGTCGAATTTCTTCGGCACGACGATATGACTGCCTTGAACGAGCCGGACGTTCCGGACATCGTTCTGGCCGAGGGCAGTCGCCAACACTTCATCGACCCAGGGTCCGGCAGCGTTGACGATCAGCCGCGCGGTAACTTCGTCAATCTGGCCGGTGCGCTGATCCTCGACTTCGATCTTCCACAAACCATCCAGGCGTCTTGCGCTGACGACTTTGGCACGTGTCCGGATGGTCGCGCCACGATCGGCTGCGTCTCGGGCATTGAGAACGACCAGGCGAGCATCATTGACCCAGCAGTCCGAATACTCGAACGCCCGCTTGAAAAGTTTCTTCAGCGGATTTCCTGCTGGATCGCTGGTCATATCGAGCGTTCCGGTCGGCGGCAGCGCCTTTCGCCCCCCTATATGGTCATAGAGGAACAGACCAAGCCGAAGCAGCCATGCGGGGCGCAAACCCTCGGCATGGGGCAAAACAAAACGCATCGGCCAGATAATGTGAGGCGCGTTGCGCCACAGCACCTCGCGCTCCATCAAGGACTCGCGGACCAGCCGGAACTCATAGTGCTCAAGGTAGCGCAGACCGCCATGGATAAGCTTCGTGGATCCTGACGACGTGCCGCTGGCGAGATCGTTCATCTCGGCCAGATAGACCGAGTATCCACGGCCAACTGCATCACGCGCGATGCCGCAGCCATTTATGCCGCCGCCTATGACGAAAATATCATGAACCTGGTCTTCGGCCACGCGGCCTCCAAAATGCTTTCGCACTGCAGCAAATCTGAGCCGCTCCGAAAGCATTTTGGAATTATTTCGAACCGTGAACGAATGTCAAACGAATTTAAATCAACGAATTCGGGCAAATGGCCAGCGCTTCAACGCATGGTTTCGACCAGTTCGACCTCATTGTCCTGACAAATCTTCCGTACGGTTTCGATTTCACAGCGATCGGTGATGAACGTATCCACTTGTGACAAGTGTCCGATGCGGACAGGGGCCGTTCGCTCGAACTTCGTAGCGTCCGAAACCAGGATGACCTGCCGCGCATTGGCAATGATTGCTTGCGCGACCTTCACTTCGCGAAAATCGAAATCCAGCAATGCGCCGTCATGGTCGATTGCCGACGCTCCGATGACAGCATAGTCAACCTTGAACTGCTTGATGAAATCGACAGCCGCCTCTCCCACAATGCCGCCGTCCGAGCCACGCACGACCCCACCTGTAATAACAACCTCGATGGAAGGATACACGCGCATCCTGTTGGCAACATTGATATTATTGGTAATGACCATCAGGCCTGCGTGGTCGAGAAGCGCCTTGCTGACAGCCTCTGTTGTGGTCCCGATATTGATGAAGAGCGACGCGTTGTCCGGGATGATTCTTGCTGCGGCTTTTCCGATCGCTTCCTTCTCGTCGGCTGCAATCTTCCGCCGCGCTTCGTATTCCATGTTCTCGATGCCGGATGGAAACAACGCGCCGCCGTGAATACGCGTCAGCAACCGCTGATCGCACAAATCATTGAGATCCTTTCGGATCGTTTGTGGCGTGACCGCGAAGTGAGTAGCGAGGTCATCAACCAGCACGCGGCCGTTATCCTTCGCCATCTGGATGATCTCGGAATGTCGCGGCGAAAGATACATTGCACGCTCTCCATTTTCGTTTCTTGTAGAAATATACGAAAACGAAAGTCGAGGAGAGTCAATCCTTCGATCAAAATGAAATTCTGCCGTGATCGATGAAGCAGCGGACCGGATTGCGATGTTGGCGGAAGGTGCTCTAGGCTTCCGGAAAGTCCGGCAAGCTCCTGAACGCCTTTTTCAGTGCGTTCGACCAACCGTCCGAGATCGTTCTGTAGTAAGGATCTTCGGTCCCTATCCGCTTCTTGAAGCCGATTTTGAACGTATCCTTCTCATAGAACATCAAATCCAGCGGCAGTCCCACGGAGAGATTGGACTTCAATGTCGAGTCGAATGATACCAGGAGCAGCTTGGCTGTCTCGGCGAAGCTCATGGCCTTGTCATAAGCGCGGATGATAATCGGCTTGCCGTATTTGGTTTCGCCGATCTGGAAGAAGGGCGTGTCGTCGGTCGACTCGATGAAGTTGCCTTCAGGATAGATCTGGAAAAGGCGCGGTTCCGTGCCCTTGATCTGACCGCCCAGGACGAACGAAGCGTTGAAGTATGAATCTGCCTTCTCGCCGGCGTCCGCATGGCTGGCAATCACCTCCTTGACGGTATTCCCGATCAGCCGTGCCGTCTGATACATGGAGGGCGTTTCAAGGAGAGTTGGCGCCCGCTCGGCGACTGCCTTTGAACGCTCATCCAGCAAACTGACGACCGCCTGGGTCGTTGCAAGATTGCCGGCCGTCAGAAGCACGATGACGCGTTCGCCTGGCTTTTCCCAAACGTACATCTTCTTGAAAGTCGAAATTGAATCGACACCCGCATTGGTCCGCGTGTCCGACATGAACACGAGCCCGCGATCTAGCTTGAGGCCGACACAGTATGTCATCGAATCTCACCGAGAATGCTGCAATCGTCGAGACTACTGCTCCACCGTGATGCGAACTTCAAGTTGTTCCTCGCCCTTCCCCAGACGAATTCCCGAGACCGGCATGGCGTCCCGGTAGTCGCGGCCGGTTGCCACTCGCACATAGCGCTCGTCTGCCGAAATGCCGTTCGCCACATCGAACGCAACCCATCCCAGATTGTCGATATGGACTTCTGCCCAGGCATGGCTCGCAGCCTGCTCGAGCGCATGATCCATCATTAGGTAGCCGCTGACATACCGTGCTGGAAAACCTAGCAATCGCGCGGCAGCAATGAAAATATGGCTGTGATCCTGGCAGACACCGCTGCCTTGCTTGAGAGCTGCCTCGGCTGAGGTGCCGGCATCGGTCGCTCCGATAGTGTAGGCTACGCGCTCGCGAATGACTCCCATCAAAGTGTGTAGCCGTTCGATCCCCGCTCCAGGACCGATCTGACCAGCCAGATTGCGAACGCCATCGCCGGCCTCAGTCAGCCTGGTTTCACTCTGAAAAAGCCAAAGGGGTGCGAAACCTCGATGTGTGCCCATTACCCCGGCGGTATCGTGAGTTTCCACCTCACCTGCTGCCTCGACACTAATGACGTGCGGTGCGCCCTCGACGCTCAATAGCCGCGTGTCGTTGCCGAACTGGTCGGTGAAACGGAGTTCCTCGCGTGCGCCCTCGATAGCGAGGGACCATGACTTGATCGATTGGCTGGCACCTCCATAGGGCACCAGCCGTAGCCGCTGAAGCGCGTAACGCACAGGCGCATCGTACCGATATTCGGTGCGGTGGGAGATCCTAAGGCGCATGGTCCCTCTTCGCGTCAGTAGAAACGGAAATCCTGGGCGATCTCGTTGCCCAGCCTGTTATTGTCGCGAATAAATTCCACGAGGAATTCGTGCAGTCCTGCGTCGAATATATTCTTGATAGAGCCGACGTTCAGCTTTTCCAGGGTCTGCGAGGCCGTTGCATGGCTGGGGTGCCGGACACCGTAAGCCTTGGCAAGAAAATCCAGATGTTCCGTGATGAAACGATAGCAGAATGCGAGCGAGCGGGGCATTCGGCCGTTCAGAATGAGAAAGTCGGCAATGCTGGTCGGGCGGTACTCGGCCTCATAGACCCAGCGATACGAACGATGTGCAGCGACCGAACGCAGGATCGACTCCCACTGGTAGTTATCGAGGGTCGATCCGACCCATTCGATCGACGGGAGAAGGACATAGTATTTCACATCGAGGATACGGGCCGTATTGTCCGCGCGCTCAACAAATGTACCCAGCTGTGAGAAATCGAATATCTCGTTTCTAAGCATCGTGCCGTAGAAGGAACCGCGGATAAGTGCCGTCTCCCGCTTGATGGCATCCAGAACGCTTGGCAAGTCGCGCTGTTCAACTGGCGCCGCCAGCATCCGCTTCAGGGCCATCCACGCCTCGTTGATGCTTTCCCATGTCTCGCGGGTCAGCGCGGTTCGCACCATCCGCGCATTTGTGCGGGCAATGTCCATCGAGGACATCACGCTGGAGCCGTTTGCCGGGTCTCTCAGCAGAAAATCCGAGACTGTTTCCGGCGCGATTTCCTCATACCGATCGTGAAATGCCTGGCCCACGCCAGCGCTGAGCAATACCGAACTCCATTCCTCGGAGGAACTGGCGGATCGTGTGAGAGCCATCCGCAGGCCGGCATCGAGCAGCCGGGCCATGTTCTCGGTCCGCTCTATATAGCGATTCATCCAGTAGAGGCCGTTGGCGGTGCGCCCGAGAAGCATGTCAGAGCGCCTTTGGAACAAGCGAATAGCGAATGACGAATGGCGAATAATGGATAGTAGTTGATGTCATGACTTTCGCTGCAGGCTCCTGATCATGGATCGTATCATCCTACCAATCTCGTCCGTGTGGCCGAGCAGACGTCCCACCTCAGCGCACGACTAGTCGTCCAGCACCCATGTGTCCTTGGTGCCGCCGCCTTGCGAAGAATTGACCACCAGCGAGCCTTCCTTCAGCGCGACACGCGTTAGCCCACCTGGTACGATCTGAATACGGTCCGAAACGAGCACGAACGGACGCAGATCGACGTGGCGTGGTGCAAGGCCGTTCGCAGCCAGGATAGGGCAAGTCGAGAGCGACAGCGTCGGCTGCGCTATATAGTTCGCTGGACGTGCGGCCAGCTTCTTGGCAAATTCCTGGAGCTCTTTCTTCGAAGCAGCGGGCCCGACCAGCATACCGTAGCCGCCCGATCCATGGACTTCCTTCACCACCAGCTCAGCCAAATGCTCGTGCACGTATTTCAAGCTGTCCGACTCAGAGCAGCGCCAGGTCGGAATGTTCCCCAGTATCGCCTTGCGGCCTGTGTAGAACTCAACGATCTCCGGCATGTACGAATAGATCGCCTTGTCATCGGCGATACCCGTTCCTGGCGCATTGGCAATGGTGATATTGCCGGCGCGAAAAACGTCCATGATGCCGGGCACACCGAGTGTGGAATCCGGACGAAAAGTCAGCGGATCGAGGAATGCGTCATCGACACGGCGATACAGAACGTCGATCTGTTTGTAGCCCTCGGTGGTTCGCATCGCGACATGGCCATCCACGACGCGAAGATCCTGCCCTTCAACCAGTTCGACGCCCATCTGGTCTGCAAGGAACGCGTGTTCGAAATAGGCTGAATTGTAGCTGCCCGGGGTGAGGACCGCGATACGAGGAGCGTCCTGTACATTGTCCGGCTTGACAGCCGCCAGGGACTGCCTGAGGAGCTGCGGATAGTTTTCGACCGGCCGCACCTTTATCCGCTGGAACAGCTCCGGAAAGAGCTGCATCATCGTCTCGCGGTTTTCGAGCATGTAAGACACGCCCGAGGGCGTTCGTGCATTGTCCTCGAGAACATAGAATTCGTTCTCGCTGATACGTACGATATCGACGCCAATGATGTGGGTGTAGACGCCCCTTGGTGGCCGAACCCCAATCATCTCCGGTAAAAATGCCTCGTTGGCCGCGATCAGATCCTTCGGCACGCGGCCCGAGCGGAGTATCTCCTGTCGATGGTAGATATCGTCGAGGAAGGCATTCAGCGCCTGAACGCGCTGCTCGATGCCTTGCGTAAGCCGCCGCCATTCGGCGCCGGAAATAATGCGCGGCACAATGTCGAAGGGGATCAGGCGTTCGGCGGCCTCTTCCTCGCCATAGACGGCAAAGGTAATGCCTGTTTTGCGGAAAACGCGTTCCGCGTCGCGCATTTTTTCGGTAAGTCGGCCAGGGTCTTGAGCCTGGAACCATCTATCATAAGCTGCATACGCAGTTCGCAGTCCGGATTCGCCAGGATGCATCTCGTCAAAAGCGACCACGTACATCTCCCATCTAATGCCATTTCACTGGCCCTCGATAAGAAAAGCAAGCGCAAACGAGCACTTGCGCAGATGCAACAGCGTCCTTGTCAAGCAAACGGCACCCAATGCACACAATGCGGGTAGTGTGCCTTCTGTCTTGCATGGAACTTACGCAGGGGAGGATGTCTGAACCGCTGCAAGCGGAACATCACTGAAACTACCTTCGCCCGCAACCCGTATGCTAAAATAACGATGAGTTCCCCAGGTTTGGAGAAACCAATCTGAGCCTGCGGAGGGAGGAATGTCATGCGCTCTCTGCTGCTCGCGCTTTCGTTGTTGGCCAGTCTCGCAGCCACGTCAGCCTTAGCTGGCGACGCAGAGACCAAAGCCGGCCGAGATGCGATCGACGGTCAGATCAGAGCCTTTCTGGCTGGCGACGACGCAACCGCCTACAGTTACGCTGCGCCGAATGTGAAGCGCCTATTCCCGACATTGGAGACCTTCATGGCTATGGTCACCAGCGGCTACCAGCCAGTCTACAAGCCGCGAAACTACGCGTTCGGGAAGGTCCGCGAGTTGAGTACAACCTCAATCGTTCAACAGGTCCTGGTTGTTGGGCCTGACGGGCGGGACTATGAGGCGATCTACACACTCGAAATGCAGCCTGATGGCAATTTCCGGATTACCGGTGTCAGCCTGCGTGCTTCGAACTCGCTTGGCGCATAGCTTGTCCTGATCTGGTTACCTACAGGGATGGAATGTCGCCCCTCGCCCAATCGTCGGCAATTAAACCCGCGCGCTCGACGAAAGCGCCTCCTTCGATCGCGTCCCGGATGTCCTGCATCAGCCGCTGATAATAGGCGAGATTGTTCCAGGTCAGAAGCATCGCACCCAACGCCTCACCGGATTTTACCAAATGGTGGAGATAGGCGCGGGAGTAGTCGCGCGCGGCAGGACAATCACTTTCTTCATCCAACGGGCGCGGATCATCAGCATGTCGGGCGTTGCGAAGGTTCACCTTACCGCGGCGCGTGTAGGCAAGACCATGCCGCCCTGCTCTGGTCGGCATGACGCAGTCGAACATATCGATGCCGCGGGCAACGGATTTCAGGATATCGTCCGGAGTCCCGACCCCCATCAGGTAGCGTGGTTTCTCGGCGGGCAGTTCCGGACAGGTGACGTCGAGCATTTCCAACATGACGCCCTGTGGTTCACCCACCGCCAAGCCACCAACCGCGTAACCCTTCAAATCCATCGCGGCGAGGCTCGAAGCCGAGCGTAGCCGCAAAGCCGGATTGTCTCCGCCCTGCACGATACCGAACATCGCCTTGCCAGGCTGGTTACCAAACGCCGTCTTGCACTGTTCCGCCCAGCGCAGCGAAAGCTCCATCGCGCACTCGATCTCTTTTTCCTTGGCTGGCAATGCAGTGCATTCGTCGAGCTGCATTTGAATGTCTGAGTCGAGCAGGCTCTGGATTTCGATCGAACGCTCTGGCGACATTTCGTATGGCGCCCCATCGATATGGGAACGGAACGTCACGCCGCTCTCGTTGATCTTGCGCAGCTGCGCGAGTGACATGACCTGAAAGCCGCCACTGTCAGTAAGGAATGGATACGGCCAACGCGCGAATTCATGCAGGCCGCCAAGCCTGGCGACGCGCTCGGCCCCGGGCCGAAGCATCAGGTGATAGGTGTTCCCAAGGATGATATCCGAACCAAGTGCACGCACCTGATCCATATACATTGTTTTGACAGTGCCGCCGGTTCCTACCGGCATGAAGGCGGGCGTGCGGATCGTCCCACGCGGCATCGTGATTTCGCCCCGCCTTGCCTTGCCGTCCCTCGCAAGCAGCTGGAACGAAAATTCAGTTGTCATTGATTTCGTTCCGGAAAAGGAGACTGGCGTCGCCGTAGGAGTAAAAGCGGTACCCGTTATCTATGGCATGCCGGTACGCCCCCCGCATCGTCTCCAGCCCGGCGAACGCCGAGACGAGCATGAAGAGCGTCGATCGCGGGAGATGAAAATTGGTCAGGAGTGCATCGGCCGTGCGGAAGCGGTAGCCTGGCGTAATGAATATGTCGGTCGGCCCAGACCAAGGTTCGATTGTGCCGTCATCGCGCGCCGCACTTTCCAGAAGCCTGAGCGAGGTGGTGCCCACAGCCACGATGCGACCCTTGCGAGCGCGCGCTGCGTTTAGAGCATCTGCGGTTTGCTGCGAAATGTGGCCGATCTCGGCGTGCATCCGATGGTCTTTAGTGTCGTCGGCCTTCACAGGCAGGAAGGTCCCTGCCCCCACATGCAGTGTCACGAAGCACTTTTGGACCCCGCGCCGTTCTAGCGCAGCAAACAGGTCGGAGGTAAAATGCAATCCCGCCGTCGGCGCCGCGACCGCACCTTCCTCACGGGCGTAGACGGTCTGATAGTCAACCAGGTCGCGCTCATCATCCGGACGCTTCGACGCAATGTAGGGCGGCAGCGGCATGTGTCCGACAGCATGCAACGCTTCGTCGAGCACTGCGCCCGACATCTCGAATGCCAGCAGTGCCTCGCCCGCCTCCCCCTTCTCCACCACGGTCGCATCGAGCGCGCCAAGAAAGCAGGCATTGCCCCCGTGCCCGAAGCGAATGCGATCGCCCGCCGCAGCGCGTTTCGCCGGGCGAAGGAATGCCCGCCACCGGTCCGGAGACACGCGCATGTGCAATGTCGCGTCGACCTGGGCGACAGCCTCGCCGCGTTGCCGGATGCCCTTCAACTGTGCCGGTATGACTTTCGTATCATTGAATACAAGCAGATCGCCGGGCGTCAGTAGATCGGGTAGATCTCGCACGCTTCGGTCCTGAAGCTGGCCGCCGTTTCGGACCACAAGCAGCCGCGCCGCATCGCGCGGCTCGGCTGGCCGAAGCGCGACGCGGTCTTCTGGCAGTTCAAAGTCAAACAGATCGACGCGCACGTGGAGCCGCCCACCTTTCCATGCATCGCCGCAGTCGCCGCGCCGTCGATTCTTCTTCCGTCATGACAAAGAAGCGCCGATTGCGGCCAATCAAGCCGCGTCTGCCGCCACCTTCATGGACACGATCTTGTCGGGATCCTGGACGGGCTCGCCGCGCTTGATCTTGTCGACATTCTCCATGCCCTGGATGACCTGCCCCCACACTGTGTACTGGCGGTTCAGGAAGCCCGCATCGTCAAAGCAGATGAAAAACTGAGAGTTTGCCGAGTTCGGATTTTGCGCCCGTGCCATCGAGCAGGTGCCGCGCGCATGATTAACGTTGGAGAACTCCGCCTTCAAATCCGGCTTATCCGACCCACCCATGCCCGCGCGCGACGGATTGAACGAGGATCCGGTAGACTTGCCGAACTTCACGTCGCCGGTCTGGGCCATGAACCCGTCGATCACGCGGTGGAACACCACGCCGTCATAGGCTCCTTCACGCGTCAGCTCCTTGATCCGGCTAACGTGGCCAGGCGCCAAATCGGGAAAAAGCTCGATGACGACATTCCCCTTCGTGGTTTCCATCAAAATCGTGTTTTCGGGATCCTTGATCTCGACCATCAGTCGATTCCTTTCGTTGATTAATTGCCGTCCGCAGCGATGCGGACTTTGACCATCCGGTCAGGCTCGCTCACCACGCCGTTCTGCGCAGGATCGCCCTTCTTTATCTTGTCGACCAGTTCCATGCCGCTTTCGACATTGCCGACAACTGTGTACTGACCCTCGAGCTGAGGTCCAGGCGCAAACATGATGAAGAACTGAGAGTTGGCCGAGTCTGGGTTCTGCGCTCGCGCCATACCGACAGTTCCGCGGGAATAATGCTCCTGCGAGAATTCGGCGGGCAGATCCGGCCGCTTTGAACCGCCGGTTCCGGCAAGCGAGGCGTCGAAACCATCGTTCATGTCGCCGAACTCCACATCGCCGGTCTGAGCCATGAAACCATCGATCACGCGGTGGAACGCGACATTGTTGTAGGCGCCCTCCCGAACGAGCGCCTTGATCTGCTCCACATGCTTTGGCGCCAGGTCGGGTCTAAGCGCTACCGTCACGTCCCCGTCCTTGAGCGTAATGATCATCGTGTTCTCCGGGTCAGCCGCGAGAGCGGCCGAGCTTGCCAGAAGTCCGGCAAGAACGACAAAGGAAGAGGCAAGTCTTCTAAACTGCATGGATGTCTCCAGAATTCAGTTTGTGAATTTCGTCTTGAGCGCTTCGGCCACCGACTTCGGCACAAATGGGCGTACGTCGCCGCCCATGGACGCTATCTGGCGGACAAGTGTGGCCGTAATTGTGCGAACTGAGGGGCTCGCCGGCAGGAACACCGTCTGCAGTTCGGGCGCCATTGTCTCATTCATCCCGGCCATTTGCATCTCATAGTCGAGATCGGTGCCGTCCCTTAGCCCGCGGATCATGATCGACGCGCCGTGCTTCCTCGCAGCGTCGATGACAAGTCCGGAAAACGAAACGACGCGGATTCGGTTGCCATCTTTGCCGAATTCAGCGGCTGCAGCCTTTTCGATCAGGTCCGCGCGCTCCTCGAACGAAAATAGCGGCGTTTTGCTTGGCTGAACGCCGACCGCGGCGAACACCACGTCCGCTACCGCAAGCGACGCTTTGAGGACGTCGAGATGGCCGTTTGTCAGCGGGTCGAAGGAACCGGCATAGATGGCGATACGCTCTGTCATGGGACGCGGTTCTAACGGCCTACGTGACTAAAGGCAATTCGGAGGGTGAGCACAAAGCGGTAGTCTTTTTGCGCGAGATGCTGGGTGAAGAGGTGTGCGTTTCCCCACAGACGATGAAACTCAATCGGGGTTTATTCGTTATTGCGAGAGGAGAACAAAGCCATGATGATTTTCATGCTCGCCGCCGCAATGACCGTCGGAATGCTCATTGCAACAGCCGTTGGCATTCACTTTGAAGCTCAACGCATCCGCATGGACGACCAGAACGACCGTGTGAGCCGGTTCTAACAAGGCGGGGTTCGCCGGTCATTTCAGCCGGCTACATCACCCTCGTCGACGGTTTCTTTGGCGACTTCGGCGTCTCCATTTGCATCCTCTTCGCCTTGTGCCTCAGGAATGCGTTCGACCGACACAACCTTTTCATTCTCGGCAGTGTTGAAAATCGTCACGCCCTTGGTCGCGCGGCTTGCGATTCGGATGCCATCGACCGGAACGCGGATCACTTGCCCGCCATCCGAAACCAGCATGATCTGATCCTCATTGCCGACCGGGAAAGTCGCGACCAGCCGTCCGATTTCCGTTGTTTTCGAGACATCGGTCGCGCGGATACCTTTGCCGCCTCGTCCAGTCAGCCGGAAATCGTAAGAAGACGAACGCTTCCCGTAGCCGAATTCCGTCACGGTCAGCACGAACTGCTCGTGCTGTTTCAGAAATTCATACCGTTCGTCCGTTAGGTCGGCCTCTTCAGCCACTTCCTCGTTTGTGAGCGCGATTTCCTCATCCTCGCCGCTGGTCAAGCGGCGCTCCGCCACAGAGCGCTTGAGGTAGGCCGCACGTTCCGGCGCTTCCGCATCGACGTGCTCCAATATGGCCATGGAGATGGCACGATCGTTTTCGGCCATTGATATGCCGCGAACGCCAATCGAATTGCGTCCCGCGAAAACGCGAACGTCACTCGCCGAGAACCGAATACACTGACCGGAGGCTGCGGTGAGCAGCACATCATCATTTTCGGTACAGGTCTCCACGCCGAGGATTTCGTCGCCAGGCTCATCAAGCTTCATGGCGATCTTGCCGTTGCGGTTTACCTGCACGAAGTCCGACAGCTTGTTGCGGCGGACCGTACCGCGCGTTGTCGCGAACATGACGTCAAGTTCGCTCCAACTCGTTTCATCCTCCGGCAGCGGCATGATGGTGGTGATCCGCTCGCCCTGCTCAAGCGGCAGGAGATTGATCAGCGCCTTGCCGCGCGACTGGGGATTGCCGATTGGCAGGCGCCATACCTTTTCCTTGTAGACGATCCCGCGCGACGAGAAGAACAGCACCGGAGTGTGCGTGTTCGCAACGAACAACCGTGTGACGAAATCCTCGTCTTTGGTCGACATGCCGGCGCGGCCTTTACCTCCACGGCGCTGCGCGCGATAGAGCGAAAGCGGCACACGCTTGATGTAGCCGGAATGGCTGACGGTGACGACCATATCCTCGCGCTGGATGAGATCTTCGTCTTCCATGTCTGCGCCGCCTTCGGCGATTTCAGTACGGCGGGGCGTACCGAATTCGTCGCGGACAGCGGCAAGTTCGTCTTTGACGATCTGCTGGATCCGCGCACGCGAGGACAGGATGTCGAGATAGTCCGTTATCTCAGCGCCAATCGTATTCAGCTCATCGGCGATTTCGTCCCGACCGAGAGCAGTCAACCTCTGGAGCCTGAGCTCGAGAATTGCCCTCGCCTGCTCTTCGGACAGGTTATAGGTGCCATCCTCGTTGATCCGGTGACGCGGATCGTCGATCAGCAGGATCAGCGACTCCACGTCAGAGGCAGCCCACCGGCGCTCCATCAATTGCTCGCGTGCCGCTTGCGGATCCGGCGCGCTGCGAATGAGCTTGATGACCTCATCTATATTGGCGACGGCAATCGCAAGCCCTACCAGCACGTGCGCGCGCTCGCGCGCCTTCCGGAGAAGGAATTTTGTGCGACGGCTGATGACCTCTTCGCGGAACGCGATGAAGGCCTTCAGCATGTCGATGAGCGTCAACATTTCCGGTTTGCCGCCATTCAGCGCAACCATGTTGGCGCCGAATGAGGTCTGCAGCGGCGTGTAGCGATAGAGCTGGTTGAGAACGACATCTGCGACTGCATCCCGTCGCAGTTCCACCACGACACGATAGCCCTGCCGGTCGCTCTCATCGCGAATGTCGGAAATGCCTTCAACGCGCTTGTCGCGAACCAGTTCGGCCATCTTCTCGATCATCGCGGCCTTGTTCACCTGGTACGGAACCTCGGTGATGACAATCGCCTCGCGATCCCCGCGGATTGTCTCAATTCCGACCTTGCCACGCATAAGGATCGAACCGCGCCCGGTCGAATACGCGCTGTAGATGCCTGATCGGCCGAGAATTATGCCCCCGGTTGGAAAATCGGGACCCGGAATGATCTCCATCAGTTCCGGCAATTCCATCGCCGGATTGTCGATCAGCGCGACTGCACCGTTAACGACTTCGACCAGATTGTGTGGCGGGATATTCGTTGCCATGCCGACGGCGATACCGCCCGAGCCGTTGACAAGCAGATTCGGGAATCGCGCCGGCAAAACACGAGGTTCTTCTGACGACGCATCGTAGTTGGCTTGGAAATCGACCGTGTCCTTGTCGATATCCTCCAGCAGCTCGTGCGCAACCTTGGTGAGGCGGGATTCCGTATAACGCATCGCCGCCGGCGGATCGCCGTCGATCGAGCCGAAATTTCCCTGGCCGTCGATCAACGGCACCCGCATTGACCAATCCTGGGCCATGCGAACGAGAGCATCATAGATAGATGCGTCGCCATGCGGATGGTATTTACCCATCACGTCGGCGACCGGCCGGGCCGACTTCACATATTTGCGGTTCCAATGGTAGCCGCTCTCGAAGGCCGCGTAGAGAATGCGCCGGTGGACTGGCTTGAGCCCGTCACGCACATCGGGCAATGCGCGGCTGACGATCACGCTCATGGCGTAATCGAGATAGGAGCGCTGCATCTCCTCGATTATGGAAATTGGCTCTATGGCGGACGGTCCGCCATCGGCCCCGCGCGGTGTTTTCTGGTCAGTCAAATTGGATCACGATCAAAGATAGGAATCACTCCGGCTTTATATAGGAAACCGTCCCAATTCTCCAATTGTCGTTCGCTTTTTGACCGATTGATTTTCATAGAGAATTCAAACGGATAGCGAGTCGCTTCAATCATGCGACAGCGTGTCTCCACTACGCTTCTCAATTAATGAGCTGCCGCAGACGATTCAAGCATGGTCCGCTCCAGGATGTGAGTGAATAGCAGCTGTGCCCATTGCATTCGCCAACTGGCGAACCACTGCGGATCGCGTTAGCTTGGCCGTGCCGTAGGGGACTGCTGATGCCAAGCTATGATATGCTTCTCAATGCCTTCGTGACCTTGCTGGTCACCATCGACCCGCCGGGTTTGGCGCCGCTGTTCCTCGCCATTACACGCGGCATGAATCGCGACGAACGCCGTCAGGTCTCCGTCCGCGCCAGCCTTATCGCCTTCGGCGTGCTCGCCCTCTTTGCTTTGGCGGGTGCTTCTATCCTGGCCATATTCGGGATCACGCTGCCTGCCTTTCGTGTCGCCGGCGGATTTCTGCTGTTTTTCATTGCCTTTGAGATGGTTTTCGAGAAACGGCAGGATCGTAAGGAGAAGATCTCCGACGTGGCGATCACCAGGGACATGGTCCACGACATAGCGGCATTTCCGCTCGCAATCCCCCTGATTGCCGGCCCCGGCGCCATTTCTGCGACTGTGCTTCTTTCCGGCGCCTTCGAGGGGTGGACTGCCCAGCTTTCTCTCGTCGGCATTATTCTATTGTGTCTGATACTAACGTACATCGTATTCATTCTGGCAGAGCGCATTGACGGCATTCTTGGCTACACAGGTCGCTCGATCCTGACGCGGCTGCTTGGCGTAATCCTCGCGGCCCTGGCGGTCCAATTCGTCGCCGATGGGATCAAGGCGCTGATCGCGGCATAGCCGCTCTGTGGTCGAAGCTGCTGCTCCGAATGTGGTGGATCGCCAAAAGGAATCGCCTGCCAATGGCGCCAGCGTAGCGGTGATGTTAAGGGCGGGACCGGTGTGCACTCTTCTTGCAATGTTAATCCTATGAGTCTTGATAGCGTACGCAGCTTCCTCGCGGAACGCGCCCCGGATTTGACCGTTATCGAGACGGAAGCCAGTTCAGCCACGGTGTCGCTTGCCGCTGCCGCCCACGGCGTACTTCCCGCGCAGATCGCCAAGACGATATGCCTGCGTGTCGGTGAGCAGGTCGTTTTGGTTGTGGCCAGCGGTACTGCGCGGCTCGACAACAGGAAATTCAAGGACAGGTTTGGCGGTAAGCCGCGGATGCTGGATGCTGAACAGGTTGTGGCCATGACCGGCCATCCAGTCGGCGGCGTATGTCCATTCGGACTACCGTCTCCGCTTCCTGTTTACTGCGACGTTTCCCTCAGGGCCTTTGCGGAAGTCGTGCCGGCAGCAGGCGCAACCAATGCGGCTGTTCGAATTACACCGAAGCGGATTGCCGAGCTTACCGGAGCCGAATGGGTCGACGTGTGCCAATGATCCAGGCAGATTTCCCGCGACAGGGACCGGCCCCCTGGCGGTTGGCCCTTTTGAACCACGCCAGGCGAGTTCCCGGATGCCATGAGCAGCTCACGCAAAGCATATGTATTGCAGACGATTCATGGTGATCGGCAATAGGCAAGGTTGCCCATATCTATTCGGCACTTCTCATCGTGTAATTGCTTCGCTGCGGTCGTCCCTTCATTCACCCGCAGCCGCGTCCGGCGGGGCGTCAGCCCAACCACGCCACAGGCAACCCGCCGGGCGTCTCCTTCCGTTTGGTTGAATCTATCCGCCTCGAATCTGAATGCTGTGTCGCCGCTGGCCTTTGGTAGCCCGCGACCTATTTCAATCGAATCGCACGAAGGTCGCGAGGAACCGGTCACACATGTGCTGACCGGGCTCTGCACAGAGTTTGCTGTTCGCAGCATTTTTGACCCGAGGGCTGCGAGCGGTACGGTCGCACTTGACTGTATGCAAGCTCACACGGTACGGCGTGCGCGGGCGCACTGCATGGAAGGGTCGACGTTCGATGGAAATTTTCACCGCCGCCGGCTTTTCAGCGCTGCTCCAGGTCATCGCCATCGACCTCGTCCTCGCAGGTGACAACGCGATTGTCATCGGTCTTGCCGCTGCCGGTTTGCCTGCCGAACAACGGAAACGCGCGATCCTTATTGGCGTTGTCGCTGCAACCGTGCTTCGGATTCTATTCGCGGCTATAACAGTTCAGTTGCTAGCGATCCTTGGGCTGCTCCTCGTCGGCGGCATCCTGCTTTTGTGGGTGTGCTGGAAGATGTGGCGAGAGCTTCGAACCTCCCAGGAAGAGGAGGAGGAAGCGACGGAGGCGCTTTCCGAGATCGACTATGGCAAAGACGGGAAAATTTCCGGCAAAGCGCCCCGAAAGACGCTTGGTCAGGCTGCCTTGCAGATCGTGATCGCCGACGTCTCAATGTCACTCGACAACGTATTGGCGGTTGCTGGAGCTGCGCGGGACCACTTCACGGTCCTGATTATCGGGCTGATACTGTCGATCGCACTCATGGGTCTTGCGGCAAGCTTTATTGCGCGCCTGCTCCATCGCCACCGGTGGATCGCCTATGTTGGCTTGCTGATCATTTTGTATGTCGCGCTCGACATGATCTATCGCGGCTTTATGGAGATTTGGCCGGCCATTTCGGCTTCGCTCTGATTATCGTAGAGCGAAGCTTCATACCTGCGCGGCACAGGTTCAGAGTGCGCCTTGCAGGCGGCGGATCGCGTCAGCCTGCATGCTCGCCGATGACATCTGCATAAACTCGATGCGGTTGCCGTCTGGATCCTCGATCCAGCACTGACGATTGCCGTCCAGGCCCATCTTGGGTTCCACAGTGAGCCGAATGCCTTGGCCGCGTAGTGCGGAAGCTGTTGCGTCCAAATCCTTGCACTCGAGACAAAAGTGATTGATCGCCGTGACGTTGTTTTCTGGCGCGCGTCCCCCTTCCCCGCCGGGGAACAGTTCGAGAAACTGCGTATCGGTAATGCGGAGATAGACGAGCCACAAACTGCCATCGTCATTGTTCAGCCGCATCATTTCGGCAAAGCCCAAGCGATTACGATAAAATTCGAGCGAGCGCCCGATATCCGCCACTTTCAGCGCTACATGGCCGATACTGGCTAGACCAAGCTTCGTCGTCATCAATGCGTCCTCCTCAGCCGGGCTTTGCGATGATTACAACCAGTCGAAACTGTGCTACTGCGCCGCCGTTCCCAGATAGATCAGAAAGCCTTAGATGTCCGCTCCTCGCGTCAGTTTCGTCAGCCTTGGTTGTCCTAAAGCCCTGGTGGATTCGGAGCGTATCATTACAAGGCTTCGTGCCGAAGGCTACGAGATTGCACGCAAGCACGACGGAGCCGATCTTGTTGTGGTGAATACTTGCGGCTTTCTCGACTCTGCGCGCGATGAATCGCTCAATGCCATCGGCTCGGCGCTTTCCGAGAACGGTAAGGTCATTGTCACCGGGTGTCTCGGCGCCGAACCTGATGTGATCCGCGAAAAGCATCCAAACGTACTGGCGATTACCGGACCTCAGGCGTACGAAAGCGTCATGGCGGCTGTGCACGAGGCCGCTCCGCCCGCACATGATCCCTACGTAGACCTGTTGCCACCGCAGGGCGTGAAGCTGACGCCACGCCACTATGCCTATCTGAAGATTTCAGAGGGCTGCAACAACCGGTGCACTTTTTGCATCATTCCGGCCCTGCGCGGCGATCTTGTTTCTCGTCCGGCTGCGGATGTGCTCCGGGAAGCAGAAAAGCTGGTTGCCGCCGGCGTTAAGGAAATTCTGGTTATCTCTCAGGATACAAGCGCTTACGGCGTCGACGTAAAGTATCAGTCCAGCACATGGAAAGAACGTGAGGTCCAGGCGAAATTCCTCGATCTGTCACGCGAACTTGGCGAGATGGGCATTTGGGTGCGGCTTCATTATGTCTATCCGTACCCTCACGTGGGCGACGTCATCCCGCTCATGGCGGAAGGGAAAATCCTCCCATACCTCGACATCCCCTTTCAGCACGCTTCGCCGAATGTGCTCAAGAACATGCGACGGCCGGCGCACAATGAAAAGACGTTGGACCGTATCCGCCATTGGCGCGAAATCTGTCCAGACCTTGCCGTGCGGTCGACCTTCATTGTCGGCTTTCCTGGCGAGACCGAGGAAGACTTCGAGATGCTGCTCGATTGGCTGGACGAGGCGAAAATCGATCGTGCCGGATGCTTCAAGTATGAACCGGTCAAGGGTGCCCGCTCGAATGAACTCGGCCTCCCGGAGGTACCGAACGAGATCAAGGAAACCCGCTGGCACCGCTTTATGGCGCGGCAGCAGAAAGTTTCAGAGGCACAACTCCGAAAGAAAGTGGGCAAGCGCCTGGCTGTAATTATCGATGAAGCACACGGTGCTGCTGGCAAGGGACGCACAAAATATGACGCCCCCGAGATCGATGGCGCGGTGCATGTACAGTCGCGAAGACCGCTGCGCGTCGGGGATATCGTCACGGTGAAGATCGACCGGTCCGATGCCTACGATCTCTACGGTACTGCCGTTTGATCACGGCCATTTGCGGCCGAACGCTCCCTGTCGCTTATCCCCGGACGAGATCGAGGATGACGTCTGCAGCTACGGCGCCGGCACGTCGAGTCGTCGCCATCCGTTTCTTGACCTCAGTGAACCCGTGCAATTGAAGCCGTCTGAGATCGCTGTCCATCGTCATCAACTGTTCGATCTGTCGGGCAAGCATGCCTGGGCGGATGAACATGTCGTAGTATTCGGGCACGATTGCGCGGTCGACGATCAGATTGGGCAACGAGGCTGACCACGTCGTGATAAGGCCCATGAACAGCCGCATCAGGCGATCCGACCTATAGCAGGCAACCAGCGGCACACGGCAAAGCGCAAGTTCGAGCGAAACGGTGCCAGATGCCGCAAGGGCCGCGTCAGCCTCGCCAAAGGCCTGCCACTTGCGCACGGGATCGAGAATAATCTCGGGATGCTGCGGCCACGACTTGGTTTCTGCCTCCACCACATCCGCCACGTGGGGCACCGTCGGCAGGAGAAGTCTCAACCTGTGCCCTCGCTCCTTCAGGAGCTTGATCGTCTCCCCGAACGCCGGGGTCAGGCCTTTCACCTCGCTCTTTCGGGAGCCGGGAAGGATCAGCAGCGTTTTTTCATCCTGAGAGGTTGGCTTATGCCGGTCAGACTGGACATGGGCGGCATGCAGAATGCCCGTGTCGTGGGTCAGGCGGTGGCCCACATAGGTTCCCGGTGGGCCACCGAGACGCCGCAATTCATCGACCTCGAAGGGGAGAATGCAGAGGATGTGGTCCACATAGGGCCGCATCTCGGCCGCTCTTGACGGTCTCCAAGCCCAAACGCTTGGGCAGACATAGTGTATGATCGGGATCGACGGGTTTCTGGCGCGCACTTTCTTCGCAACGCGCAAGGTGAACTCAGGGCTGTCGATCGTGATCAGGCAGTCCGGCGAAGCATCGGAAATCACTTTCGCTGTGCGATGGATGCGCGCGATCAAAAGCGGCAGGTCCTTTGCGATGGCCGAAGCGCCCATCAAGGCGATCGCCGCCGGGTCGAAAAGACTGTCCAGTCCCATTACCTTGAGATGTCTGCCCCCGACACCGATCAGTTCGATATTGCGGCCGGATGAGGACTCAAGAGCTCGTATAAGGTCAGCCCCAAGCAGATCGCCTGACTCTTCTCCGGCAACGATTGCTATTTTCATGGGACGATCGAACGTCATGGTCATCAGGCCTTGGGTAGGCCAACGACAAACATGCCGAGATCGTTCGCACTGTCGATCGTCCGGGCAAATTCGAGGACGAAGGCCCGCTCTGCCTCGACTGCGACTCCGGCAAGTCCGGCGGCATGGGCACGCTCGATTGTCGCCGGGCCGATTGTCGGAAGGTCAGCGCGGATCTCCTGGCCAGGCTTGGCACATTTGACCAGAACACCCCGCCTTTTTCCGGCGATCCGGCCATGGCTTCGCAACTCCCTCACCCGTTCCAAAAGCCCATCGGTCCCCTCGACGCCTTCCAGCGCGACAGCCCTGCCGCCGATCGCGACAGCAGCCTGCCCAATGTCAAGCCGTCCAATGGCAAGTGCAGCTTCAAGTGCGGCGTCTATGTCCCGCTTGTCGCCCGGCTGCGGGGCGATCCTGGTCATCACGCCCTGCCGGGCCAGGAGATCGGGGAGGATTTCATGCGCGCCCACAACGGCAAAGCCATTTTGCTCGAGGTGCGTGACAAGGGTGCTCAATACAGCGTCATCACCACGCGACAGGGCCCGGACAACATGGGGAAGGAAGCGCAGAAGTGGGAGGCTCCACTTGATCTTCCCTAGGTTGGGACGTCGAGTGATACCGCCCGCCATGATGATATGCGTAACCAGATGCCGCTTCAGGAGTGGAACCAGTTCGCCGATCTCCTCGACCGCCAACCGCTTGTTCTCATATTTCTCAAGTGCTGCGCTGTCCGTTTCACCGTCAACGATAACCAGGAAAGGCGTCTTTCCGATCTTCTCCAAGCCTTCAGCCACATCCACGGGCAGTCGCCCGGAACCTGCGATCAGCGCGACACGATCGGCGGCACCGAGCGCCGAAGCGCTACGCTCAGATGTCGTCATCCGCGCCGTCATCGCTCGTACCACCGACGGGCGGAACACAGAAGTTCCGCTTATCGCGGCTATCCATGAAGGTGATGATCTGGTCGACAAGTGGCGAGCCTGAATATTCCGCCTTTGCGCGGGCGAGGTTCTCGGTCAATGGACGACTACGATCGAAAATCACCCTGTAAGCCTTTCGCAAAGCGTAGATATCAGCGCGAGGCATGCCGGATCGTTTCATCCCGATAATATTCAGCCCACGCAGCTTCGCGCGGTTACCGGCAACAATGCCGTATGGGATCACATCGCCCAGGATCGCCGAACAGCCGCCAAGGAAAGCATAATTGCCGACCCGAACGAACTGGTGGACGGCCGTCAGCCCGCCGATGTTGACGTAGTCGCCGATTTCACAATGCCCGCCAAGCGTTGCGCCATTGGCAAAGGTGGCGTTTCTGCCAACGATGCAATCATGCGCGATATGGGCATATGCAAGGAAATTGCCGTTGTCGCCAACGATGGTCTCTCCACGACTGACGTCAGTGCCGGCATGCATCGTCACCGCTTCGCGGATTGTGCAGTTCCGGCCGATCACGAGTGTGGTGCGCCCGCCCTTATGCTTCGCGTTCTGCGGGATCGCCCCCAGCACAGCCTGGGGAAATACCTTGGTCCCCTCGCCGATGGTCGTTGCGCCGACGACGGCAACGTGGCTCATCAGTTCGACATTGTCGCCAATCACCGCATCGGCGCTAACATGACAGAAAGGACCTATACGAACGCCTGCCCCAAGTCTGGCCCCTGGTTCCACAGCGGCCATCGGGTGAATGAAGGTTTCTGATTTCATCAATTTTGTAGTCAATCGGCTTGCTTTGGAGACATCATCGCGGAGATTTCGGCTTCGGCAGCCTTGGCCCCATCAACCAATGCCTCGCACGCGAATCTCCAGATACTGCCGCGTTTCTTCAGCTTTTTGACGTGAATTTCAAGTCGGTCTCCGGGAATGACCGGCCGCCGGAATTTCGCATTGTCGATTGTCATGAAGTACACGAGAGAAGGCTTGTCGGTCGCCGTGCTCCTGATACAGATGGCGCCTGCCGTCTGCGCCATCGCCTCGACGATCAAAACGCCGGGCATGACGGGCTGTTCAGGGAAATGGCCCTGAAAATGGGGCTCATTGACGGTCACGTTCTTGATGCCAATTGCCGAATTGTCGGCATCGATCTCGATGATGCGATCGACCAACAGAAAGGGGTAACGATGAGGCAAGAGCCTCATCAGCTGCATGATGTCGACCGCTTCGAGGACGGCTCCGGCATTATCAGCCATCGTTTTCCCCCTTCTTGGATTTGGTCAGGCCGCGGATTGCTGCAACTTCGCGGAAGAATTCGCGCATAGGACGGGCGGGCGAGCCAGCCCATCTCTCGCCTTGCGGAATGTCATGCATCAGGCCCGCGGAGGCTGCAACCTGGGCAAAGGAACCGATGGTGATATGATCGGCGATGCCCACCCGGCCGCCCAGCATGACGAAATCGCCGAGGGTTACTGAGCCGGAAAGACCGCAGTGACCAGCGATGATACAGCCCCGCCCGATCCGGACGTTATGAGCGATCTGCACCAGATTATCTATCTTGGTGCCTTCACCGATGACCGTGTCGGACATAGCGCCGCGATCCACGGTTGTATTTGCGCCGATTTCCACATCATCCTGGATAACGACACGACCGATCTGCGGGATGCGTTCGGGGCCACGGGCGCCTGCAACAAAACCAAATCCGTCCTGACCGATCTGAGCGCCGGCATGGATAACGACCCGATTGCCAATCAGCGCGTATTGGACGCTCACGCTCGGCCCAATGAAACAATCGCGCCCCACTTGCGTGCCCGCGCCAACCACGGCGTTTGGCGCAACGATTGTACCGCTGCCGATCGCGGCTCCAGGCCCCACTGTTGCTCCGGCCTCGATGATCGCCCCTTCTTCCAAAAGCGCGCCGCTTGAGATGTGGGCCCTGGGCGACACGCCCTTTTCGCCAGTCAGCGAAGCCGGAGTGGCGGCACTTGGATAAAGCAAACGCCCGATCTGGGCGAAGGCCTGCTGCGGGCGCGGCGTTGCCAGAATTGCCATACCCGCAGGGACCAGCTTCACAACGTCATCAGTGCAGAGGATAGCTGCCGCCACCCGCCCCTCAAGGAAGCCCGCATTGCGCCTGCCATCGACGTAGATAAGCGTGCCCTCGCCCCCAACCGAAGCTGATGCGATGTCTGTGACAGTCGCATCCGAAAGGCTTGGATCGAGAAGCCGAGCGCCGGTCAGTGTGGCTATCTCAGCGGCGGAATACCGGCGTGATGGCGCAAAGAAGACCGGGTCTGTCATATAAGCCTTTTCTTCCGGGCCGACCGGCCCGGAAGCACAACTCTCGGACACCTTAGAAGCGTGTCGAGATACCGAAATTGAAATTCTGTTCTTCGTCGGTGTCCAACTTCTTGACCGGAACCGCATAGTCGACGCGGAGGGGCCCAAACGGAGATGCCCAGATGAGGCTGGCGCCGACGGATGCCCGCCACTCCATTTCGGTTCCTGCCACCTCCCCGACGTCCACCAGATCGCTGCCGTAGACCGTCGCCGCATCCGCGAATACCGCGCCCTTCAAGCCAAGGCTTTCCGGCAGCAATGGCATGGGAAATTGCGCTTCGGCGGTGGCGTTGAAGTAGGTCGTGCCTCCGAGATGTTCCAGGGTATCAGGATCGAACGGTCCGATGCCGTTGTACTCAAATCCGCGGATCATCCGATCGCTGTTCTTGAGCTGGTCGAACACCTGCAGGCCCTCGTCCGTGGTGCCCTGGATGTAACCAGCTCCCGCCGTCAACAGTCCGACGATGTTCATCTCCTCGGACAAGGTATGATAGTAGGTGCCGCGCCCGGTAAGCTTGACAAAGTCGGCATCTCCACCGAGGCCCGCGTACTCGGTCGTGAATGTTGCAAACAACCCGGCGTGCGGATCCTTCATGTCGTCGATCGTATTGTAGAACAAGCTTCCACTAACCGACGACTTGGTCCATGGGCTGTCGTTCACGGCATCTTGGATTGCGAGCGACACGTCGCATTCGGGAACACCGTCCTGGTTCACGTCGCAGCCATCGGTATACTCATACTCCGAAACGGAATAGTTGTAGGCCAATTGGCTGCTTAAGGCTTCAGTGATCGGCAGCCCGAAACGGACGCTCGCGCCGGTAGTTGCGGCATCGTAGTTCGTATAATCACGCGTCTGCCGGTAAATATCGAAGCCCGCAGAGATACGGCGCCCAAGGAAGTAGGGCTCGGTGAATGACAGTGCGAAGTCGCGAGAATTCTTTCCGCCGCCTGCCGAGAACTTGATGTACTGACCCCGACCCAGGAAGTTTCGTTCAGTGATCGCGCCCTCGACAGAGGGGCCTGAAACCTCGCCGCCCGTCGAGTAGCCGGCTCCAACCGAGAACTCACCGGTGGACTTCTCCACGAGATCCACAATCAGAATAACCTGGTCGGGTTGCGAACCGGGAGCTGTCGAAACCTCAACAGTCTCAAAGAAACCAAGCCTTTCCAACCGCTTTTTCGCACGCTGGATCAGCACCTGGTTGAACGCATCACCTTCGCTGATGTCGAATTCGCGGCGAATGACATAGTCTCGGCTGCGGGCGTTACCCCGAATTTCAATGCGCTCGACATAGGTCCGTGGGCCTTGGTCGATCGTATAGACCACCGAGATCGTATGGTTCTCGAAATTCCGGTCGCCTCGTGGCGTCACCTGGGCGAAGGCATAGCCGAGACCTGCCATATGCTCCGTCAGGGCGATAATGGAATCTTCTACATCCTCGGCGCTGTAGACGTCATTGGCGCGCGTCTTCAAGAGGGAGCGCAACGAATCCCCGTCAACACCCTCGATTGTACTTTCGATACCGATGTCGCCGAACCTGTAGCGCTGTCCCTCATCAACCGTGATCGAGACAACATACTCGTTCCGCGATTCGTCGAGTTCGCCGGTAGCCGAGATCACCTGGAAGTCGGCATAGCCGCGATTATAGTAGAAGCGCCGCAGCGCTTCTTCGTCGGCTCGCAAGCGGTTCTCGTCGTAGACGTCGTCGCGCATCAGGAACGAGAGGATTGAGGACCTCTTCGTCGAGATCACTTCCGCCAGGCGGCGGTCGCTGTATGCATTGTTACCGTTAAAGTCGATACGCGCGATCTTGGTGCGGCCACCTTCGACGATCTCATAGACCACATTAACGCGGCCCTCGCCGAGTTGCATGACCTGCGTCCTCACGGTGGCGTCGTCGCGACCAATCCGGCGATAGGCCTCGCGAATTGCTTCGGCGTCAGCCTCCATTGCGGCAGTCGAGAATGCGCTGCGCGGCTTGAGCTGCACCGTTCCCGCCAGCTGCGCGTCTTTGATCTTCTTGTTGCCCTGGAAGAGAACCTGATTGACGATCGCATGTTCATCGACCTGAACAACCAGCGTCGATCCGACCTGATTAATCCGCACATCCGAGAACATTCCGGTCGCAAAAAGGCGCTTTACCGCTTCGTCAATATCCACGTTGGAAAAGGACTTACCCGGGGTAATGCCGAGATAGCTGCGAACCGTCTCATCATCGACCCGCTGGTTTCCCTGCACATCAATGCTGCGGACAACTGCGGCCTCTGCAATCGACACGGATGCGAACTGCACTGCAAACGAAGCCGGCACTACCAGCGCGGCAGACAATGCCACCGCGGACGCGGCGCTGAAAAAACTGGAAGTAGCCTTCATATGGTTCTCAAAACCTTTTTTTCCCGTAGTCCCCACGCGAGAAAATCCGGACGTTCCGATGCAAGTCAGTACCCTAATAGCCGGATTTTCCTTACACGCAAGGCTTCTGGTTAATTTGTATTTACTAAAGCCAAAAGCGTGACATTCGGGTCACGCATATCAGGCATGATGGTAAACGCAATCTCAATTTGCCACATTTTCCGCCCTATTTTCTTTACGTTTTCAGCATCCAAACAAGTCGTTCCAAAAAACAAACCCCATGAATGTGAGCACCAACAGGAAGCCCGCGCGATAGACCATTTCCATGGCCTTTTCGGAAACGGGCCGGCCGATGGCGGCTTCGACGGCGTAGAAAACCAGATGCCCCCCGTCAAGCGGCGGAATTGGAAGAAGGTTCAGAAATCCGATACCCACCGACAACATTGCGACGAGCTGGACGAGCCACTCGAACCCCATCTTTGCCGCTTTGCCCGCCATGTCGGCAATCTTGACTGGTCCGCCCAACTGACACTTGTCTTCGCGGCCCACCGCGAACCGCTTCAAGAAGGTGGCGGTGCGCACCAGGATATGTCCCGTTTCGCGTACCGCCTCAACGAATGCGCCAGGCACGCTGTATTCGATAATGCGTGGCTGCCCCAGTTCCCTGTTGTTCACGACTCCGATGACGCCGACTTTGATCGTGTTTCCGAGAGCGTCCTTTTGTTCAACGATCTCCGGTGTAGCTACGACTTCGATTTGTTTGCCGCCCCGAAGCAACACAAAAACCAGTGGATCGCCGGCGCGCCCCGAGACGTATCTCTGGACATCCGCGAACGTCTCCACCCTGTTACCGTCGACCTGCACAAAGCGGTCTCCTGGCATGAATCCTGCCGCGGCGGCGGGACTGCCTGCGCGAACCTCCGCCACCGTTGGCTCCGAAACGGCGCGGCCATAGGCGGCAAAAAAAACGGCGAAAACAGCGATCGTTAGCAGGAAATTGAACAGCGGACCTGCAACCACCGTAGCGGCCCGCTTCCATACGGCTTGTGTGTGAAAGGCAACTCTGCGTTCGGCCGGCGTCAGTTTTCCCATCTCGTTCTGGTCGGGCGAACTGGTCGCGCTGACGTCGCCGACGAACTTCACGTAACCGCCGAGTGGAATCGCACACAGCTTCCATCGCGTGCCGTACCGGTCGTTGAATCCGAACAGTTCAGGGCCAAAGCCGATGGAGAACGCCGTCACCCCAATTCCGCACCATCGCCCGACCAGATAGTGGCCCATCTCGTGCACGAACACGACGACGGTCAGCACGAAGAGGAATGGAACGATCGTGCCTATCAGTAGGCTTTCCATGCCAAGAAACGGGGAGAGTAAGTCGTTCAAGAACAAGCCCTCAGTCAGCAGCCGCGGTGGTGCCCGCGCCCACGGACGTCACTACCTTCGCCAATACCGGCAAATCCATGGCATCGAGTGTCGGATCAATATCCGCCACATAGAGCGTCAGTTTGCCGCTCAAACGGGAAACAGCATTTGGGCGGGATGATCTGCGCTGCCCGATGCCCATCCAAGGAGGTACAGGGCAAATGCCGCCGCGACAAGCCCATCAACGCGATCCATGACCCCGCCGTGACCTGGAATGATATTTCCGGAATCCTTCACGCCTTTGCGGCGCTTTACCCATGATTCAAAAAGGTCTCCCGCCTGAGAGATCACGGACAAAATCAGTGCCGTGGCAAAAGTAGCTAACGACGGGCTGGTTCCAGCGATGGTAGAAAGCAGCATGCCGGCGCAGACCCCTCCGGCCGCTCCGCCGATTGCTCCGCTCCATGTTTTCCCCGGTGATATTGCAGGAGCGAGCTTCGGCCCGCCAATAGCGCGCCCTACGATGGAGGAAATGATATCGGGTGCCCACACGACCGCGAAAAGAAACAGAATCGCCACCAACCCTGATTGGTCGTTGCCGCGCAGCAACGCGAGCGAAATCCCCGACAGCGCGGCATAGGCGAGGCCGGCCGGCATCCACCCACCCTGCCCGCTGGCAATCGCGTGCACTATTGCTGCCGCGAGCGTGATGGCCAGCGCAATTAGGACGGTCGCCGCAGCCTGACCGGAAATGAGTAGGAAAAGCACGCCGACAAGCATAGCCGCGACCACAAGCTGATGCAGGCCGTTGATCGAGGTGCGGCACATGACCGCCCATTCATAGAATATCGCTGCTGCGATGCCCGCCGCGAGGAGTCTAAAAGGCAGACCGCCGAACCAGGTCACAGCAAGAGTCACGACGGCCAGGATAACCGCCGATATCACACGAAGTTGCAGATTGCTCAATGGCTTGGATTGACCACTTCCAGCGCCGTCAGAAGGCAATCCGGCATCACCGGTCATGATGCGACGCCTTGGGCCGTAATGCCGCCAAAGCGGCGTTCCCGATTGGCGAAGGCTTGCACCGCTTGCTCAAAATCGCTGCGGCTGAAATCTGGCCACATACACGGCAAGAAGACCAGTTCGCTATAGGCTGCCTGCCAGAGCAGAAAGTTGGACAGCCGCAATTCACCGCTCGTTCGGATAATCAGCTCGGGATCGGGTATCCCTGCGGTGTCCAGGAAGGTCGAGAACGATTCGGCTGTGATCGCGGAAGGCTCAAGCTCCCCTGCGACGGCCGCTTCGGCGATCTTCCGGGCGGTCCGCACGATCTCGTCACGCGACCCATAGTTGAACGCGATCACCAGATTGAGCGCCGAGTTGTTTCGCGTCAGGGTCTCGGCTTCCTCAAGAAGTGCACGTATGTCACTCGCAAGGCTTGTGCGGTCACCAATGACACGAACTTTGACGCCGCTCTGATGCAGCTCGGCAAGATCGCGCCGGATGAAAAGCTTTAGTAGCCCCATGAGATCGCTGACTTCCGATTTCGGCCGCGACCAGTTCTCGGAAGAGAAGGCGTACACCGTGAGCCAGGCGACTCCCATCTCGCCGGCGACCCGCACCGCCTGGCGCAGTGCTTCGACCCCGGCACGATGGCCGGCAACGCGAGGCAATCCCCGGGCCTGGGCCCAGCGGCCATTGCCGTCCATGATAATCGCGACATGCGCGGGCGTTGTCATAGAATGACTTTCCGACTTCCGGGCAATGCCGGAGCACCTCAGACGTGCATGATCTCGGCTTCTTTCTCGCCAAGCAAGCTGTCGATCGTAGAAATCGTCTCGTCTGTCATTTTCTGGACCCGATCCGACTGCGTCCGATGATCGTCCTCGCTTATCACACCGTCTTTTTCCGCCTTCTTGAGATGGTCCATGCCGTCACGTCGCACATGACGGGCCGCGACGCGCGCATTCTCAGCGTAGTTGTGCGCTATTTTCACGAGTTCCTTGCGACGTTGTTCGTTAAGTTCGGGCAACGGTATACGAAGCGTCGTTCCGTCGACGATCGGATTGAACCCGAGATTGGATTCGCGAATTGCGCGGTCGACAGCGCCAACCATGGATTTGTCCCAAACCGAAACCGACAGCATGCGCGCCTCCGGAACCGAAACGGTCGCCACCTGATTAATTGGCATTGCCGTACCGTAAGCCTGAACCTGAATAGGATCGAGCAGGTTGCTCGATGCGCGACCGGTGCGGAGGGAGGCGAGGT
>JBEVEP010000336.1:0-2748 GCA_040512755.1 Mesorhizobium sp.
GGGTGCCGGGCTGCACAAATGCCCTGGGAACAATTCGAAGCACTGGATTCCCAAATCAGCTCAGCCCAGCAGGTACCGGATCAAAACCCGTTCGAAGCCAATTTTCATTGATGCGGATCAAATCGATTTTCACCTCTTTGCTCCCCTGTCCTCGGGAGCCGCTATAGTCGATCACAATCAAGTGCGTAGGAGCGCGCTGGTCGAACGGATCTGGGCCGTCGCGCAGCCTGCCAGGCGATGGCGAGGTGCTTGCGGCCCTGACGCTTAGGGGCAGCGCGGTGTGCGATCGCCGGGTGGGTCATATGGGGGCTGCCCTTTAAACCGTAATGGCGACCGGCAGTGCCGTCGCGCTATCAGCCGTGAAGTGCTCCAGCCAACGCGCCACGATCGGCTTTGGAACGACGACCTTCCAGCACCACAGCGCGATCTCCTCTCGACGTTGCCGTCAGTCGGCCATGCTTATGCCCGGACTAATTTCAGTCTCTCTCCGGTCCGAATGGAAAATCTGTTGACATTGCTCAAATCAAGGCCGGTTTCCTCACTTGCGACGCAGCCTCTATCACCAATGGGCTTAATCCAACACCGCCTGCGTCGATGATCTCCAACAACTGCCGGCGCATGCGCACTTCCCAAAACTTGTTGAGGTGGTCTGCTATGCCCGCGACCGCTTGGTCTTGCGGCATTGCGCTGCCGAAGAAGGCGGCGATCTGGTTCGCCATGTAGACAAGCTTTTCCTTGCCCGTCATCGTGCCCTGTTCATGCGACATGCTGGAAGACCCAACGCTTTCATCACGGACGAAATCGTCAAGCGGTGGTCGCGCATCAGTGCGATCAGCATCGCCATGAACAGATCGCTCCGTACGCGCTGTACTCCTGGCACCGACTTCCAACCTCAACCCACTTAGCCTACGGCTGCGCCTGAATGTGCAGTTCGTCGTAGGGGTCGCGTTGCTCGATCTCGTAGGGCAGATCGCCCTAGTTGGAGATCAGTCGATTTAGCGAGCCGTCGCGCAACAACGAGCGCGTCACGCCGCCAAAAACCCATTCCCGCAACCGGCTGTGGCCATATCCACCGGTGACAATCAGGTCGGTGTCCATCTCACGTGCCATCTCCAAAATCGCTTCACCGACATCGGAGTGGCCGACCCCGCTGACTTCCAGCCGTGCCTTGGCTCCATGTTTAATGAGGAAACGCACGACGTCGGCAGCGCTTTCGCGCGACGCGGCTGCGTCGCCCTCCTCAAAAGCAGCGACCAGCACATCACCGGCACCTATAAGAAACGGCAAGGCATCGACAACCGCGCGCCGCGCCTCCTTGCAGTCCTTCCAGGCGACAAGAACGCTCTGCGCCCGGCCTGGCGCCAGGCTTTCGGATGCAATCAGGATTGGCCGTCCCGCGGACAGGACGAGAGCCCCGGGATCGATCGCGCGAAGATGATCAACCTTCGAGCCGCGGTGGGAAGAGCCTATGACGACCAGATCGGCGGCACGGCAATGCAACGCCAGAAAGTGTGTCGGATTGCCCACAAAGCTCCGCCAGGACACCCGGTTTTCGTCATAATTGGCACGCCGGAATTCTCCCTCCAAAGCCCCCAGCCGCTCTTCGATATCTTTTATCCGGTCGCGCCTGGCATCGGCGGCGACAATTCCGGAATCACCGGCCGGAACAACAATACGCGGCTCGGCCGCAGCGAAGGCAATCAGATCGGCTTCAAAGCGTCGCGCCAGCTCCCACGCGAATGACAGGCGTGGTGTCAGCGGGTCGTCGATGTCGAGTTGAACCATGATTGTGTTGTAGATCATGACCTTCTGCTCCGTTTTGAACCTCGTGAACATGATTGATCACGACAGCCGGCCAGCCGCTTTGATCCGCGTCAACGGGCGGCCAGAGGCGGTTACCGGCCTTATTTCAGATAGATGCGACGGGTCGCTGGCATCCTGCTGTCTGCCGTTCGTCATTTCCAAAATGGCCGGGCTTGGTCGAGGTCCCGCCACAGGTCCTTTGCCATATTCCAGCCGAACTCGGCGCGCGTCTGGCTTGCTCCTATCACCCAGCCTATCGCGCGCTGCACCCCCGCGTCCCGCCCGTCCAGCCGGTTCGTCTCCTCCGCCATGATCGCTTTAACCGTCACAGCGTCGTTCAGATCGCCAAAGACCGCTTGAAGCATTTTCAGGCTCTTCAGGAACTTTCGCACCTGTTTTGCAGAATAAATCGGCGAGAAGAACTCGGTCGCATAGCGCAGCTTTTTGAGCTCCTTCCGTAATTCGTGTCGCTGCTCGGCGTTCAGCTGCTCGAGATGCTGGGCTAACCTGTCGACCTTTTTCCAGCACTTCTTCAGAGACCGCCTGGAGAGCCGGAGCGCCGGCATCGCCAACCGTTCTGTCTGCTCAAAGTCTTCCGCGACGAGCCACCCTCGCGTCTCCTCGAAGCGCGCCAGTGCGATAAGGAACGACTGTGCCCGCGGCGATACGAGGAGGGTTCGAACATGTTCGCGCTGTTGCGCCGCTTGTTGTGCGAGCGCCTCGGCGAGTGCCGACAAACCCGGCTCGTCCGGGTTGAGCCGTGCCTCACGACCGACTATGTCCTTCGCCACAACATCGAGGTCCCGCAGGCGGCCGACCTCCTGCCCAAGCCATTTTGCCTCGCGGCTGAGCCGGTCCATCTCCGGGCTGGTCAGTACCGGAGAATACACGGAGAACGCGCTCCTGAGGCGCCGGAGCCCGATCCGCAATTGATGCGGCCCCTCG
>JBEVEP010000374.1:0-27118 GCA_040512755.1 Mesorhizobium sp.
AAGGAACAGCAGCCATGGCCGTCGAATTCATCGCACAGAAGCCAGGCAACGCCCGTCCTGTTCATCTTGTCGCCAAGGACGCGCTCGCCAGCGCGGGTCTCGACGCTGCCGCATTGGCCTGGGCCAGGGCGAACGACTTCAACGGTCAGGCCGACCGCGTGCTCGTCCTGCCAGGAGACGGCGGCGCTGTCGCCGGGGCCCTGCTCGGGACAGGCGGGCCGGATGAGGGTTTCGGCTCGCTGGCCGCCGGCACGCTCGCACGCAAGCTCCCCGAAGGAGACTGGTATTTCGCTGCGACGCCTTCCGACCCGGACCAAGCTGCCATCGGGCTGGCGCTCGGCGGCTATGTGTTCACACGATATGGCAAGAAGCCGGGCAAGCTCGTGCGCTTCGCGCTTCCCGATGGAGCCAACCGCGCACGGATCGAGCGCATCGTCGATGGCGTTTTCCTGACGCGGGATCTCGTCAACACGCCGACCAACGACATGGGGCCGGTCGCGCTCGAGGCGGCGGCATGGACGCTTGGCGAGCGGCACAAGGCGCAGGTCTCGGTGATCGTGGGCGACGATTTGCTTGCGCGGAACTTTCCGATGATCCATGCGGTCGGCCGCGCCTCCGCCGAGGCGCCGCGGCTGATCGATCTCACCTGGGGCGCGCCGGCCGCGCCGAAGGTCACGCTGGTCGGAAAGGGCGTCTGTTTCGATACTGGCGGCCTCGACATCAAGGGGGCGAGCAACATGCTCCTGATGAAAAAGGACATGGGCGGCGCTGCCAATGTCCTTGGGCTGGCGTCGATGATCATGGCCGCCAGACTTCCCGTCCGCCTGCGTGTGCTGATCCCCGCCGCCGAGAACGCCATTTCCGGAAATGCTTTCCGGCCGGGCGACGTGCTGAGAAGCCGGAAGGGAATCACGGTCGAGATCGGCAATACCGACGCCGAAGGCCGGCTCGTGCTTGCCGATGCGCTGACGCTGGCCGATGACGAGAACCCCGCCCTGCTGATCGACATGGCGACGCTGACGGGAGCCGCGCGCGTGGCGCTCGGCCCCGATCTGCCGCCCTTCTACACCGGCGACGATGCGCTCGCTGCGGACCTTGCGGAAGCTGGCCGATCGGTCGCCGATCCGCTCTGGCGCATGCCGCTCTGGAAGCCCTACGACAGCAAGCTCTCGTCCAAGGTCGCCGATATCAACAATGTCACGACCGACGGATTTGCGGGCTCCGTTACCGCGGCGCTTTTCCTGAAGCGCTTCGTGGAGAAGACGGCGAGCTGGGCGCATTTCGACATTTTCGCATGGAGCCCGAACGAGCGCCCGCACTGTCCGCCGGGCGGCGAGGCGCAGGCGATCCGGGCCATCGAACGCGTGCTTTCGAATCGCTACCCTTTGTAGGAACGCAATCGTGTTCTACCATTCCATTGTCGATGTAACGGAACCGAAACAATTGTCGGAGATGCTTTGGCCCATGGCGGTTCAAATGCGTCCCAGCCAGGCGTTGCGGCTTTGGCAGCAGGTAGCCCTCGCGGAGGTGCGCGCCGACGTGCCCGACCTGACCATGCGCCAGCTCGCGATCCTGCTCGTCGTCTATCTTGACCCGCCGCCGCATACCGTTCGCGGGCTGGCGGAAAAGCTCAACGTCACCAAGCCGGTGATCACGCGGGCGCTCGACACGATGGGCGCCATGAAACTGGTTTCGCGGCACCGCGACGAACGGGACAAGCGCAATGTGCTGGTCAAACGAACCGTCGAGGGCGCCTTGTTCGTCGAGCGCTTCGGCGATGTCATCATCGCCAAGGGCGGAGAATTGCCCATATGAGCGCCCATGACCGCCGGCTGCATGCCTTCCGCCCCGATCTGGCGGACGAGCGGCTGCGCGGCAAGGTCGAGGCCGAACGGTTCGTTCCGGGCCGGCTGGCGCGCATCGTCGTGCCGGTCGCCGATCTGAGGACAGCGCCGCGGCCCGATTCTGGACTGAGCTCGCAGCTCCTTTACGGCGACGATGTGCGCGTGTTCGAGGAGCGGGAAGGCTGGGCATGGGTCCAGGCGGTGCGGGACGATTATGTCGGCTACGTCGCCGACACGGTGCTGGGACCGGCAGGCGATGCGGTCACGCATGTCATCCGCGCCCCGCGAACCTTTGTCTATCCCGGCCCTGACATGAAGCTGCCGCGCAGCGGCGATTTGTCGATTGGGTCTGGCGTCGCCATCACTGGCTTCACCGAAACACGGGGAACCCGCTACGGCATCCTGCCGTCCGGGGAGGCGGTGATCGCCGGGCATCTGGTTTCCAGTGAGACGGTTGCGGACGACTTCGTTTCCGTTGCCGAGACGCTCATCAACACGCCCTATCTCTGGGGTGGAAACACCGGTTTCGGCATCGACTGCTCGGGACTGGTCCAGCTCGCCATGCGGATGACCGGCAAGGATGTGTTGCGGGACTCCGACATGCAGGCCGAAGCGATTGGCGCTGCCATCGACCCGGGTCCCGGCTTCAATCGTCTCCAGCGTGGCGACCTCGTATTCTGGAAAGGCCATGTTGCGATCATGACCGACTCCGGGAACATGATTCACGCCAACGGCCGCACGATGCTCGTGTCGTTCGAGCCTCTGCGCGCTGCGATCGAGCGCATTTCCTATCTCTACGGAGGCCCGACGGGATTTCGAAGACCATAGCCCGCAGATCGACTGAATTGGCCGCGGTTATGGGCGCGGGCGGAGCGGTTTGGACAGGCAATCGCGGGCGAGATCGACGCGTCGCGTTTATCATATTGATTTCATAAGGATATTTCTGCGCGTGGTTTGAATGGCGGTGGAATTTATCCACGCCTCCATGAACAACAGCCAGTCGCTGTCCCTGTCATCGTGTAAGCCAAAGTGAACGGCCGGCCGGAGCCAAGTCCGTCCTTTGCGCGTTCATTGACCAACAGGCCTCGCACGAGGCCGGAAAGCTTGCATCTATTTGAACAGAACCCAACGACAATGAACACGACCACGATCACGCTACCGGCAGTTTTCATGGCAATTCTCACCGCCTCTTCGGCTATTGCGGGAGAAAAGGCGTTTCTCGAAGCCCTTTCCGGCAACTGGCAGGGGTCGGGGCAGGTGCGAATGAAGCCTGAATCAGCGCCAGTAAATGTTTCCTGCAACCTCGATTCCCGCACACAGGGCGGCACGGCTCTCAGCATGGACGGCGCCTGCCGCGCGAAGGCTGTTTTCTCGCGTCAAATCGGCGCCGACCTTCAGGCCAAGGGAACCCGTTACACCGGCTCCTATGTCGGGGCGAACCGCGGCGCTGCGCGTCTTTCCGGCACACGGTCGGGAGAAACGCTCAATCTTCAGGTGAAATGGCCTGACAAAGTAGCAAAGATGCAGGTGGCGAGCCTTGGCGAGGGCCGGATGCGCCTGACGACCATCGAAAAACATGCCGAAACCGGGGAGCAAGTCGTCACCGCACAGATCGAGTTCAGCCGGAAGTAGCTTCGTCACCGACGAGCAACGATCCCCACAGTCGTTGCACAACGGGCCTGCGCTGTGGCCGCATCAATATTTTGTGACCGGATCGACGACATTCTGCAGCGGCTCGCCGCGCTCGAAAGCATCCATCTGGTCGAGCATAGGGGCGACGAGGTGATCGGGGTCCGATGTCGCTGCGGCATGTGGCGTGACGAAGACTTTCGGATGGCTCCAGAGGGGGCTCGTCTTGGGCAGGGGCTCGACCTCGAAGACATCAAGCGTCGCCTCTTTGAGTGTTCCATCTTCCAGTGCGCGCAAGATGCCTGCATCGCTTTGAAGCTTGCCGCGACCGGCGTTGATCAGGACGGAGCCGCCGAGCCCGTTGCGGCGGCGCAATTCGCGCAGCAGGTCGTAATTGATGATGCCCTGCGTGTCCGGAGTGAGCGGCAACAGGACCACGAGGATATCGGTGGCGTTCAGAAACGGGATGAGCCCCTTTTCGCCGTGAAAGGTGGCGACATCCGTCATCGTGTTTTCCCGCCTCGTCCAGCCATTGACCCGGAAGCCTAGCGCAAGCAGCGCGCTGGCGGCAGCGCGGCCCAGTTGCCCGAGCCCCATAATGCCGACCGATATGTCGTTCGCCGGCCGTTGCTGCGGCTCATGCCAGATTTTGCGGCGCTGCTGCGCGCGGTAGAGGAAGCCCTGGCGATGGTGATCGAGGACGCGCCAGACGACATATTCCGTCATGTATTGGGTCAGGTTATCGGCGACGACGCGAACGATCGGAACCTGCGGCAGCCCGGGATCCTGGAAAATGTGGTCGACGCCGGCGCCGATCGAGAAGATTGCGCGCAGGTTGGGCAGGCCTCCGAGCAGATTGGGCCGTTGTTTCCAGACCACGGCATAAGTGATTGACGGGTCGTTGGGACCATCAGGATCGAGGACCACCTCCCGCCTCACTGCCAGGAGATCGCGCCAGCGCTGCGGATGGAATCCGCTTACCGCCAGAAGGACACGGCCCTTTTCCATTCAGCGATGGTCCCTGTTGCTACTGGCTTACGACGCCTACAGGCGCCGTCTCGATCCGGAAAGCGGCCGAGATCAGAGCCTTCGTATAGTCGGTCTGCGGCCGTTCGAATATCTGCTCGGAAGGACCGTACTCCACGATCTTGCCGTTACGCATGACAATCACGTCATTTGCCAGCGCGCGGATCACCTTCAGGTCATGGCTGATAAAGAGATAGGCGAGGTTGTGTTTGGCCTGGAGGTTTCGGAGCAGGTCGACCACCTGCGCCTGAACGCTCATATCCAGCGCAGATGTCGGCTCGTCCAGCATGACGAAGCGCGGGTTCAGAACCATGGCGCGCGCGATCGCGATGCGCTGGCGCTGGCCGCCGGAGAATTCATGCGGGTAGCGGTGCCGCGTCTGCGGGTCGAGGCCGACTTCCTCCAGAACATCGACGACCCGCCGGTCGCGCTCCTCTGGGGAGAGCTTCGGTTCATGGATCTGCAGGCCTTCCTCGATGATCTCCGACACCGACATACGCGGGCTGAGCGAACCGAAGGGATCCTGGAAAACGATCTGCAGTTCGCGTCGAAGCGGGCGCATCTCGTTGAAGGACAAGCGGTCGATGTCGCGGCCGTCGAAGTGAATGCGGCCGTCCGAAGAAATCATGCGGCAAAGGGCCAGACCGAGCGTCGTCTTGCCGGAGCCGGATTCGCCGACAACGCCGAGCGTCTGTCCGGCGCGCACGACAACATCGATGCCGTCAACTGCCTTCACATGGTCGACGGTGCGCCGAAAAAAGCCTTGCTTGATCGGGAACCAGACCTTGATGTCGTCTCCCTGCATGACAGTCTTGGCCGTTGTGTCGGCCTTGGGCGGCTTGCCCTTCGGCTCCGCGGCCAGCAGATGGCGGGTATAGGGATGCTGCGGATTGGCAAACAGTTCCGCGGTCGGCCCGGTCTCGACGATCTTGCCCTTGGTCATCACGCAGACGCGGTCCGCGATCTTGCGGACAATACCGAGGTCATGGGTGATGAAGAGCATCGACATGCCCTTGCCTTGCTTCAGTTCGGCCAAGAGCTCTAGGATCTGCGCCTGCACGGTCACATCAAGCGCGGTCGTCGGCTCATCAGCGATCAGCAATTCCGGCTCGTTGGCCAACGCCATCGCGATCATGACGCGCTGGCGCTGGCCGCCCGATAGCTGATGCGGATAGGCTTGCAGGCGCTTTTCCGGGTCGCGGATTCCGACTTCGTTGAGAAGCTCCAGCGTTCGCTTGCGCTGCCCGGCGTCACTCATACCCTGGTGAAGGTCAAGAATTTCGCCGATCTGCTGCTCAATCGTGTGCAGGGGGTTAAGCGACGTCATCGGCTCCTGGAAAATCATGGTGATCTTGTTGCCGCGCACGCTGCGCAACTGCTTTTCGCTCATAGCGAGAAGGTTCTGGCCGTTGAAGATGACCTCCCCCGAAGGATGGCTCGCCGCCGGATAGGGCAGGAGTTTCAGGACGGACAGAGCTGACACAGATTTGCCTGAACCGGATTCGCCGACCAGCGCGACCGTCTCGCCCTTGCCGATGTCAAAGGAGATATGGTCGACCGCGGTTGAAACCTTGCCGCCCTGGGCGAAGGCAACAGAAAGATCGCGGACAGAGAGAAGGGGAGAGGTCAAATCGCGGCCTCTAGTCATTTGAACGTCTTGCGCGGGTCGAAGGCGTCGCGGGTCGCCTCGCCAACGAAGATCAGCAACGAAAGCATGAGCGACAGGGTGACGAAGCCGGTTATGCCGAGCCACGGCGCATTGAGATTGCGCTGGCCCTGGCGCAGCAGTTCGCCCAAGGACGCGGAGCCGGGCGGAAGTCCGAAGCCGAGAAAATCCAGCGAAGTCAGCGTGCTGATGGAACCGTTCAGGATGAACGGCAGGAATGTCAGCGTAGCCACCATTGCGTTGGGCAGCAGGTGGCGCAGCATGATGGTCCGGTTCGGCACGCCGAGCGCGCGGGCGGCGTTCACATATTCGAAATTGCGGGCGCGCAGGAACTCTGCCCGGACGACGCCGACCAGCGCTACCCAGGAAAAGGCGAGCATGATGCCGAGCAGAATGAAGAAGCCGGGCGGCAGTACGGCCGAGATGATGAGGATCAGATAGAGGACCGGGATCGCCGACCAGATTTCGATGAAGCGCTGGAACAGAAGGTCCGTCCAGCCACCGAAATAGCCCTGAACGGCGCCCGCCGATACGCCGATGACGGTGGAGCACAGGGTCAGAACAAGCCCAAAGAGCACGGAAATGCGGAAGCCGTAGATGACGCGCGCAAGCACGTCGCGGGCCTGGTCGTCAGTGCCCAGCCAGTTCCAGTTGCCGATCGTGCAGTTCGGATCGTCGACCCCCTTCGGAAGATTGCCGCAACGCTTGGCCCTGTCGTAGAGCCAGGATGGCTTGGCGGGAGCCGCCTCCGGTATGTCATTGTTGACCGTGCGGTAGGAATAGCGGATCGGCGGCCAGATCAGCCAGCCATTTGCAGTGATCTCGTCCTGAATGACCGGATCGCGGTAGTCCGTCACTGCGAGGAATCCGCCGAACTTTTCCTCCGGATAGTCAACGAGAACCGGAAACAGGATCTCCCCCCTGTAGGAGGCAATCAGCGGCCTGTCGTTGGCGATGAATTCCGCGAAGAGCGAAAGCACGAACAGGACGAGGAAGATCCATAGCGACCAGAAGCCCCGCCTGTTTGCCTTGAAATTCTGCCAGCGCCGCTGGTTGAGCGGCGACAGCCCACGCTGGGCTGGTTCAGGGAGCATGGCTTCGGTACGCGCCTGGATGTCCGTCATCAGACGTCCCTCCGCTCGAAATCGATGCGCGGATCGATCCATGTGTAGATGAGATCGGAAATCAGATTAACGACGAGGCCCATCAACGAGAAAATATAAAGATTGGCGAAGACCACGGGATAGTCGCGGTCGAGCACGGAGCGGTAGCCGAGCAGTCCGAGGCCGTCGAGGGAGAAGATGTTCTCGATGAGCAGCGAACCGGTGAAGAAAGCCGAAATGAACGCGGCGGGGAAGCCGGCAATCACGATCAGCATCGCATTGCGGAAGACATGCCCGTAAAGCACCTGCCGTTCGGACAGGCCCTTGGCGCGCGCGGTGGTCACATACTGCTTGCGGATTTCGTCCAGGAACGAGTTCTTGGTGAGGAGCGTGGTCGTGGCGAAAGCCGACAGCACCATCGCGGTGAGCGGGAGCGTGAGGTGCCAGAAGTAGTCGAGGATTTTTTCCGGCCAGGATAACTGGTCGAAATTTTCCGATACCAGTCCCCGTAGCGGGAACCAATCGTAGAACGATCCGCCGGCGAACAGCACCATCAGCAATATCGCGAAGAGAAAGCCCGGAATGGCATAGCCGACGATGACGATCGCGCTCGTCCATGTGTCGAAAGACGAACCCTCCTTGACGGCCTTGCGTATGCCGAGCGGGATCGAAATCAGGTACGACAGCAGCGTGATCCAGAGCCCGATGGATATGGAAACCGGCATTTTCTCGATGATGAGATCGATCACCGAGATCTTGCGGAAGAAGCTCTCCCCGAAGTCGAAGCGCGCATAGTCCCAGAGCATCTTGAAGAAGCGTTCGAGCGGAGGCCTGTCGAAGCCGAACTGTTGCTCGAGCTTGGCGATGAACTCCGGGTCGAGGCCTTGCGCGCCACGGTATCGGGAGGATGCTTCACCTCCAACGTCGAAACTGCTGCCGCCGGCGCTGTCTCCGCCACCGCCACCGGAAATTCGGTCGGTGGAGTCGCCGCCTTGGCCCTGGAGCTTCGCGATGATCTGTTCGATCGGCCCGCCCGGGGCGAATTGAATGACCGCGAAAGAAATCGCCATGATGCCGAGCAGTGTCGGGATCATCAGCAGGATGCGGCGAAGGATATAGGCGCCCATCAGAACGGGCGCCCCGCAGCCGGGCGTCGAAGCTTGTTCCCAAGGCCTCGAGCAGGGCTCAAAGCGCAGCCTTGCAACCCGGACAAGGACAGCAAGTGCATGCGAATGGCGAACGCCGCCGTCGCGAGCGGCATCCCCTCAGAAAGAAACTCACGCTTTGCCAATCGCCTTCGCCTTGTCTTCTTCGAACCACCAAAGCGCCTCGACGGGGAAACCGTAGTCGGGCTTTGGCTCCTTGAACCCGAACATGTCCCAGAAGGCGGTCCGATGATTCGCGGAATACCAATTTGGAATCCAGTCCTGCCGCGCGCGCAAGACCCGGTCGAGCGCACGGATCGCCATGGTCAGGCTCTCCCTGTCCTGAGCGCGGCCGACGGCGTCGATTAAAGCGTCAACGGCCGGGTCCTGGGTGCCGGGCAAGTTTCTGGAGCTGGGGCTGTTCGCGCCACTCGAATGGAAGAACAGTTCCAGGTCGTCGCGCGTCGGCGTTGCCGAAAACGAGAACGCGACCGAAATCATGTCGAAGTCGAATTCGTTCTGCCTCAGCGTGTATTGGGCGGAATCCACCATGCGGATGGTGGCATCGATGCCGATTGCCCGCATATTGTCGACAAAGGGCGTGTAGACGCGGGTGAAGCTTTCGTCCTCTACGAGGGCTTCCAGCGTCAGTCGCTCGCCCTTGTCATTCTCGACCAGAGTGCCGTTGCGCTTCCAGCCTGCCTTGGTGAGTAGCTTCGACGCGGCGCTAAGAAGCTTGCGGTCACGGCCGGATCCGTCCGATTTGGGCTGAAGAACCGCCTCCCCAAAGGCCTCCTCCGGAATTTTCCCGCGCAGCGGCTCGAGAAGCGCGAGTTCGGCTGCCGAGGGCATGCCTTCGGCGCGGTAGTCCGACCGCTCGAATGTGGAGTGAGAACGCGCGTAGAGCCCATAGAAGAGATTGCGGTTCGTCCACTCGAAGTCGAAGCACAAGGCAATCGCCTTGCGCACCCGCTGGTCGTGAAAACGCTCCCGCCTCTGGTTGAGCGCCATCGCCTGCATGGATGGCCGTTTCTCGCCGGGGAATTCCCGCTTGACGACCTTGCCAGCCGCGATTGCCGGAAAATCGTAGCCGGTCGCCCATGTGCGCGAGACGAATTCCTGCCGGTAGAGAATGTCGCCTTTCTTGAAGGCTTCGAATCCGGCCTGCCTGTCGCGATAAAATTCGATCCTGATGCGGTCGAAATTGAAAAGGCCACGATTGACCGGCAGGTCGCGGCCCCAATAGTCGTCGACCCTCACATATTCGATCGTCTGTCCGGGCGACACGTGGCCGACCTTGTACGGACCCGAGCCGAGCGGTGGCGTCAGAAGCGCGGCCTCGAACGCGTTCGCTTCATAGTAGGCTTTGGAGATGATGGGAAATTCGGCGATGGTCAGGATCGTGCGGTCGGACTGCTTGCCATCGAATTTCAGGCGCACGGTGGTGGCGTCGACGACTTCTGCCGCTTCGAGACGCATCAGCGGAAGCTGCACGTCGTAGTGGCCCTTCTCCTTATACGTTTGCAAGGTGTAGGCGACATCGGCGGCAGTCAGCGGGGTCCCATCGTGGAACCGCGCCTCGGGTCTGAGCTTGAATTCGAATGTGTTCCGATCGTCCGAAATGGACACCGATTCGGCCAGCAGACCGTAGAGCGCATCGGGCTCGTCCAGCGCTCTCACCATCAGGGAGTCGAAACACATCTCAATGCGCGGCGGGCCGTCGCCCTTCGGCGTGAAACTGTTCAGCGTGTTGAAGGTGAGGGGACTCTGGTTGAAGACCCAGTTGGGCGGAGAAAAGTTGAACAGGCCGCCCTTCGGCGCATCCGGGTTCACATAGTCGAAGTGCGCGAAATCGGGTGGATATTTGAGATCGCCGAAGGCCGACAGTCCATGCAGTTTCGCGCCGCCCGGAGCCTGGGCGAAGGCGCGACAGGGCAGGAGCGCAGTGGCAGCGCCTGCTGCGCCAACGGCCAGGAAATCGCGCCGGGAAAGGCGCAATGCCGACATTGTCGAAGATCTCGATGTCACTTGGCTGGCCTCAATTGACGCCCTTGTACTTGGCGGCAAGCGCCTTTTCCTTTTCCGGATCGATCCACCAGGAGTCGATGTCGGCGCCGATGTAACCGGGCTGTTTTTCCGGCATGCCGAACTTGTTCCAGTATGCGAGCCAGAGCACGGAGCGGTGCCATTGCGGCACGACGTAGAAGTTCCACAACAGGACGCGGTCGAGGGCGCGCGTGGCGGCGACTAGGTCGTCGCGGTCGGTGGCGAAGATAACGCGTTCCGTTAGCTCATCAATGACCGGATCCTTGATCCCCATGAGATTGCGTGAACCCGGCGCATCGGCGGCCTTGGAACTCCAGAAGTCGCGCTGCTCATTGCCCGGGGACTGCGACTGGGCAAGGCTGCTGGTCACCATGTCGAAGTCGAAATTGCGGATCCGGTTGATGTACTGGCTTGGATCCACGATCCGGAGCGACGCGTCGATGCCGATTTTCCGGAGCGTCTCGATGTAGGAGTTCGAAATAACCTCGTCGGTCGGGTTGTTGCCGAGGATTTCGACCTTGAACTGCGCTCCTGTCTTCTCGTTCGCCATCCGGCCGTTCTGGATTTTCCACCCGGCTTCCGCGAACAGCTGAACGACCTGTCGCAGATATTTCCGTTCCGCTTGCGGATTGTCGTAGACGGGAAGCTTGTATTCCGCGGTGAAAAGTTCGGGCGGAAGCTTGTCCCTGTACTTTTCAAGGATCTCCAGCTCCTTGCCGGTCGGAAGTCCGGTCGAGGCGAGTTCGCTGTTTTCGAAGTAGCTGTTGGTGCGCGTGTTGAACCCGAAGAAAAGCTTCCGGTTCATGCTTTCGAAATCAAGCGCATAGGTCAACGCCTGGCGAATCCTTCGGTCCTGGAACTGCGGCCGCCGGAGATTCATCACGAAGCCCTGCATAGGCTCGCCGGAGGCCGTGGGGAACTCCTTCTTAACGACGTCGCCAGCCTTAATGGCCGGAAATTCATAAGCCGTTGCCCAGCGGCGGGAGCTGGCTTCAGGGCGGACGTCCTCGTAGCCGCCTTTGGTGAAGGCCTGCCATTCGGCATTGTCGTCCTGGATGTAGACATAGCGGCGCTGATCGAAATTGTTTCGCCCGAGATTTGTCGGAAGGTCAGCAGCCCAATAATCTTCGACGCGTTTCCACACGATTTCGGAGCCGGGCTTGAAGCGCTCGATGCGGTATGGGCCGGAACCGAGCGGCGGCTCCAGCGTCGGCTGCGTGATGTCGCGCTTTTTGCCGGACGCGTCAGTTCCTTCCCACCAGTGCTTCGGCAGAATGGCGAGATCCCCGATCACATGGGGCAGTTCGCGATTGCCCTTCTGATTGAACCGGAATTCCACCTCGCGGTCCGAAATGGCAACCGCCTCGGTGACATTGGCAAAATACCGGTTGTAGGCTGGGCTGTTTGCTTTGAGCACATTGAACGACCACACGACATCCTCGGCAGTGATCGGCTTTCCGTCGTGCCACCTGGCGCGAGGATCCAGACGATAGACGGCCGAGGAATAATCGTCCGGGTATTTGAACGCCTCCGCGATGAGGGGGTGGCTGGTGCTCGGCTCGTCCGTGGCCTGCTCCATCAGCGTGTCATAGAGCAGTCCGCCTCCGAAGCCTTGAACAGCCAGGCCCGCTGCGGCGGCTCCCCGCACGATATAGGGATTGAAACTGTCGAAGGTTCCGGTGGAGATGGAATTGATTGTTCCGCCTTTGGGCGCACTCGGATTTACATAATCGTAGTGCTTGAAGTCGCTGCCGTACTTCGACTCGCCGACCAGCGAGGATGTGGTGCGCCACTCGTCTTCCGCTGCCGCGGGGATCGCGATCCCCATAAGCGCTGCCAGGCCGGCCATTCCGAGGAGGCCGTTAAATCGCACCGTCATCCAAAATCCTCGCCGTGTTCACTTGGCAATCTAGTTCATTCGCCGCGCAAGGAAACCAGGCTTTCGTGGTTTTCTCTGCCTGCGGGCGCCAATGAAAAAGCCGGGCGGAACCCGGCTTTTTCATGTCGCGAGAATTACATTTTTGTCATTGAGCCGGAGCGGCGGGCTCGGCAGGCTTGGGTGCAGCACCCTCGGCCGCGGGTTCCGCTGGGGCTGCGCCTTCGGCCGGCTTGGCGGCGTCAGCCGGAGCTGCACCTTCGGCTGGGGCCGAGGCGCCCTCTGCGGCCGGGGCAGCTTCCGGAAGCGGAGCCGGACTGTCAGCCAGCGTCCGCAGGTAGGCGATCAGGTTGGCGCGCTCCTCATCCTTCTTGACGCCGGCGAAGCCCATTGCCGTACCCTTGATGTCGGCCTTCGGGCTCAGCAGGAACTCGTTCAGGTGCTCATAGTCCCAGACAACCGAGCCGCCTTGCGAAAACTCCTTCATTGGTCCTGAATAGGCGAAGCCCTCATGCGAGGCGATCGGGCGATTGACGACGCCCCAGAGATTCGGCCCCACCTTGTTCGGCCCGCCCTTTTCGCCCGTGTGGCAGGCCCCGCATTTCTTGAAGACTGCCTCTCCCGCCGTTGCGTCGGCACTGGCGAGCAGGGTCGCGATGGGAACGGCTACGGCCGCTTCAGCGCCAGCTCCAGCCGCCTCTCCGCCCTCGGGTGCTGCAATGGCGAAACCCGGCGTTTCCGGAATGTGAGGAGCGAAGATCGCGCCCGAGACAAGGAAAATCGAGAAAACCGCGAACATGACGCCAAGGAATGCGCCGAGCAATTTGTTCACTTCAAAAGAATCCATACGCCCAAGGCTCCCTCTGCGGCAGGCCTGACCAAGACATTGTTTCGCCAAGCCACGGCACACTGTCTCATCCCTGGACAGGGCCGGTCAAATCGGGGCGGAAACTAGGTCTTTTGCAATCGTGTTGCAACACATATAAGGGCGGTTCCCGTGAGACGTTTTGACACTTTCCATCCGGCCTTTTCAGATCGATTCCGCCCTCCGATGTCCACTCTCGTCCTCATTCCCGCCCGCATGGCGTCGACCCGCTTGCCGGGCAAGCCTTTGGCAGGGATTTCCGGCAAGCCGATGATCGTCCATGTCGCCCAGCGCGCCCACGAGAGCGGTCTGGGCCGGGTGGTCGTGGCGACCGACACAGACGCCGTCGCGGAGGTCGTCCGGGCGCACGGATTTGAGGCAGTCATGACGCGGGCCGACCATGAGTCCGGCTCCGATCGTATCTTTGAAGCTCTGCAGGCGCTCGATCCTGACGGTGCGGTGGAGATCGTGGTCAATGTCCAGGGCGATCTGCCGACCGTCGATCCCCGGATTGTCAGGGCGGCGCTGAAGCCCCTCGACGAACGGTCCGTCGATATCGCGACGCTAGGGGTTGAGATCACTCGGGATGAGGAAAGGACGAACCCCAACGTCGTGAAGATCGTCGGATCGCCGGTTTCGGACAGCCGCTTGAAGGCGCTCTATTTCACGCGCGCGACGGCGCCTTGGGGGGAGGGACCGCTTTACCATCACATCGGGCTCTACGCCTATCGGCGGGCAGCGCTGGAGCGCTTCGTGTCGCTGCCGCCATCGCCGCTCGAAAGGCGCGAGCGCCTCGAACAACTGCGTGCGCTCGAAGCCGGGATGCGCATAGACGTCGAGCTCGTGGATTCCGTGCCGCTTGGCGTAGACACGCCGGAAGATCTCGAGCGCGCCCGCGAAATTCTCTCCAGGTAACAGGTCTTTCAATATGGCAGGCAAGACGAACAGGATCTCGTATCAGGGCGAACCGGGCGCCAATTCGGATACAGCCTGTCGCAACATGTTCCCCGGCATGGAACCGTTGCCTTGCGCGACGTTTGAAGATGCGTTCAATGCGGTTGAAACCGGCAAGGCCGACCTGGCGATGATTCCGATCGAGAACACGATCGCGGGCCGCGTCGCCGACATCCATCATCTGCTGCCGGAATCGAAGCTGCATATCGTTGGCGAATATTTCCTGCCGATCCGGTTCCAGCTCATGGTCCTTCCCGGTACGAAGATTGAGGACATCAAATCAGTCCACAGCCATATCCATGCGCTCGGCCAGTGCCGCAAGATCATCCGCAAGCATCGCTGGAAGTCCTTCGTTGCAGGTGACACCGCTGGCGCGGCGCGGCTGGTCTCAGAGGAGGGTGACCGAAGCAAGGCCGCACTGGCGCCGCGACTGGCGGCCGAACTCTACGGTCTCGAGATCCTTGCCAAGGATGTCGACGACACGGACAACAACGTGACCCGGTTCGTCGTGCTGGCGAAGGAAAAGTCCTGGGCGCCCCGAACCGACCCGGCCAAGAAGATGATGACCACGTTCATCTTCCGGGTCCGCAACGTGCCCGCCGCGCTTTACAAGGCGCTGGGCGGCTTCGCCACCAACAGCGTCAACATGACCAAGCTGGAGAGCTATCAGCTCGGCGGCAAGTTCTATTCGACGCTCTTCTACTCTGATGTGGAAGGCCATCCCGACGACCGGCCCGTGGCCCTGGCGCTGGAAGAGCTGACCTTCTTCTCACGCGAAGTGCGGATCCTCGGCGTATACGAAGCTAATCCTTTCCGGGCCACGCAGAGCGAGGACGACTGAGGCGGCAACGCAAGCACTGTCCACCCGGCCGCCTGACTAAATTGGTGTTCGCCACGGAGGCGTAAGCGACTTCGGCCGCCTACGCACTCTCCGCCCATGTCCGGATCAGCTTGTGCGCGATGGCGCCTCGCGGGGGAACGAAAACGCCCCCGGGATGCGTGCCTGCCAGTATTGCCAGCACCTCGTCGCGCGGAAACCAGCGGCAGTCTTCGAGTTCGGCGTCCCTGTGGATGTCGTCGTTGAGGGCCTCCCCGAAGCAGCCGATCATCAGCGAATAGGGAAACGGCCAGGGCTGGCTCGCGTGATAGACCACCCGCCCGAGCCTGATCCCGGATTCCTCGAAGGTCTCTCGCCGCACTGCGTTTTCGATCGTTTCTCCCGGTTCGATGAAGCCGGCGAGTGCCGAATACATGCCGGCGACGAAATGCGATCCGCGGCCAAGCAGGCATTTGTCTTTGGTTACAGTGAGCATGATGGCTACTGGATCGGTACGCGGAAAGTGCTCGGCGGTGCAGGCAGTGCAGACGCGTTTGTAGCCGCCGGCGCGCATCTCGGTCGGGCTGCCGCATTTTCCGCAAAAGGCATGGTTGTCGTGCCAGGCAAGCAAGGCTGCCCCTTGTGCTAGCGCGCCGAGGTCCGGAGCCTCAAGCAGGCCCTGTACGTAGACGGACCTGTAGTCGATGGCCTTTATTCCGTCTGGCAATTGCTCAGGGTCGAGTCCGGCGGGAGCCGCCAGCACAGGGGTGTCCCTCGCAAATCCGAGCAGAACTGTTCGGGGCATCGTTGCACCGAGACCGGTGGCTTCGGCAAGGCTGTAGTATGGGTCGAAGCCGGTCCCGTTGAGTTTCAGGTAGATTCTGCCGCCGCGCATCATCAGAAGGCGCGCCGTCGGATCGGCGAGCGCTGTTTCAACAGAGTCGTCGGCGCGCTTCTCCGACCATCTGTCGATCGTGTTGCCAGCGAAACCAACGAACTGGCTGGCCTCGTGCAAGGGGGCATCGAAAAGCGAAAAACTCATTCAGGCCTCGTACGGGGAAAGGCGCTGCAAACACGCTTGTGAACCTGGACCGAGGGCCGGCTGACGAAATGGTCCTGGACACGACAGGAATAAAACTCGAGGAAAGAATTGCGATTCAACGGGGCCGAGACCTGCACTAGAGGGCGGCCTTCAGTTGCTCCGCAAAGCGGTGCAAGTCTTCGCGCCGATAGGGTTCTCGCACGCCATAGCCCCAGACTGGCCCGGGCCAGCCGGCGTCGCCTTCATTGCGCGCCACAACGTGGACATGGAGCTGGCGAACGATATTGCCCAGGGCTGCCGAATTGATCTTCGTGCAGCCGGTCACTTTCTTCAGGCCCTGCGCTACGAGATTGGTTTCGAAAGTAAGCATTGCCTGGTCGAGCGGCGTGAGGTCGTGGATTTCTTCCACGCCCGCCCGATACGGGATGAGCAGGAGCCAGGGCCAGCGCCGGTCGTTCATCACTCGCAATTCGCAAAGGCCAAGCCACATCACCTGTTCGCTGTCCGCTTCCAGCTTTGCGTCGAGCTCAAATCCCGCTTTTAGTCGCGGTGGCATGACATTTCCCCTGCTTTCGACGGAGGCTAGAGTGCCGGTCCCCTGCCTGCAAGCGATTCATGGTGTCCTAGAGCCTGTTGTGAACTTGGGATGGAGGCCTCAACCCTTCGGGCTGCGTCGCTTTTTTGCCACCCGGTTCGTCGCCCGCCTTGGAGGTACATTCCGGTACCGCCTGCGGCGGGCTCCTGCCGGATTGGCGAAATTCGGCTGGCAGCGCAGCCCCATCCGAAGTTCATAACAGGCTCTAGGGTTCGGGTCTTGCAATTTCCGGCACGATTGCCGATATGGACACTCGGGAGGTTGGTGGTGGACGATCCACTCGCCAACCGGGTCAGGTCCGGAAGGAAGCAGCCCTAACGAGCCCGGAACGGGTCATTGTTCCAGCCTCCCACCTTTCCCTTTCCCCTGGACGGCCTGCCGCGACATTGACGCCGCCGGACTGTGCGGGCCAAAGTCATTGGACGGAATCGGCCACTGCAGGGCCAGCGGAGCAGAACGGGCGGATGAGCGAAGTCGGAAACGACCAGAAGGGCAAAGCCGGCGGCGCCTATCGTGTTCTCGCCCGCAAATACCGGCCTTCCGACTTTTCGGGACTGATCGGCCAGGAGCCGATGGTTCGCACGCTCACCAACGCTTTCGCGGCCGGACGGATCGCGCAAGCCTGGATGCTGACCGGCGTGCGCGGCGTCGGCAAGACGACAACCGCACGGATTCTTGCCCGCGCGCTGAACTACAAGACCGCCGAGATCGACCAACCCTCGGTCGACCTGACCGTTGAGGGCGCGCACTGCCGCGCCATTCTGGAAGGTCGGCATCCGGACGTCATCGAGATGGATGCGGCGTCGCATACCGGCATCGACGACATACGCGACATCATCGAGCAGGTGCGCTATGCGCCGGTCTCGGCCCGCTACAAGGTCTACATTATCGACGAAGTGCACATGCTTTCCACGCAGGCTTTCAACGGCCTGCTGAAGACGCTGGAGGAGCCGCCGCCGCATGTGAAGTTCATTTTCGCGACGACCGAAATCCGCAAAGTTCCAATTACGGTCCTGTCTCGCTGCCAGCGCTTCGATCTGCGCCGCATCGATGCGGCGATGATCAAGGCAGATCTTCGCAGGATCGCCGGTCTGGAAGGCATTGACGCCGAGAATGAGGCGCTCACCATGGTCGCGCGGGCGGCGGAGGGCTCGATGCGTGACGCGCAATCGATATTCGACCAGGCGATTGCTCACGGCGCTGGCACGGTCACGGCCGAAGCCGTGCGCTCCATGCTCGGCCTCGCCGACCGGACGCGCATCATCGATCTGTTCGAATATTTGATGAAGGGCGAGGTGACGGCGGCGCTCGACGAATTCCGCGCCCAGTACGATACCGGCGCCGATCCGGCGACCGTGTTGACCGACCTTGCAGAGTTCAATCATCTCGTCACCCGGTTGCGTTTTGTGCCGTCGGCGGCCGAGGACGCAGCGCTGAATGAGGATGAGCGGAGGCGTGGCCTGGAATTCGCACAGTCCCTGTCCGTGAGAGTGCTCTCACGCACCTGGCAGATGCTGCTGAAAGGCATTCCCGAGGTCCAGGCCTCGAACCGGCCGGTCAGCGCGGGCGAGATGGTGCTGATCCGGATCGCGCACGCGGCCGACCTTCCAACGCTGGACGAAGCGCTGCGCTCGCTCGATCGGCAAGGCGGAAACGGGGACTCCACTCAGCGGGCGCCTGCTGCGCCACGTGCACCTACCGCATCCGCCCCGCCGACCGGAGGCGGCAACGGACCCACGAACGCGATTGCGCAAGGAAGGATGCCCACCCTGCCGGGCGGCGGCCAGGCTATGCGGATTGTCGAGACAGAACCCGTGCCTGCGCCGGTTGCTCCACCAGCCGAGCCAGCCGTGGAAGCGCCGACAGTGCCTTTGCGGACGCTGGCCGATATCGCCGCGCTTGCCGATACGCACCGCGACATGGCGTTCAAGGTCCTCCTGAAACGATGTGTCCGGCCGGTGCGGATCGAGAATGGCCGTATCGACATCAGCCTGACCCCAGATGCACCGAAAACGCTGATCTCCGACCTCAATGCCAATCTGCAGAAATGGACCGGGCGGCGCTGGGTCGTGTCCGTGTCGCGCGAGGAAGGTGGCCCGACGCTCGCCGAGCAGGAAGCCAGCCGCCGCGAGACCGCCTTGACGGATGCGCGCAACGATCCGACGGTGGCGGCGATCCTGGCTCGCTTCCCGGGCGCGAAGATCATCGATGTCCGTATCCCGAATGCGCCGGAGCAGGAGACGGAGGCCGGTGAGGATTTGCCGATTGAGCCGGCGGCCGACGACGAAGAGCAATAGTACTGGAGACGACGATGAAGGATCTGCTCGGCCTTATGGGCAAGGCAAAGGAAATGCAGGCCAAGTTTCAGGCCATGCAGGACGAGATCGCGAATCTCGATGCGACAGGCCAGGCCGGCGGCGGTCTCGTACAGGTGACGCTCAGCGGCAAGTTCGAGATGAGATCGTTGAAGGTCGACCCGTCGCTCTTCAAGGAGGACGAAATCGAGATTCTCGAAGACCTCATACTGGCTGCGCACAACGACGCGAAGGCAAAGGTCGAGGCGATCATGCAGGAAAAGACGAAGGCGCTTACTGCCGGTCTGCCGATCCCGCCCGGCATGAAACTACCTTTCTGAACAACGTTCGGGCGAGAATGCAGTGAACCTTCATTCGCGCTCCCGTGCTTCTGTGACGTTGTGCCGTTTCGTGTCGATGTTGGCGCGAATAGAACCGTAGGCGTAAACAGACAGGGCAGGCGTAATGTGGGCGGAAAACCTGGCATTGATCACGTCCGCGGCGTTTGCCGGCGCCGCGTTCTACGTGGGTTTCGCCGAGCAGCCTGCGCGGCTTGGTCTGGACGATCGCGCTCTGCTCGCCGAATGGAAGCCGAGTTACAGCAAAGGCGCGCTCATGCAGGCAAGCCTTGCCATGGTTTCCGGCCTGCTCGGACTTGCCGCCTGGTGGTCCACGACCGATTGGCGATGGCTCGCCGGTGCGGTGCTTATCCTCGCCAACTGGCCGTATACGTTGCTGGTCATCAAGCCGACGAATGACAGGTTGAAGGCTACCCCTGATGAAGAAGCGGGCGCTGCTTCACGCGCCAGGATCAAGCACTGGGGGCGCCTCCATGCGGTGAGAACAGGGTTGGGCCTCCTGGCGACGGCAGCCTATCTTCTGGCGGCTGCCGGCTGATCCAGCGACCACTTGCCCTGCGCGATCGGGCTACGGTGCGGTGAGCGCCGCTTGCGTTCGCCTCGGCGGGGCACGAAGGCAAACTGGACTTGCGGTTATCCGTCGTAAGCCGCCTGGAGCTTGGCGACCTCGATCTTCTTCATCTGAAGCATCGCCTGCATCACCCGGTTTGCCTTTTCCGGATCCGGATCGCCAAGCAAGCGGGGCAGGGCGGAGGGGATGATCTGCCAAGACAGCCCGAACTTGTCCTTCAGCCATCCGCATTGCTGGATCTGGCCGCCTTCCGAGAGCCGGTCCCAGAAATAGTCCACTTCCTCCTGTGACTCGCAGTTCACGTAGAAGGATGTTGCTTCGGTGAACTTGAAGTGCGGCCCGCCATTCAACGCAGTGAATTCCAGACCTTCAAGCTCGAAGGATGCCGTCAAGACGCTGCCGGCAGGGCCGGGTCCAGCTTCGCCGTAGCGTGTCACGCTTCGGGTTTTCGAGTTCTTGAAGATCGAAGTGTAGAACTTCACAGCGTCTTCAGCCTGATTGTCGAACCACAGGAACGGAGTGATCTTCTGCATTGGGTTTCCCTTCTGGCGGCAAGTGTCTCGGACCATAGGACGATCGCCGGGGACGGCATCCGACATGCCGGTCGATTTTGTTTTTTAACACTTTAACTTGTGGTATGGTGCACAGAGCACGCAAAAATTGTATAATTAACCATCGGCCATATTTTCGCCTGAAAAATTCTCATTCTTGCCGCAACCAAAACGGCTGCGGAGCAAAAATGAGGGGCATTTCGTGATCGCGGCATGGGGGAAACTGTCGGTTCTGGGCTTCATCGCCCTACCAATCTTGCTTGCAGGCTGTACCCAGAGCGCCGATCGCTTGGGCGATGGTTTGAAGACGTCGTCCGTCCAGGCGAAATCCTATGCCTACACGACCAAGGACAAGGAATGCCTGGCGCGGGCCATGTTTTTTGAGTCACACCGTTCAAGCCGGGACGGTCTCGTTGCAGTTGGCACCGTCGTTATGAACCGGCTGGAATCGGGCCATTATGGTGACACGGTCTGCGGCGTGGTCGGGCAGAAGGGCCAGTTCGCGCCCGGTGTGCTGTCTCGCTCCATGAACTCCGCCGCGCTGCCCGATGTTCAAAGCGCTGCCGAAGCAGTGTTGAAGGGCGAGAGGCATCCGAAAGTGAAGGACGCGATGTTCTTCCATACTGCCGGACTGAAGTTTCCATACAAGAACATGCACTATGTGCTGGTGGCCGGTGGCAACGCCTTTTACGAGAAGCGCAGCCGGCGCCGCGCGCCTCAACTGGAGGCACCGGGCGTGGCAGAAACGGCGATCGCCAGTGCTGAGCCGGTCCAGGCGGAAACGGTTGTTGCGCGTGCCGCGCCTGTTCCGACCTCCGCGCCGGCCCGGGGCGAGCCCGCCGCACGCGCCGCAACGGCGGTTGCGAGCGCCCAGGAAAGCGAAGCCGCAAGTGCTGTGCCAGCCGAGGCAACGACGGTGGCCTCAGTTAGCCCGCGGTCCACGCCTAAGAGTGACAGGCTTGCATCGAGCGGCGCCAGGCTGCCGCAACCTGCAAGAAGCGAAACGCGGCGTCAGACCGTGGCGGTGGCGGATGACGATGGTGCGCCTGACGCCGGGCAAGCCGTCTTCTCCTATGAGGCAAGTCCCGAAGCAGCGGATGCCATCGGCGCGCTTATCCTTACTCAGGACAGGCCGACATTCGAATAATGCGATGTCCTGGCCTGGCTCGGGCCGATAGGGGCAATCCGCCGGGGTGGACGGCCGGCGAGCTTGCGGACGCCGGCAGAAAACGGCGCACCAAAAAGTGGATGCCGGTCTTGCTTTAGGCGGAAACCAGCCTCAATGCCGCTTGTTCGATACGCTCCTCGGTAGGCCGATCCAGCCCGGCCGCCACGACAGAAACTCTAAATCGTCCTTCAAAAGCATCGTCGAATATGGCGCCGACGATAATATCGGCCCGGTCGTCCACCTCGTCCCTTATCCGGCATACAGCCTCGTCGACCTCGAACAGCTTCATGTCGCGTCCGCCGCATATGGACACCAGCACACCCTGGGCGCCCATCATGGAGGTTTCGTCCAGCAGCGGGTTGGAGATTGCCCGCTCCGCCGCGGCAAAGGCCCGTCCTTCGCCCGAAGCCTCGCCCGTTCCCATCATTGCGCGGCCCATGTCCTTGGTGACGGTCCGCACATCGGCAAAGTCGAGGTTGATCAGACCCTCCTTGACGATGAGATTGGTGATGCAGCTTACGCCGGAATAGAGCACCATGTCCGCTGCCGCGAAGGCGTCGGCAAAGGTTGTCTTCGCGCTGGCGATCCTGAAAAGGTTCTGGTTCGGAATGACGATGACGGTGTCGGCGCTCTCGCGCAGCCTCACTATTCCTTCTTCGGCCAGTCTCATGCGGCGGGAGCCTTCGAAGGTGAAAGGCGTCGTCACCACCGCCACCGTAAGGATCCCCGCTTCACGGGCCGCCCGCGCGATGACCGGAGCAGCGCCCGTGCCCGTACCGCCACCCATGCCGGCAGTTACGAAACACATGTGCGTCCCCGACAGTTGGTCCATGATTTCGTTCATTGACTCTTCGGCGGCCAGTTTGCCGATTTCCGGCTGCGATCCCGCACCCAGCCCCTCGGTGACGTTCACGCCAAGCTGAACGATCCGACTGGCGTTGGACATCGATAGCGCCTGGGCGTCGGTATTTGCGACGATGAACTCCGTTCCCTGGAGTCCGGCCGCAATCATGTTGTTGACGGCGTTTCCGCCGCCTCCGCCGACACCCAGAACGGCCAGGCGAGGGCGCATTTCGGCGATGGGCGGCTTGTCGATGCTGTTCTGCATAGTCCGTTCCCCTTCAGGTGGCTGCGCTAATCCTCCGGTTTCTTCTGAATGCGGAAGGAAGGCTGAAACCGGGGCGGGACCGGCGAATCAGGGCACGGTCCCCTTGCGGAGCAACAACAGGGAATCAGACGAAGGTTTGCGAGGCAAGGCCTCTCTTCTTCGAGGCGTCAGATTAAGTCAGCCTGGGCGAGATCACGCATGAGATGGCTGGCGCCATAGCTCCATGCCGCGCAGTCGGTCGAGAGCCTGACCCGGTTGACAAGCGCTCCGAGACTATCGGAGAAAATCGTGACAAGATCGCCGCGCCGGTGCGTGAAGCCCTTGCCGGTTTCGCTGCGATCCCTGGAAGGCACAAACATGGTGCCCAGATAAAGGGCAAGGCCGTCGGGATATTGATGGTGCGGTCCGAGCGCAGCCGCAACGAGTTCCTCCGGCGAGCGGCTGATCTCCGCCATCGAGCTTGATCCCTCGAGCACGAAACCGTCCTCACCTTCGACTTTGACATGCACTTTTGCCGTCTTCACGTCAGGAAGCGAAAAGTCCGCATCGAACAAGCGAATGAAAGGCCCGATGGAAGCAGAAGCGTTGTTGTCCTTGGCCTTGCCGAGCAAAAGGGCAGACCGGCCCTCCACATCCCGCAGATTGACGTCGTTTCCGAGAGCCGCGCCGGCGATCCGCCCGATGCTTGAAGCAACAATCACAATCTCCGGTTCGGGATTGTTCCAGGTCGATATCGGATGCACACCTACGTCGGCGCCGAACCCGACGGACGCCATCGGCTGACATTTGGTGAAGATTTCAGCGTCGGGTCCGATGCCAACCTCAAGATATTGCGACCAGGCTCCGCGTGCGATCAACCGCGCCTTGATTTCCATGGCCTCCGGCGACCCCGGCTTCAGTTTCGACAGGTCGTGGCCGATGAGACCGACAATATCCTTGCGGATGGTGTCGGCCTTCTCGGCGGAGCCGCGCGCCTGTTCCTCGATGACGCGTTCCAAAAGGCTGACGACGAAAGTGACGCCGGATGCTTTCACCGCCTGCAGGTCAACCGGGGAGAGAAGAAATGGCCGTTCCGGATCGCGAACCGCCTCGAAGCTGTTTTGGGCGACATCTTCGAGACGGCCGATCGGCTGACCCTTTGCGGAGCGAACATAGCCAGCGGGGTCTTCCATTTCGCACACATCACGCACGGTGGGAGCTTGGCGCGACGTGATATCAACCACTTCGCCAGCCCGTACCGTTACGACGAGCGGATAGTGTTTGGCCGCCGATCGCGCACGACCGAGAAAAAGACCGTCGAGTGGCAAGCGCATCATGTCGATCATTCTTCGTTCCATTCGGGAGGGCTCAGCGCGTGAACGGGGAGCCGGTTTCCGGGAAGCGCTGCGGGCATGATAGGTCAGGCCCCGGCGAGGGTTCAATCGAAAGTCGGAGCTACCTCCAGATCACCCTCGGCCGCTGGCGCGGCTTTCCGGCTGGTGTGTCTGCCGGGTAGCCTAAGGTGAATACAGCCAGCGCCTCATAGCCTGCCGGAATGCCGAGGTCGGCTTTTGTCTGGCTGTCGCCGATCCATTGCATCGGCGATCCCACCCAGCATGTGCCCAGTCCACGCGAATGCGCGGACAGCATGAGATTCTGGCCCGCCCGGTTGCAGTCTTGAATTGCCTGTCTGCTCCCGGCAAAGCCGCAAATCACAATCACGATTGGTGCGTTGAAAAAGACGGAGAAGCCCGGTTGATCGACCCAGTCATAGCCTGGACCCGGTGCGCGATGCTCCCGGGCGTATTGCAATGCGAGCGCTCCGCATTCGGCGATCCACTCCGCTCCCTGGATGACGACGAACGCGAAAGGGTCGCTGCCGCTTACCGGCGGCGTTGGAGCCTGCGCAGCGTCCCAAAGGATTTCCTCGATAAGGTTGCGTTCGATATCGCGCGCTTCGTATGCGCGGATCGATCGTCGTGTGTGTATCGCCTCGATGACATCCATCGGGTCTGCTCCTCACTCGGCCAAAGGGAAACGATAGCACGGAAGCTGTGAAGCGGTGGGCGTGCGCCGGGCTGAGGGCCCCGTTGGCAGCCTATTCCTTTGACGGCGACGCCGGATATGATGTTTGCGGGTCGACTTTGCGAAGGAGCGCCGATTTGAGGGTTCGAACCGGTAGTTCACGTTCTGAAACCGGTTTGTCTGCTGCGTTCGCAGAGCCGGGCAGTGAAGTCCAATGAGCCTATCCGACGCCTTCGCCCGGTTCGTCGCGCTGATCGGCGCCGGCGCGATCCTGTTGCGGCGACAGCGAGGCGACTCGCTGGCTGCGGCCCTTGGCGATGTCCCGACAATCCCGGCGGCAAAGCCGCAGCGGATCCCGACGCTGAAGATGCCCACTGCAAAGGGATGGGCGCCGGGCAGGAAGCCGGTCGCAGCCGCCGGGCTTGCCGTGAATGCGTTCGCAACCGGCCTCAAACACCCTCGTTGGATCTACGTGTTGCCAAATGGCGATGTGCTTGCCGCCGAGGCGTTGAGTGTGGCGGGACCGATCAAGTCTGCGTTCGACTACGCTGTGTTCAGCACGATGAAGCGCGCTGCTGCGGTCGGCGTCAGTCCAAATCGCATCACCCTGCTGCGTGACGCCGATGGCGATGGCGTGGCCGAATTCCGCGATACGCTCCTCGACGGGCTGAACCAACCGTTCGGCATGGCGCTGTTAGGCGACACATTCTATGTCGGCAACACCGATGCGATCATTGCTTTCCCTTATAAAACGGGCGCCACGCGCATCCGTGCGGCCTCGCGCAAGGTGGCCGATCTGACACCCGGCGGACATTGGACGAGGAGCCTCATCGCAAGCCCTGATGGCCGCAAGCTTTTCGTCGGTGTCGGTTCCTTCAGCAACATTGCCGAAAGCGGGATGGAGATCGAAGCGCGGCGCGCGGCGATCCACGAGCTCGATCTCGACAGCGGCCACATGCGTATCTTTGCTTCGGGGTTGCGCAATCCGGTTGGCATGGCATGGGAGCCGACGGCCGGAATGCTTTGGACAGTCGTCAATGAGCGCGACGGCCTCGGCGACGAAACGCCGCCCGACTATCTGACGTCAGTACGGGACGGCGGCTTTTACGGTTGGCCCTATTGTTACTGGGGCAAGATCGTCGACGACAGGGTGCCGCAGGATCCCGCCCTGGTCGCGACAGCGATAACGCCGGATTACGCTCTGGGCGGGCATACCGCCTCGCTGGGTCTTTGCTGGCTTCCCGCGGGTACGTTGCCGGGTTTCCCTGATGGCATGGTCATTGGCCAGCATGGTTCGTGGAATCGCAGCACCTTGAGCGGCTACAAGGTCATTTTCGTGCCGTTCGAAAACGGGCGTCCTGCGGGGCCGCCGCGCGACATTCTGACCGGTTTTCTCTCTCCGGATGAGAAAGCCTCCTATGGACGTCCGGTCGGCGTTTCCCTCGGCCCGGACGGCTCATTGCTTGTGGCGGATGACGTCGGCGATGTCGTCTGGAGGGTGACTGGTCAGGCGTGATTTAGGTGATGCCAGATGCGTGAAGCGCGAGGCCGAACATGGGCTCCGACTTATTGGCGCACCGGAGCGTGTGAACCTATCTGGCTGAAATTTAGGGTGTTTCTTTTAGCGCCTCGCGCAAACGCCCGTGCCGGATCACCGGGATCATGGTGACCAGCACGAACAGGCTTCTGGACTAGCTCGCTTTGGCGAGTGCCACTGCGTCTGGGCCGGCTGGAAAGCGAAGCTGCCCGGTTTCATCGTTCGCGGCACGCCAGACGGCCTCTGCGACATCGGACTCCGTCGTCACTAAGGCCGGCTTCGCGAACGCGGCAAAGATAGGCTGCGCGAACGGCGTATACGCCTCTGGGATCAAATCTTCGATGCGTACTTCCGTATTCTCTGCAAAGCGCGTCGTCGGCGCATAGCCCGGCTCCACGAGCTTGACGCGGATGCCAAGGTACTGGAGTTCGTGAGCCAGCGAGCCGGTGAAGCCTTCGATGGCCTGCTTGCTTGCGGTGTAAGCTGCTGCCAGCGGCATCGGGGCCAGTGTGGCGCTCGATGTGACATTGACGATCACGCCTGATCGCTGGGCGCGGAACAGCGGGATCAAGGCCTGGGTCATGGCCATCACGCCGAACGTGTTGGTCTCGAACACCTTGCGCACATGCGACATCGGCGTCGCCTCAAATGCGCCGACGACGCCAACACCAGCATTGTTGACGAGCACATCGATCGGCCCGGCTGCTTCGAGAGCCCCCGCGATGCTCTCGGGCTTGGTCACGTCGAGCTGCAGAATGCGCAGGCGCTCCGAGCGGGGCAGGATGCTATCGCGCGGCGTGCGCATGGTGGCGATCACGTTCCAGCCCTGCGAATGGAAATGACGCGCAGTCTCAAGGCCGTAGCCGGACGAACAGCCAGTGATCAGTACGGTTTTCATAAGCGATCTCCTTGATTGGT
>JBEVEP010000379.1:0-3771 GCA_040512755.1 Mesorhizobium sp.
TCACGACTAACGACGGCGTGGAAATCTTTTACAAGGATTGGGGTCCCAGAGATGCGCAGCCCCTTGTGTTTCATCACGGTTGGCCGTTGAGCGCGGACGATTGGGACGCGCAGCTGCTTTATTTCCTCGGCAAGGGCTACCGCGTTGTTGCTCACGACCGGCGCGGGCATGGGCGCTCGAGTCAGGTCAGCGACGGCCACGATATGGACCACTACGCCGCGGACGCATCGGCAGTGGTCGAGCACCTCGATCTGAAAAATGCTGTGCACATTGGCCATTCCACGGGTGGCGGCGAAGTAGCCCGCTATGTTGCCAAATATGGTCAGCCGCAAAGCCGCGTGGCCAAGGCCGTGCTTGTCAGTTCCGTTCCACCGCTCATGGTGAAAACTAAGGACAACCCCGGTGGCACTCCCATTGAGGTCTTCGACAATTTCCGCGCTGCGCTCGCTGCCAACCGAGCCCAGTTCTATATCGATGTCGCCTCTGGTCCCTTTTACGGATTCAATCGCCCAAATGCGAAGGTCTCTCAGGGAGTGATTCAGAACTGGTGGCGCCAAGGCATGATCGGCAGTGCCAAAGCACATTACGAGGGCATCAAGGCCTTCTCGGAGACTGATCAGACCGGGGACCTGAAGGCGATCACCGTCCCGACACTCGTTACTCAGGGCGACGACGACCAGATCGTGCCAATTGATGACGCCTCGCGTCTTTCGATCAAGCTGCTTAAGAATGGCACGCTGAAGGTTTATCCGGGTTATCCGCACGGCATGCTGACAACCCATGCTGACGTGATCAATCCCGATCTGCTCGCCTTCATTCGAACCTGAAACCTGAAGGCGTTCTCGGGTAAAAACTTGAGGCGGTGACATGACGAAGCTCAAAACGTTGCTGGCCGTTGCGGCTGCACTTTCCCTTTCCTCGTCGACAGCGCCGGCAAGCGCCGACCCCGTCAAGAACATCGTGCTCGTGCACGGCGCCTGGGTGGACGCATCGGGATGGAAGCCCGTCTATGAGATCCTCACAAAGCAAGGCTTCCATGTGACTATGGTGCAGGAGCCCGAAACGTCGTTTGCCGACGATGTGACCGCTGCCAAGCGCATTCTCGACCTTCAGGACGGCCCCACAATCCTTGTCGGCCACAGCTATGGCGGCTCGATCATCACAGAGGCCGGCGTCCATCCGAACGTTGTCGGTCTGGTATATGTCGCCGCACACGCTCCCGATGTCGGAGAAGACGAAGGCGCGCTCGGCAAGAAGACGCCGAGCGTGCTTGCTAAGACCGATGGTGCGATTAAGAAAACGGCGGATGGCTTTACCTATCTCGATCCCACGGAGTTTCCCAAGCTTTTCGCACCAGATTTGCCGCGCGAACAGGCTGAGTTCACGGCGCGGTCGCAAGTGCTAGCGGCCGGCAGCGTCTTCGACACGCCTCTGACCGCGGCCGCGTGGAAAACGAAGCCTAGTTGGGGCGTAGTCGCCGGCAGCGACCAGATCATTAATCCTGATCTCGAGCGTTGGTATTACGCGCGCGCCAAGAGCAAGACCGTTGAGATCGAAGGTGCGAGCCACTCGGTGTATTTGTCTCACCCGCAAGAGGTGGCAGCCGTAATCGTTGACGCTGCGCGCAGCGATCAAAAATAGAGGGGGGTCGTGCACTAGTCGGTTGCGAGCCGCGCAGCCAAATTTTGGCCCTCCACCGGCGCCTCATCAATTCGGGCTTTGACCAGTTATCGCCATCGTCGCGCATGTCAGCTTTCGGTCATTAGCCGACATTAGCGCGCACATCGCCAAGTCCGCTTTGCCCCCAAGAGCGGACCCGGAGCATCTGCGCCCATGCAGATGCTGTGATGGCAACAACGAGAAGACGCGAACCACTGGCGGTGCCGCCCAAGTAACTGTGAGGGCCATGGCAGATTAGGCGGCTGCTGGCTCTTCGACCCGCCGCCTTACCTGGGAGAACGATCGTCCCGCGGTGGGCATGGCACCGCTCGTTTCACTGGCTTTATGCAAAGCCGCTGCGATCGCGGCGTAGTGATAGTGAAAAGCCACCTTGAGGGCATAGATGAACAAAATATGCGGCTCCCTCCAGCGAGAGCGTAGAATGCGTAAGAGCTGCAACCGGTATCTCGAGCGCGCTGCCAGGTTTTCCACACGTTGTAGCCGCGAGGCGACCGCTGCAAACTTAACGTAGTTGAAAAAGCATCGTTTCGCCCAAGCCCAACGGTGATTTTTCCAATAGGAAAGCTCGTGCAGGGTGAACTTGAAATTTTCGCCGATGAATTGTGCGTCGAGGCACTTGAAGTAGTGGTCAGGGCTATAGCAAGCCTGCATCACTCGGATAAATCCATCGCGCAGTTCTTGCTGCGACATCCCGAGCGGAATGACGTTTGTACCGTATCGGTCGCGCGCTTCTTCGTCGTTCAGCCGCCCAGCCTCACGCAGCCGATCGTAAAGCGGCGTCGTGGGAATCGCGTGCAGCATACCTATGAGGGCGGAAGAGATGCGCGCGTCGGCGAGGAACTTCGGCATGACTTCGAAAATGGACTGATCATCATGGTCGAACCCGACGATCATGCCGCACCAAACGTCAATTCCGTGCCGTTGCACCCGGTGCACCCGCTCGAGAAGAGTCCCGGCGTTAGGCCGCACATTCTGGTGTTTCTTGGTTTCTCGAAGTGAATCCTCATTCGGCGTTTCAATGCCGATAAAAACGCTTTGGAAATTGGCCAGCCCCATCAATTCCATGAGTTCTTCATCCTCGGCCAGGTCGAGAGAGGCCTCGGTGAAGAGAGTGAGCGGATAAGCCCGTTCTTGCTGCCATCGAACAATCTCGCGCAGCACAGGCTTAATTGCTTTCTTGTTGCCGATCAGATTGTCGTCGACAACAAAAATGATACCGAGGCCCGCAAGGCGGAAAGATTCGAGCTCGGCCAAAACTTGCTCACTCGTCTTAAGCCGGGGACGCCTGCCGAAAGTGACGATGATGTCGCAGAACTCGCACGTAAATGGGCAACCCCGAGAAATCTGTAAACTGCCAAACATGTATCGGTCCGACTTGAGCAAATCGACCCGCGGAAGCGGCAGTGATGTTAGATCAGTTTTTTCCGGCTGCTCGTAACGGCTTTTGTGACAGCCCTGTTCCCATTCCCTCAAAAAAAGGGGCCAGGTGGTGTCGGCTTCGCCGACGAATATAACATCCGCGAAACTTTGTAGGACTTCTGGTTCGACCGTGGCCATTGGACCGCCAACGACGGTCATCACCCCACGCGATCTGCACTCGTCTAGAATCTCAACCAGTCGTGGCCCCTGAATGCTCATGCCTGTTAAGCAGACTAAATCGACACGGCAAAGAGAGTCGAAGTCGATGTCCTCGACATTTTCATCGGGCAAGGTCACCCGATGATGCTTCGGAACAAGTGCGGCGAGCAGGGCAAGGCAGGCGACAGGCAAGTTGGCACGTTTGCCAAATAACCGCATGCAATGCTCAAACCCCCAAAAGGAGAGTTCAAAACGAGGATTGATGAGCACGATATCGGCCATTGCAGACTCCTAGTTCGCCGAAATACTTGTGTCTCGATGTGCTGTGATCGCAGGCACCCCTATAAAAAGTTGGTTGGATTGGCCTAGTTCCCTGGACTTGGTCTCCATTAGCGATAACTTGGCCGAATAGTTGGAAGTTCCGGCCTGCGCAGAGGCGGCGGCCTGGTAGAGCGAATTTGGGAGGTCCGGCTAGCTAATACCCTGGCGACGATGGGTTTTTCGTTTTGTGTG
>JBEVEP010000392.1:0-21022 GCA_040512755.1 Mesorhizobium sp.
GCCAGCGACGCCCCGGTCAGCAGCGGCTCGAGATAGCTGCCAATAACAAACTGGATCAGGTTGAGGCAGATGAAAACGACGACGGCCATTTGCCAGGATTCGAATTGGGCGATGGCAAACAGCGTCGGAAACACTGTTGCAATCAAGGGTCCGAGAAAGGGAATGTAGTTGAGCGCAAAGGCAATCGCGCCCCAGGCTGCGGCGAGCTCCAGACCCGCTATCGCGGCGAAACTCCAGACGACGAAGCCTGTCAGCACACTCGCGACGCTGCGGACCACCATGAAGCGACGCAGTTTTCTTGCGATCTCGCGATTCGCCAGAAGGGTCTTTTCACCAAACGGCTGGATGGCAGGAGATCGCAGCCTCCGGTTGAAATCTTCCACCTCGAGCAGGCCGAGCATAACAAAAATGAACAGCAGTGTCGCAAAGCCGGCGAAGCTGTTCAGCCTCCCCGCAATGGTCTGTGTAAAGCCGACAAGCCACCGCACATCGAAGCGATCAGCCAGCGGTCCGACAACAGAGATACCGTGCTCTTCCGCCCATTCCGTCCAGCTCAGATAGATTGTCTGAAAGCGTTCCGCGTTGAGAAAGAGCCAGTGACCCAACTTGCCAAAACCCCAGACGACGGAAGAGCCGACTACGACAATGACCGCTATCGTCAGGATCAACGTTATCAGGAGCGCCAGGAGCTGGGGCATTCTCTTCTGGAGCGCGGCCTGGATCGGCCAGACGAGCGCAACAACGAACAGGGAGAATACGAAGGGCACGAAAATGGACTGCGCGAAGTACAACAACGCGATGATCAGCACGACCGCAGATACTGCCCCTGTCGTTCGGCTGCCCTTGGTATCGGCCATGTTCTGTCTCTGCATTATGGATCCCACCGTCGCTGCTCAGCCGGAGAAGAGCATCATCGCGACAAACGCGTAGCGGTTTTCGGAAAAGTCGGACGAAAAATCAATGGGTTAGACCTTTGCAAAAAGGCGGGGAGATTTCATCGATGACGCGATGCTGCTGGCAAGTGATGCTTTCGAGTCCATAGACTTCTACAGGTCGAGCCCATCTCCTGCCATGCACCGGCGGCGCACCGCCGCGTCCCGGCGATTCCGGATCACGTGGGCATTAGCCGGCCCCATTTGATGGGACCGGCAAATCCGTCACGCACCGGAAGCGACGGTCTTCCGCCAAATCAGCCTAGGAGGCGGCTGCCGCATTTTTGAGCGCGTCCCGGAGCACTTGCTCCTTGGATTCGTCAAGCGAAGTCTTGAGCACAACGCCGCCATAACCCTTGATTGCGGCCAGCACCTTGTCGGTCGTCATTTCCTGAACCAGCACGAACAGCGCAGCGCTGCCGGGGTCGATGCTTTGGGCCAACTTCTTCATGAACGCGTCATTGATGCCAGCGTCCGTCAGCGCACCGCCGAGCGCGCCCGCTCCCGCTCCCGCTGCAACGCCGACAAGCGGATTGAGGAACAGTACGCCGATGAGCAGCCCCCAGAAGCTGCCTGCCGCAGCGCCGGCGGCTGTCATGTTCATAACCTGGTTCAGCTTGACGCGGCCCTTGTCGTCCCGAGTGGCAATGACGGCGTCGCCGATTTTGATGAGATACTCGCCTTGCAATTCGAACAGGCGCTTGCGCACCTCTTCGGCCTTTTCCTCATTGGGATAAACAATCACGACAAGATCAGACATGATAACTCCTTTCATCCGCCGTACAGGCAGCACAAAAATGGACGACGGTTCATGCCCGCCGCCCCACCGGACTACGTCTCATTTACACCCGGAATTCCTTCCGATTCGACCCAGCGCGGGAATGCACTGTCGTAAACGCTGACGTACAGCACCGGCAGCAGGATCAATGTCAGCAGCGTTGCGACCAGAAGGCCGCCCATGATTGCGAAGGCCATCGGTCCCCAGAACAGTGTCGGGGCAATCGGGATCAGGCCCAGTACGGTCGAGAGGGCCGTCAACAGGATCGGCCGTAACCGGCTCGATGCCGCCGTCGTGACCGCGTCCTGAACCCCACGCCCGTTTGCCCGCTCGTCAGCGATCTGGACAAGGAGGATAACGGCATTCTTCGCGATCATGCCAATGAGCGCCAATATGCCGAGGATCGCAACGAAACCCAGCGGACGTCCGAACAAAAGCAACGCGCCCACCACACCGATCAGGCCGAGCGGCAAAAGCAGCACTACCAGAGTGGTCTTGGCGAAGCTTCGCAGCTGGATCATCAACAGGGTCAGCATGATGAAGATCATCAGGGGTATGACCGCGAACACCGCAGCCTGGCTCTCAGCGCTCGTTTCGGCGGTGCCACCGAGCTCGATCTTATAGCCGGCTGGCAGTTCAGCCGATAGCGCCGCGATTTTCTCCTCGACACCCGCGACGACCGTTTCTGGCGTTGTGCCTTCCCGCACGTCGGCAAGGACTGTCAACGTCGGCACGCGATCCCGACGCCAGACGAGCGGCTGTTCCTGCTCGAAGGAGAATGTCGTGAACGCGCTGAGCGCAACGGTGCGGCCACCCGGGACGGGCACCTGCATCGTTGCCAGATTGTCGAGGGAAATGCGGTTCTGCGAATGCGCCCGCGCGGCGACATTCACCAGATAGATCCCGTCGCGCAACTGCGTGATGGGCGCACCCGACACGGCCGTCTGGAGAATGGCCGACAGGCTCTGACTCGTCAGGCCAAAGCGCCGCGCCTGATCCTGGTCGATCTCGATCCGCAACTGCCTGGCGGGCTCGATCCAGTCGAAGTGCACGCGGTCGGCGCCCGGATGGCTGGCGATGACTTCCGCCAGCGAGAACGCCTTGTCCCGCAACACTTCAAAATCAGGCCCGCTCAACCGCCACTGCAGCGGCCAGCCGATCGGCGGGCCCATTTCCAGCGGGCTGACACGGCTGATCGCCTCCGGGAATGCGTCGGTCAGGAACTCCTCCAGTTCGTCCTGAAGCCGAACACGAGCGTCGAGGTCCTTCGCCATGACCACGATCTGGGAGTGGTGATTGCTTGGCGGGAGGATAGCCAGCGGCAAATAGAACCGAATAACATTGCGGCCAACATAAGAGCTCCAGAAGTTGACGTTCTGGTTCTTGCCCAGCCAGTCCTCGATTTTCTCGACGGCCGATTCGCTGGCGAAGATCGAGCTCGACCGTGGCAACTGGAAGTCCACGATCAGCTCGTTGCGGTCCGATGGGGGGAAGAACTGACGGTCCACCCGTGTCATGCCGAGGAAGGCAAGCACCAACAGGGCAATGCTCAGCCCGATGGTGAGCCACCGCATCCGGATGGCAAACGCCAGGAAGCGCGAATACCAGCGCTCGAGAAAACTGCCCTGGCTGTCTTCAGATCCCTGCTTGGGTGCTCTCAGAAGCATCGAGCCGACTATGGGCGTGAAAATCACCGCAACCAGCCATGAGGTAAGCAGTGCGATAGCCACCACCTGGAACAGCGAAATCGTGTATTCGCCCGCCTGACTCTCGGCAAAGCCGATAGGCACAAAGCCGGCAATGGTGATGAGCGTGCCGGTCAGCATAGGAGCCGCGAGTTTCGAATAGGCCGAGCTCGACGCCTGTTCCATGGTCAGACCACTGGAAAGACCGCGCAACGTGGCATCGACCGTTGTCATTGCATCGTCGACCATCAGGGCAAGAGCAATGATGAGCGCCCCGAGGGAGACACGATGCAGGTCGATCCCCATAACCTGCATGATCAGGAAGACAGCTGCCAGCGTCACAGGAATGGCAATCGCCACGACGGCTCCCGGCCTCACGCCGAGCGTGAGGAAACTCACAGCCAGGATGATCGCCACCGCCTGGTAGAGCGATGTCGTGAAGTCGCCGATCGCCACGTCGACGACATCCGGTTGGTTGGAAACCAGGAACGTGTTGATGCCAATCGGCAGGTTGCCGATTGCGCGATCCACGGAGGCTTTCACCTGATCGCCCAACTGGAGGACGTCGCCGCCCTCGCGCATGGAGATAGCGAGGCCGATCGCCGGCTTGCCGTTCACGCGATAGATAGAATCCGGCGGATCAACGAAGCCGCGCGTCACCTCCGCGATATCGCCCAGCCGGACCATGCGTCCGCCGGCATTGATCGGGACATCGAGAATGTCAGTTTCATGTTCAAACGCGCCCGACACCCGAAGCGAGAGGTTCTCATTGCCGCTGTTGATGGTGCCGGATGGCCGAACTGCGTTCTGGGCCGCGACCGCCGCGAAAACCTGCCCGTAATCGAGCCCCATTGCCGCTACCTGATCAGGCTGCAGCTCGATCAGGATTTCCTCGTTCTGCGCGCCGATAAACTCGACTTTGCCGATCAGATCGACGTCGCGGATCAGGGCCGAGCGCACTTGGTCGACATAGTCGCGGAGTTCGCGATGTGTGAAACCGTCCGCCGTGAACCCGTAAATGATGCCAAAGACATCGCCGAAATCGTCATTGAAGAAAGGTCCGACAACGCCCTGAGGCAGGGTGTGACGGATGTCCCCCATGCTGTTGCGGACCTCCTGCCAGACATTGCGGACGTCTTCGGGCGGAAAGGCGCCGTCGAGGTCGACATAGATCGTCACGATGCCGGGCCTGGTGATCGAACGCAGGGAGTCGAGCCCGGTCGTCTCCTGCAGCCGGCGTTCCAGCCTGTCGGTCAGTTGGTTCTGGGTTTCCTCCATCGTAGCGCCCGGCCACACGGCAGTGACCAGCATTGTCTTGATGGTGAATGTCGGATCCTCGTCGCGGCCAAGCCCTATGAAGGCGAACGCGCCAGCAAGGATCGCGATCAGCATGAAGTAGATGGTGAGTGAGCGAGACCTGATGGCCCATTCCGAGAGGTTGGGGCCGATCATGATACGCCACCTTGCAGACGCACTTCCTGGCCCGGCCGCAGCGCCTGCACGCCGGCGGTAACCACGATTTCGCCAGCTGCGAGACCGGCTGAAACGATGACGGAGGTCGGGGAGAAATCCACAATCTCGATTGTGCGCAGCGAGACAGTGTTCTTGGCCGGATCGACCACCCACACGGCCGGTTCGCCAGAGGTCCGCGTCAACGCGCTAGCCGGGATCTCGATCCCTGACGCGCCGCCGAAATGCACGCTGCCTGTCACCGGAGAGCCCAGACGCATATCCGCGGGCGGGTCGATCAGGCCGACGCGAATGCGGAACGTGCCAGTGACAGGATCGGCTCGCGGCGAGACTTCGCGTACGCGCCCTTTGGCGCTGATCCCGGCCGCGGCAGACAGCGAGACGGTGACCTCCGGATCCGGCGGGCTATCTCTGACGACCGATGCCGAAACATTGAAAACGGCATCCTTGCCATCGTTGCGCGCCAGTTGAGCTACCATCCGTCCAGCGGACACCACTTCGCCAGGTTCGGCGCCGACCACCGTCACCACGCCGGGCGCGTCCGCATAGAGCTGTGTATCGTCGAGGCGACGGCGCGCGATGCCGAGTTGCGCTTGCGCGGCGTCCGATGCAGCCTGGGCGGAGGTCAGCGCCTGTTCTGCCCGATCGACCGCGGCACGGGCGACGACCTGGCGATTGAAGAGCTGCCGCTGGCGGTCATAGTTGAGGCGGGCTTCGGAAAGCTGGCCGTTCGCGGCGATGAAGCTCGCTTCGGCCGCCCGTAGATTATTCTCCTCGTCCGAGGGGTCGAGCCGCGCGATCGCTTGACCCGCCTCTACCGCATCGCCAACGTTGACGAGGCGCTCGACAAGCCGCCCGCCGATGCGGAATGCAAGATCAACTTGAATCTGGCTTTCGACGGTCCCTGCCAACCGGACTTCCCGCTCGCCATTGTGCTCTTCCACTATGATCGTGCGCACGGGGCGAATCTGGGTCACAGGCTCCTCGCTTTCGCGGGAACATGCGGACACCAATATCGCCAGTAACGCGGCGTAGACGCTCAGAGAACCTCGAAAAACCTTAGACACTGTATACCTTCCCCGGTTGTAGACCCTGGTCGATTCAGGGCCGTTTGTAGCGTCAAATTGTGCCGTTGCAAGCTTGGGAATGAGCGCTACCGTCTCGGAAATGACCACGGCTTTCAAGCCGTTGCGGATTTCAATACTCCAACATGAATTATGCCGTCTTGCGGTTGTCGAAGCGCAACCCGCCGTTTTCGACAAGGAAGTCGATCACGCTGTCCAGGCCACTTCCGCGAGACAAATCAGTGAAGCCAAAGGGCCTCGATCCGCGCATCCGTGCTGCGTCAGAACGCATGACGTCAAGGTTGACATTGACGTAGGGAGCGAGGTCGCTCTTGTTGATGACCAGGAAGTCCGAACGCGTGATGCCAGGCCCTCCCTTTCGGGGAATCTCCTCGCCCTGGCAGACCGAGATAACGTAGAGCGTAAGGTCCGCGAGTTCCGGCGAGAAGGTGGCCGCGAGATTGTCGCCGCCCGATTCGATGAAGACGATATCGAGGTCCGGAATCCTGCGCTTCATCTCCTCAATCGCTTGAAGGTTGATCGAGGCGTCTTCGCGGATTGCCGTGTGGGGACATCCGCCCGTCTCCACACCCATGATGCGATCTTCCGAGAGCGCCTGGCGCCGCGCCAGGATCATCGCATCTTCCTTGGTGTAGATGTCATTCGTGATGACCGCGATGGAGAATTCGTCGCGTAGCGCCTTGCAGAGTTTCTCGGTCAGTGTGGTCTTGCCCGACCCGACCGGGCCGCCGATTCCGACCCGCAAAGGTCCATTCTTCGATGTCATACGCGTTATCGCCTCGAACTGATATGTGCCGAATCAACCAAGCCCTGTCGCGGGTTCACCTCAATCGTGATGGTGATGATGACCATGATCGTGTTCACGGGCATGGCCGTCATGGCGGCGGCCTTCATGTTCATGACCGTGGCGCCCGTGATCGTGGCCATGATGGTGCCCATGGCCGTCGCCGGCATAGGCGCCGCGCACAGGATTGAAGGGCGCAATGACATCCGTGACTTTCGCGTGAAGCCCTTCTAGCATCGCTTTGATGACATGATCGCGACGGATGAGGATCCGGTCGGTCTCTATCGCGGCGGGAAGGTGACGGTTGCCGATGTGCCACGCCAATTCCGTCAGATGGAAAGGATCGGCAGCGACGATCGCGTAGAGCGGCTCGTCCGCAGCCACGATCTCAACATGGCTTCCGTCATCGAGGACAACGACATCGCCGTGCTCGAGCACGACCGTTTCCGGCAGATCGAAAAACACCTTGCGGCCGTCGGTCAGGCTGACCGTACGCCGGCGCAGATGGCGCTCGTCGTGCTCCAGCACTGCCTTTGCAGTTGGCGCGCGGCCAAACCTGACAGCTTCCCGTTCTGACGCCCGTTGTATCGCGACCGCCTTCAACATTTCACACCCCTTAAAGTGCGAGCAGTAGTTTCCCGACCGCGCGCCACAGGGCAACTCCAGCTTCCTGAGCGAGCCCACCGCTCTTGCGTGACCGGCAACCGCCGGTAGTTCATAGAATCCTACGCTAGCACACTCCTGAACGGCTTGTATACTCCAAACAACGCAACTAACCCTTTGAAAAAAGCTGTAAAATTTGTTGCACTGATCAATGTGGCCTGTATAGTGTATAAAATTATGACTTCTGGACGCCCGCCGCCTGCGGTTGAGTTCGGGGGCAGATTGCGGAGATCATCTTGCTGGCCGAGGATGTTCGTCTTGATAGCTTTACATATGACCAGCAGCCGGGCAGTTGGCTGGCGGAGCTTGAACTGTGGTTTGAGGCAAGTGGCGGGATCACCCGGTTGAAACGGCGGCGTCATCTTGGGCCGCTTCTCGTGCAACGGCCTTTCTACCCGGAGGTGGACGGCACCTGTCACGTTTATCTCCTCCATCCGCCAGGGGGCGTTGCCGGCGGCGACCATCTCGACATGCGATTTCATCTCGCACCCGGCACGCGTGCGCTGCTGACGACACCGGGAGCCACCAAATTCTATAGGTCGCTCCACGCTCAGAGCGGGCAGCATTGTACCATTGACGTGGGTGCGGACGCCGTCTGCGAATACCTGCCTCAGGAAACGATTGTGTTCGATGGCGCCAATTCCGACATCAGCACGAGCGTCACTCTGGGTGAGGGCGCCACCTATGTGGGCTGGGATTTCATCTGCCTCGGCCGCCCGGCCGCCAGCGAACGTTTCGACGCCGGTGCGATCAGCCAGCGGTTGGAAATAAAGAGAAACGGCAAACCGGTCTGGTTCGAACGCCTCAGTATGCCGGGCGGCTCTCCGCTGCGCGAGGCGTCATATGCTTTTGCCGGAAATCCTGTATTCGGTACCATGGTCTATACCGCAAATGCGGATGCGGATGACGATGTGGCGGATCGTGTCCGCAGCGCCGTCGGGGTCGACTCTGGCAGAGTCTTCTCCGTCAGCCAGCTCGAGCACATTGTGGTCTGCCGTTACCTTGGGCCGCAAGCTGCGGAAGGAAAGGCACTTTTCGCTCGAGCATGGGATGCACTCAGGGAGGTGCGCCAGGGAAAGCCTGCGAGCGCGCCGCGAATCTGGGCAACATAGAAGACGGTCTGAGAGGGTCTGCGATGGAACTGTTACCGCGTGAGAAAGACAAGCTTTTGCTTTTCACTGCAGCATTGCTGGCTGAACGCCGCAAGGCACGAGGAGTGAAACTGAACTATCCCGAAGTCATTGCCTACATCTCGGCTGCGGTCCTCGAAGGCGCCCGTGATGGCAAGACCGTTGCCGAACTGATGTCTTACGGCGCAACCCTTCTCACACGGGAAGACGTGATGGAAGGCGTGCCGGAGATGATCCACGACATCCAGGTCGAGGCGACGTTTCCGGACGGAACGAAGCTGGTCACCGTCCACAATCCGATACCGTGAGGGGAAGCACATGATCCCGGGCGAATATTTTCTTGAGAAGGGCACTCTCGAGCTCAATGCCGGCCGCGAGGTGCGCACGATCGAAGTTGCCAATTCGGGCGACCGGCCTATCCAGGTCGGTTCCCACTATCATTTCTTCGAGACGAATACGGCGCTTGTCTTCGACAGAGCGCAGGCAAAAGGTTTCCGCCTGAACATTCCTGCTGGAACGGCCGTCCGGTTCGAGCCGGGGCAGGCGCGCAGCGTCGAGCTGGTCGCGCTCGCCGGAAATCGGGAAGTCTATGGGTTCAACGCATTGGTAATGGGCAAGCTGGAGAGCTGAGATGGCAAAGATTGCACGGAAGAACTATGCCGATCTCTACGGCCCCACCAAAGGCGACCGGGTTCGGCTTGCCGATACGGAACTGATCATCGAGATCGAAGAAGACCATACGACATATGGCGACGAAGTCACTTTCGGTGGCGGAAAGGTGATCCGGGACGGCATGGGCCAGAGCCAGCGTCTCGCAGCCGAAGTCGCTGATGTGGTGATCACCAATGTCATCATTCTGGATCATTGGGGCATCGTCAAAGCCGATGTCGGAATCAAGGATGGCCGCATATCGGCGATCGGCAAGTCCGGAAATCCGGACATTCAGCCGAATGTGAGCATCATCATCGGCCCCGGCACCGACGTCATCGCGGGCGAAGGCAAAATTCTGACGCCAGGCGGCATCGACACGCACATTCATTTCATAGCGCCGCAACAGGCAGAGGAGGCGCTTACGTCCGGCACCACAACACTGGTGGGCGGCGGAACGGGACCCTCCGTGGGTACGCTGGCGACCACCGTCACACCGGGGCCCTGGTACATCCACCGCATGCTTGAGGCGATCGAAGACCTGCCGATCAATGTTGGCCTTCTGGGCAAGGGCAACGCCAGTAAGCCCGAACCGCTCCGTGAGCAGATCCGCGCCGGTGTCATCGGCCTGAAACTGCACGAGGATTGGGGCACTACGCCCGCGGCGATCGACAATTGCCTGACCGTCGCGGACGAGGAAGACATCCAGGTCGCGCTCCATTCGGACACGTTGAACGAGAGCGGCTTCGTCAAGGACACTTTCGCGGCGATGAAGGGCCGGGCGATCCACAGCTTCCATACGGAAGGCGCTGGTGGCGGCCATGCCCCGGACATCATCACGGCGGCGGGACAGGAAAACATCCTGCCGTCTTCCACCAATCCGACACGGCCATACACCATCAACACCATCGACGAGCATCTCGACATGCTGATGGTATGCCACCACCTCAGTCCGCAGATTCCGGAGGATGTCGCTTTCGCGGAATCCCGCATCCGCAAGGAAACGATCGCGGCCGAGGACATTCTTCACGACATCGGCGCGCTTTCCATGATGTCGTCGGACTCGCAGGCGATGGGCCGGATCGGCGAAACCACGCTGCGCTGCTGGCAGACGGCGCACAAGATGAAGATGCAGCGCGGCCCGCTCGACGAAGACAGCAAGCGCAACGACAATTTCCGCGCCAAGCGCTACGTCGCCAAATACACGATCAATCCGGCCATCACCCATGGCTTTGCCCATGAGATCGGCTCGATCGAAGTCGGCAAGCGCGCGGATCTGGTCCTGTGGAAACCGGCCTTCTTCGGCGTCAAGCCGTCGCTGGTCCTGCTTGGCGGCATGATTGCTACCGCGCCGATGGGGGACCCCAACGCGTCGATCTCGACGCCGCAACCGGTGCACTACCGGCCCATGTACGGCATTCTCGGCCGCGCGCGTGCATCGACTGGGGTGACCTTCGTGTCGAAAGCCGCGCTGGACGACGGTATCGGCAAGAGGCTGCATCTGAAGAAGGCGCTGGTCGCCGTGCGCAACACGCGCTCGATCCGCAAGAAGGATATGATCCACAACGGGCTCGTGCCAAGGATCGAAGTTGATCCTCAGAACTATCAGGTGCGGGTCGATGGCAAGGTCATCACCTGTGAGGCGGCGAGTGTCCTGCCGATGGCGCAGCGCTACTTCCTGTTCTGATAGGAACGAATAAGCATTGGACCCGGCAATGCGTCCGGGTTCAATGCACCAGAAGGGAAGAGCGGGGGCTCTCGTTCCATCAAAGATGTCGCCGCTCCGTGAAGCAACCCTCTGGTCCCGGACGAGTCGGTGGCTATTATTGAGGGAGAAGACATCGTGAACCCGAACCAGTTTCAGGATCATCCAACGCTCGGTTTTGTCGACTGGACGTTGCGTGGCGTCGGTCAGGTCGTTTTTCAGAACAACCCGCTTTCCGGGCTGATCATCCTTGCGGCACTTTTCTTCAACTCGTGGATCTACGGCTCGATATGCCTCCTCGGCGTGGTCGTCAGCACCGCAGCCGCAATCGCTCTCAAAGCTGACAGGGGACTGATCCGCGACGGTTTGTTCGGCTTCAACGGCGCACTGGTGGCGCTCTCGCTTGTTGCTTTCACCAGCGAAAATTTCCGAACCGGAGCAGTGCCGTCCTTCTACATGACGATCTACATCGCTTTCGCTGCAGCCTTGACCACCGTCGCATTCTCCAGCATCGCCACGCTGCTTGCGCCGCACAAGGTCGCCGCGCTGACGATGCCCTTCGTCTTTATCGGATGGCTTTTCCTGTTCGCGGTGCTGAAATTCGACAGCATCGACGCCGGCCCGCTGGCCAAGCCGGTGTCTCCCGATCAGTTTCCGGATGGCGTCGCCTATGTGCTGCCGACCTGGTACATGGGGATCGGTAACGCGATCGGACAGATATTCTTCCAGGACAACTGGATCAGCGGCTACCTGATCCTGGTCGGCATGGCCGTGAATTCGCGGATCGGCGCTGGAATGGCGCTCATGGGCGCTGCTCTGGCCGCCTTGGTGGCAGTGATTTTCGGGGCGCCGGAAGGCGCGATCCGCGACGGACTGTTCGGCTACAACGCAGCGCTGACGGCGATCGCGCTTGGCGGCTTCTTCCTCGTGCTGACCTGGCAGAGTTTCATCTACACCGTGTTCGGCGTGATCGTGACGACGTGGCTGTGGGCATCGGTCGCCATCTTCCTGGCGCCGATCGGCATGCCGGTCCTGACCTCGACCTTCGTCATCGTCACATGGACGATGCTCATTGGCCAATACGGCTTCAAGGCGCTCGTGCCCGTGCCGCCTGCCGAAGCGACTACGCCGGAGGACAATCGCAGGCGTTATATCGCAAGCTTGAAACGCTGAGGGCGGGGAACCACTGCGCAACGCAGCACGTGTGGCATGAAAGCTACAGAGCGGTTCAGCGTTTGATGACGACGCTGAACCCGCTTAACTCTTGTTTTGACGAACCCCGGACGGATACCGTTCCACTCTCCTTGGAACTGTTCCAGCGCGGCGCGTGTCGCCTAAAAATCTCCAGGGCCGCGCGTTTTGGCAGGCAGCAGGCTCAAGTGCGCACTGCACTGGCGCCCGCCGCGCTGACGCTTTGAGCGCCGGTCAGTCTCCTGCATGAGGAGGGATTTGAATTTCGCTCGCGGCTCTCAAAGAACGGCCGGGCGAGACGGCGCGGAAAGGCACTATGCTTTCATGAACGAAACAGCCGACTGTACTGCGTTTCGTGCCAGGCACTCGCCATGGCCATGCCGACTGAGACATTGCCGATCTGACTATCATCGAGTGCTCTGGCCAGCGCGAGGCTGTGTTCGATCGCCTTCACGCCATCGATCAGGATACGTTGGCCGGCGGTGTGCCCGAGTGGCACGAGGCGGATCGCAGCGGCAACCTGCGCTTCCATGACGCTCCACATCAGTCCTTTCAAGGCCGCGGCCGGCGCAACCTTCCAATGATGGGCGGCGAGCGCGAAGGCAGCCGGATAGGTCAGCTCGGATTTCGCGTAGCGCAGCGCGGATGGTACGCCGAGCTCGGTAAGCAGGCGAAGCAGGGCCTCGCCCATTCGCCGGTCCTCCTGCTGCATTTCCCGGCTTTCCCGGCCGGCGGCCAGCCACGCATCGGCATGAACGAACCGCTCATGATCGTCACCTTGCAGAGCATGCATCATCCGCCAGAAAAGCGCGCCATCGAGTGCGGCGAAACTGTTCTCGAGCGTGCCGTGGATCCAGTCGCGGGCTGTGCTCTCGTCGGTTACCCAGCCGGCCCGGACGGCCCATTCCAGGCCGCGCGAGTAGGAGAAAGCGCCGACAGGAAGGCTTGGGCTGACCAGGCGCAGGAGGTGCAGCGGGATAGCTTCCTCATCGCTCTCCATCACAAACCTCCGGCGCGCAGGCTGCCGATCCCGGCGTTCGCCAAGTAGATCGCAAGGAAATAATAGAGCACATAAAGCGCATAGGTCTGGCCGTTGCCCGTATAGACCTTCCGCACTGACGACGCCGTGGCGACCGCGGCTGTCGAGACCCCCTGCCAGAACGCGATCGCCAGGGGTGGCACGCTCCAGCTGAATATCGGGCGGTAGTAGGTGTAGAACCAACCGAGATTTCCGATATCGCGCCCACCGCCGCGGTAAAGAAGCCAGAAGAACGCAAACAGAAAGGCCGCGACTGAAACAGATATGATCATGACCGGAGTCGGGTTCCAGTAGCCGTAGATCGTCTTGAGCGACATGCCTTCCCAAACCAGCGTGGACGCGAACTGCGGATCGATTGCGGCCGAGACCGGATCCATCAGGAGTTTGGGGAAGAATGAGAGGACAAAGATACCCGCAATCAGCACGAATTGCGGAAGCAGCAGCAGCGCTGGCGCTTCCTCGATCTGCGCCTGGCCGGGCTTCCGCTCGCCGAAGAAAAGGCCGCTGACCAGACGGATCATGTAGAGGAAGCCGAGGAAGGTGGCAAAAAGCCCGCCGACAGCGAGCGCGTACCAGCCCTTGTCGGTCATCGCGCTGAGCAGCAGCCATTTTCCGCCGAACCCCATCAGCGGCGGCAAGCCCGACATTGAGACGATGGCAACCAGAGCTGTCACGAAGGTGAGCGGCATGGCGCGCACGAGCCCGCCGGTTTCGCTGAAGCTGCGCGTTCCGGTGCGCAGGATGATCCCTGCGAGCGCCAGGAACAGGATGCCCTTCACCATCAGGTGGTTTGCGACGAGATAGAGCGCGGTGACCCAGCCGAGATGACTCATCAGCGCAGTCGCCGTAACGATATAGCCGAGCTGGCTCATGCTGGAATAGGCGAGCAGACGTTTGAAATCGTCCTGTCCGAGCGCCATCAGCGCGCCCGCGACAGTGGTGAGCATCCCCACCCAGGCCATGGCATGAGCAAGTTCCAGACCCACTTCCGAGCGGATCGCCAGATAGGTGCACGTGAGGAGGCCGAAGATCGCGACCTTGCTGACGACGCCCGACAGCATGGCGCTGAAGTCGTCGTCTGCCTCGGCATAGGCGCCCGGCATCCAGATATGTGCGCCCACCGCCCCGGCCTTGATGAGGAACCCAATTGCCAGCAGGACGAAGGCAAGCGTCGCCTCGGGGCCTTGTGTGACAAGCACAGAGAGATCGGTCGTGCCGCTGATCGATGCAATGCTGGCAAAGCCCGCCAGCAGGAAGAAGGCGGCCAGCAGCGAGAACAGAAGGAATTTCAGAACATGCGGGCCGGCGCCCTGGCTCTTGGCGATCAGGAAGCAGGAAGCGAGCGTCACCATCTCCCAGCTGAAGAAGAACTCGAGGCTGGTCGAAGACCGCAGCAGCGCCATGATAGAGAGTAGAAGCACCGCAAGCATGGGATAGTAGCCGGCCCGCGGATCATCGCGGTAAAGGCTGGCCGAGGCGATCACGAGTCCGCCGACCAGGAGCAGCGTCGCAAAAAGACCGGCAATTCCGGCAACGTCCTGTCTTAGCCAGTTACCAACCACCAGCACGGCAAGGAGCGCAATTATCCCCTTTACTCGTCCCGGCAGCCGGTCAAGGACACAAAGTACTGCGCCGACAGCCAGTGGCGCGAACAGCCACAAATGGCCCGCGCCCGACAGCCGTGCGGCAACATAACCTGCAGCAACAAGAAGCGCCGCCATGCCGATGACAGGCATGAGGGCGCCCAGCGCGGGCACAGGTTCGGCCGCCTCGTCTTCTTGCCGGCGCAGCGCCTGGGCGAACCAGTTGAACATGTAGGCAGCTTCGAGCAGCGAGCCGGCAAGGATCACGCCGATCCAGGGCAGGCGGTTGGCGCTCGTCAATTGCATCACCAGTTCCCACTTGGCCCAGAAGCCGGGAAAGGGCGGGAGGCCGGCGATCGCCACCATCAGTAGGGCGAGCAGTGCAATCAGCAGCGGGCGACGCGACAGGCTGGTGACCGTGTTGACCTCTTCGCACCTGATGACGCCGGCGAACCAGAACAGGCCAGCCTTCGCGAACAGGTGGTTGACGAAAAGGCCACCCACCACCAGCGGAATCGAAGCACTCGCGCCAATCTGCTGCAGAAGCGCCAGGGCCAGCACCAGCAAGCCCATCTGGCCGATCGAAGAATAGCCGAGCAGCCTCTGGATCTTCGTTTGCGTCAAACCGATGAGGTTGGAGAAGAGGAACGTGATGCCACCCGACAGAGCGATCAGCCCAAGTTGCCCCTCGAACAAGGGCAGAAGTTTCAGGAGCGCAAAGAAGACGCCGGCCGAGACACCGACCGAGACCATGGCGGCCACGCCGCTCGGGGCAGTCTCGTAGACGTCCAGACCCCAGCCATTCGCTGGAAAAGGCTTCAGTTCGACGATCAGGCAGGCAAGCAGGAGCAGCAGGGCCGTCAAGCCGATCGGACCGGCGATCTGCGCGCGGGCCTCTATGAGCGCATCGATATTGAGCGTGCCGGTGGTGTAGTAGAGCAGCACCGCGCCGAGCAGGAAGAAGGTTGAGGCGATGACCGTCGCCATGATGTATTTGAACGCCGCCGCCATGGCCGCCGGCGTCCGCTCCAGCCCTAAAAGGCCGTAGGTCGCGATGGAGACGATTTCGAGAAAGACGAAAAGATTGAAGAGGTCGCGGGTCATGACCATGCCGTTGATGCCCATGACGAGGATCAGATAGAGCAGCAGGGCGGCATAGTTTCCGCGCAGGCGATTCCATAAATGCACGGCGCCGAGTAGCGCCACGACATTCGTGCTGAAGGTGAAGAAACCTTCCCACAGTCCGAAGCGCAGATTGATCGAAATCGGCGGCATCGCGCCAGCCGTCAGCACTTCGATAGATGGGCCGCCTTGGAGCAGGCCGAGAAAGGACACGCCGCTGACCATCGTGATTCCGGCCAGCGCGATGAAGAAACCGGCAGTCAGCCAGGTTTTGCCGAGCCGGTAAAGCAGCGGAATGACGAAACCGCCGCCCAGGCCGAACAGAAAAATGTTCAGCGGATGAAAAAGGCCCTCTACCATTTCGACTCCGTGAACGCGTCGATCGAGAGCGTCTTCTTGGCAGCGTAAAGACGGATCGCGTAGGACAGCATGATGGCCGTGACCGAAAGGCCGATGACGATCGCCGTAACGACCAGAGCAGACGGGATCGGGTCGATCGCGCGCTGGCCGGCTTCAGCCTTGCCCAGCGCCGCGTCGATGATCGGCGCTGTGCCGCCCGTGATATAGCCGGTTGCGACCATCACGATATGCAGTCCCGTATCGATCAACGCGAAGCCGATGATAATGCGTATGAGGTTGCGGTGGGTCAGCATGCCCCAGATGCCGATCAGCGCCAGGCCGAAGCCGGTGATCAAAAGGATGGTGGAAACCGGTAGCCCCGTCATTCTTGCCCCAATCAGCTTCTGAAACGGTCGATGATGACGCTGAGTTCGGCGCCGACCTTGATGCCGAGCAGGGCCGAGATCAGCGGAATGGCGCCGGCGCTGATGAATGTGCCGAATTCGCCTGCCGGCAGGAAACGACCGTCGAGAAAGCCGCCGGCCAGCACCAGCCCGAGAATGCCGATCGAAACGTAGAACACGCCGGCGAGCGACTCGATGATGCTGAGCGCTGCCGTATTGAGGGCGGAGCCCGGGCGCGCCAGCAGGAGCAGCATCGCGCCGGAGGCGGCGATGGCGCCGCCCTGGAAGCCGCCGCCGGCGGAGAGATGGCCGTTGACGATCACATAGGCGCCGAAGGTGAAAATCAGCGGCAGCAGCACCTGCGTGCCGGTCGCGACGATCTCGCTTGTCTCGTATCTCGGCTCATCTTTTTTGGGCTCGTCAGTCTCGCCGTCGCTTTTCTTCAACAGCAAACCGACGCTCGCCGCGACCATGAACAGCACAGCCACCTCGCCCAGCGTGTCGAAGCCGCGATAGGTGATGAGGATGCCGGTCACGATGTTGGGAGCGCCCAGTTCGATCGGCCCTTGCGTGACATAGTATTCGGCGAGCGGCCGAAGCGATTGCATCTCGGTGTAGTCGCCGATGATGCGGAGGAAGACCAGTGCGAACAGGATGACTGCGAGAAGGATCGAGGCTTGCCGGATCATGACGCGGTCTCCTCGCCCGTCTTCGCTTCCGCCTCCGCCAGCGCGTCTGTCATCGTGGTCCGAGTCATCGGTGTGCGCGACAGGTAGGCGGCGCGCGACAGCGCATGCGACGACACCGGGTTGGTCATCAGCACGAAATACACCGCCAGGATCAGCTTGAAGGTCCAATCCGGGTGATAGAAGGCGAGCCCGATGAGGACCAGCATATTGCCAAGGGTCGAGGCCTTGGTGCCGGCCTGAATGCGGGTATAGGCGTCCGGCATGCGCAGCAGCCCAAGACCGGCGGAAAACAGGAACACCGCGCCGGTCAGGATGATCAAGCTTCCGATCAGTTCGGTCATGCTCAGCTATCCCCGTTGCCGGTCTTGTGGATCGCATAGAGAAAGATGAATGTCGCAAGCCCCGAGCCTATGGCCGCCTCCGCCATGGCAACGTCAGGCGCCGCCAGCAGCAGAAAGGAAACCGCCGCAAACAGGCCTGCAAGGCTCGAACTCACCATCGCGGCCATCAGGCTATGCAGGGTGACCGCCAGCACGCCGCTGACAAGGATGCTGAAGCACATCAGAAGGATGAGCAGTTCCTGCATCAAAGCCTCTTTTCAAGGAAGCGGGCGATCGCCAGCACCGCCAGGAAACTCAGAAGCCCGTAGACGAGGGCCACGTCGATGTAGACGAAGCGGCCGGAGACGTGGGCATAGAGCGCAATCAACGAGATGGAGATGACGGTCAGCGTGTCCACGGCGACGATCCGGTCGACGACCGTTCGCCCGAGTATCAGACGGATCACGCTGAACAGGATGGCAAAGAAAATCAGCACGCCGGCGATCTGGAGGATGGTTTCAGCCAAAGACTTTCTCCAGGTGCTTTTCGTAAGGCTCAGCCAGGGCTTTCGTCGCCTCGTCGATATCGGTCGACTGGACGTCGAGCCAGTGAATGAACATCGTCTCGTCCTTGACGTCGAGAACGAGAGAGCCGGGGGTCAGGGCAATGGAATTGCAGAGCGCCAGCCGTCCGATCGGCGACTTGAGGCGTGTGCGCACCTTGACGATCCCCGGTTTGATGTCGATGCGCGGAGAATAGACATAGCGCATCATGTTGAGGTTGGCCTTGACGAGCTCGACGATGAAAGTCCCGGTGTAAGCGAGGAAATGGTAGAGCCCGCTCGGGGTCCAGCGAATGTGCCGCCATACGTCGCCACGCACGGTGAAAATATAGGCGAGGCCAAACGTTATGGCCGCGCCGGTCAGAGCCACCTCGACCGCCAGGGTGGAATTGGCCACCATCCACGCGACGAAAAGCACGATCCAGAGGGTGATCATGCCCTGCGGCGCGAACCGCGAAACCGGTTTTTCGCTTCCTGAAGGCATCTACAGTCTCCGCGAGCGTGGCTGTCTGAGAACGGCCAGCGCCGCTTCGCGCGGCAGAGGCCGCATGCAGGGAAGGAAACCGGCTGGCTTCGACGTCACCATGGTCCGCCTCCACTGAATAGCCAAGCAGGGGTACCCAAGCAATGCCGACGCCGGACATTGGACATCTCTCGCGGAATGCAGCGGGCAGGTACCATCCTACAGGTTCTCCTCGGGGCCGGTTCCCAAGCGGGACTGTATCGCGATGATCACGGGAACCAGCGTCATTGCCACGATGCCGGCCGCAAAGCCGTTGTTGTAGAGGTTCAGCCCGCCGTGCAAGACGCCGACGCTGAGCGCTGCGGATACGTGGATGAAGCCGGCAATAATGCCCCAATGCCAGCCGAAGCGGCCGGCGACCGGCGCAAGACTGGTGCCGAAAAGCGCCGCCAGAAGGACCGATGGGTCCGCCGGCGTCCAGGTTTTCGGCAAGGTCGCCAGGAACACGCCGATCATGATCGGCGCGACATTTCTTGGATGTTTGCCGTAAGCCGCGAAGCCGACGATGGTGAACAAAGCGCCGATCACCGGGCCGTTGAGATCACCACCGACGGCAAGCACATAGGCAAGTCCGACAAAACCGCTAAGACCCATATTGATGAGGGTCGGCGCGGCACCGACAGAAGCAATAAAGTCGCTGGGCGATTGGCCAGTTTGCGCGACAATTTCCGGCACCTTGGCAAAGGCTGCCCGGTCTAGGAGGAGACCGGCTCCGATCAGCGCCAGGAACTGGGCGCCGAGAAAGGAGGCAAGCAGCGTATTGTTGCCGGTGCTCCAGATGAAAACAGGATCAGGAACAAAACCGTAGGATTTGTAGATGGAGACAGTGAGCGAGCCGACGATGCCGGCAGTGAACCCCATATTGTAAAGGCTGAACCCCATATGGGCCTTGAACAAATGGGCCGCGGCGGGCGCCAGCACAAAGCCCATCAAAAGACCGGTGAAGATTCCAAGCGGCAGGCTGACCGAGAACGGAATGGCGGTGCTGAACAGGATTTCCGAGAACACTGGAGCGAGCGCGCAACCGAAGAAGGCGGTGTTGATGTGACCAGAGAAAGGCTCGTTCTTGAACAGCGTGTAGAGATAAACGCCGGCCACGATGGGCCAGATATTGAGCAGGTTCTTGCCGAAAAGAGCAAAGCCCAGGACGAGCAACAGGGCAGCGACGGCGGCACCCCCGATCTTCGCCCCTGACAGGCGGTAGATCCATGCAGCGATGAGGGTGAGCAGGCCGGCATTGACGAAAGCCGCACCGATTCCGCCGACGCCGATATAGTCGGTGATCAGCGTGTCGCGGGCGAGCAGAACCTTCGGAAGTCCCTCGAAGACTTCCCGAGGGCCAGAAATGATGAACCCGAATAGAACGAAAGACGCTGCCAGCGCGGCAACCACAAGCAGAAGACCAGTGTCGGAAAACTGGGCAGTCTCCGCTGCCGTTGTTGTGTTCGATGCACTCATGCCCTCAGCAATCTTCCCCTTCGGCCCATCATGAGATCAGAACTGTCATGTGTAACGGGAATGAGACAGCCGTCAAGCCGAGAGGTACAGCTACGCCAATTTACACAAGAAAAACAACATTCTGTTCTCTTCGTATTTGTATGACAGCCTTGCTCGGTTTTGTGACCGGAATGGCCGAGCGGTTGCAGACAACCTGCCAACAGCACGCGAATGGGTTGGCCACCGAAGAAAAGCTCAGCTACCACTTAAGGCTGCGTAGGACCAAGTCCGGGGGATTGGACGCACTTGTTGGTGCTTGGCCAAGAAACCGGCTAGCCGCACACGCCCAAGTGTTCTATTCAGCTTCGGAGGCGGCCTGCTGTTTGAGCAGCTACAGTTGCGTCCGTGGTACCCTGCATCGCCAGGTAGATGCTCTCCTGGTGGTGCTGAAGATGAACTTGTAGTCATTGCAAGGAGAGAAATTGTGAAATCCAGGATAGTTGCCTTGAGTCTCGTTTCAGTTCTGACCGTGTTCGCGGCAGGATGCGAAACGCAGCAGCAGCAGCGTGCCGCGACTGGCGGGCTGATCGGCGCCGGCGCCGGCGCACTGGTCGGACAGGCCGTGGGCGGAAATACAGGCAGCACGCTGGCGGGCGCTGCCGGTGGCGCCATCCTTGGCGCAGCTGTGGGATCCGCGACCGCTCCCAAAACGCAGTATTGCCGCTACCAGCGTTCGGACGGCACCATCTACTCGGCGCCGTGCTGATAGCGCGAACGGTTCGCCAAGGCTTGGGCCGTCTCCTGTAAGGAGAAGAGCCGACCTGGCCTTGCTCCACACGTTTCGCTGACGTTGGCGAAGCCCTACAAGACACGGCCTTCCCGCTGCTGCGGGGAGGCCGTTCTGCCTTTGGAGGCGTGGCCGGGCAGCCGCCC
>JBEVEP010000086.1:0-15691 GCA_040512755.1 Mesorhizobium sp.
CGCCTCGGCGACCACTCCTCACCCCCGCAAGCGGGTAGAGGAGCGCTGGCGGCACCGGTGGCGCGGAAATTCACAGCGTTGGCGCTTGGCGAATCCGCGATCAAGGCTCTCTTCTCCCCGTTTTACGGGGAGAAGTGCCCGGCAGGGCGATGAGGGGCTACGCGTTTTGCTGATGCTGACCTTCGGTTCAGCATCATGCTCAAACGTCGGCCGCTTGCGTTCGGCGAAACCGCGTTATCGGTGCCCCTATCGCACCATCGCGTGATATTCTGAATTGGGCCGCATATCGACAGCGGCCGCTACCCGATTCGACATGTTGAAGAATGCTGCAGTGGAGGCGATGTCCCAGATGTCGCGATCCGAGAACCCGGCCCTTCGCAGGCCAGCGCGGTCCGCTTCGTCGATTTTCGCCGGTGTTTCGGTGAGCTTGACCGAGAAATCGAGCATGGCCCTGTGGCGCGGCGAAAGCGTTGCGGCGCGATAGTTCATGACCATCATTTCGCCGAGCACCGGGTCGCCCGACAGCTGCCTTACTGCAGCCCCGTGTGCGACCAGGCAATAGAAGCAGTGATTTACCGACGAGACTGCCACCGCGATCATTTCGCGTTCCAGTTTCGACAGACCGGACTCGCCAAGCATCAAATCATTGTACATATCGGTGAAAGCGCGCAGTTTTTTCTCGTCGAACGCATAGGAGAGGAGCACGTTGGGAATCAGCCCGAGCTTCTCCTGGCACTTTGCGAAATAGCCCTGCGTCGCTTCGCTCAATTCCGCGGCCGGGCCTAGGTCGAGTGCGGTGATCTTTTCGCCCATCGTCATCTCCTGTTCACCTCAAATTTGCATTTTCAGGTGCTGATCGCGTGTCGCCAAACCCCGTTTGTCTGATACGATAGTCGCAAAAGCACGTGGGAGGGAAACACGCCATGGTTGCTAAAAAATCCACCAGGCCGTCGAAGGCAGCGCGTTCGACAAGGACGGCTTCGGAAAGCGCCGACCGGTTCGCAGCCGCCCTCCTTGCGAGAGCTCCTGCTGAAGACGTCACAGCCTATGAGCCGAGCGTACTCGACCAGGCTGCGGAATGCGCAAGACGCGCGATCATCCGCCACCGGAAGGGGGAAAGCGTAGTCCAGATCGATACCGGGTCGGGACTCGAACGCTCAGGACGTCCGGTGACGGTGATCACCGTCGTCAATGACAATATGCCCTTCCTGTTCGATTCGATCCTGGGCGAAATTACCGAAACGGCTGGTGAGCCCACAATGGTGTTGCACCCCGTGATGCCGGTGAAACACGGTAAGAGTGGTGTCAGCGAGATTCTCAGCGACGCCAAAGCCGATCAGGACGCAGACCGGGTCAGCGTCATCCACGTTCATGTCGGTCCGCTGTCTGAAGATGCGGCCAACGGTTTGCGCGATCGGCTGCTCCGCATCCTGGCGCAGGTCCGCGCTGCGGTTGCAGACTGGAAGCCGATGCTGGCCAGACTTGATCAGGCCATTTCCGAGTTCCGCTACGCGCCTGTACCGCTCGACAAGGACGCGGTCAGTGAGGCGATCGCCTTTCTTGAGTGGCTGCGTGACGACAATTTCACCTTTCTCGGGATGCGGGAGTTCAAATATTCGGGTGGCGAGAAGAGCGGCACCCTCGAGCGCTCCGACCGGCCGGGGCTCGGCATCCTCCACGATCCCGATGTTCTGGTCCTAAGGCGCGGCACAGAGACAGTGACCACGACGCCGGAAATCCGCGCCTTCCTGCACGGGCCGGATCCGCTGATCGTCACCAAAGCCAACGCAAAGTCGGTTGTGCACCGCCGTATCTATCTCGACTATGTCGGCGTCAAAACCTACGACAAGAAAGGCAAGCTTTCGGGCGAATTGCGCATCGTCGGCCTCTTCACTTCGACGGCCTATACCCGCTCGGTTATGAAAATCCCCTATCTACGCTCGAAGGCTGAAGCGGTCATCGCGAAATCGGGCTTCAGCCCGAGCGACCACTCCGGCAAGGCGCTGATCAATGTGGTGGAGTCATATCCGCGCGACGAACTTTTCCAGGTCGCGATTCCGACCTTACGCAAACATGCCGAAGCGATCCTGGCTCTTGGCGAGCGCCCGCGTGTCCGCGCGCTGATTCGCGCCGATCAGTTCGATCGCTTTGTTTCCGTGCTGGTCTTCGTTCCCCGTGACCGGTACGACAGCATCGTGCGCGAGAGGATAGGCGCCTACCTCAGGAAAACCTTCGATGGCCGTCTTTCAGCATACTATCCGGCCTTTCCCGAAGGTGGCCTTGCCCGCATTCATTTCATTATCGGACGTTCTGGAGGAAAGACGCCAAAGGTCGAGCAGCAGACGCTTGAGGCCGGCATTCGCGACATCGTGCGGACGTGGGAAGACGGACTGCGCGAGGCGGCGGCAGAGGCGGGAGCGGATGGGTCGTTAGCAGACATCGCAACGCGCTTCCCGGAGAGTTATCGAGGCAGCTTCACACCGGCTGAAGCGCTCGTCGATGCGCGCCAGATAGCTGCCATCAGCGCCCCCAATCCTATCGCTATCGATTTCTACCGGCAAACCGCGCATCGGCCTGAGCAGGCTGCGCTGAAGATCTATCATTTCGGTACGCCAGTCGCCTTGTCCAGGCGGGTTCCCGTTTTGGAGAATACAGGCTTTCGCGTCATCAGTGAGCGCACATTCGAAGTGGATGAACCGAACGGCGACATAGTCTTCGTCCACGACATGGAGCTCGAGAGCGCGTTCGGAACGCCAATCGACCTCACTGACGAAGGCGAGCTTTTCGAGGAGGCCTTTCTTTCGGTCTGGCACCGGATCAGCGACAATGACGGATACAATGCGCTGGCGCAGACCGCTTCCATGCGTGCGGCAGAGATCGGGATCCTGCGAGCCTATGGCCGCTATCTGCAGCAGGCTGGCATCCCGCAGAGCCAGGACTTCATCGCGGGGGCGCTGAACCGCTATCCCGACATCGCCAAAGCGCTCTTCACTCTGTTCGTTACGCGCCTCGACCCGGCAAGGCAGGACGAATCGGCGGTCACGGCCAAGCACCTCAAGGCAGCGCTCAAGGATGCGCTCGACGCAGTGCCGAATATTGACGACGATACCATCATCCGCCGCTACCTTAATCTCATTGAATCCACACTCAGGACGAATTATTTCGCTGGCGAAACAAAAACAGAAGGCCATTCGCTGGCTCTCAAGTTGGACTCGCGGCTTATCGACGGACTGCCTGAGCCACGCCCATGGCGCGAGATTTTCGTCTACGGGTCTGAAGTGGAAGGGGTGCATTTGCGCTTCGGCCCAGTGGCGCGAGGCGGCCTGCGGTGGTCCGATCGCGCGCAGGACTACCGAACCGAGGTGCTTGGACTGGTCAAGGCACAGCAGGTCAAGAACGCAGTCATCGTGCCTGTGGGGGCCAAGGGCGGCTTCTTCCCGAAACGGCTTCCTGTTGGCGGCAGTCGCGATGCTGTTTTCGCAGCCGGCACAAAGGCATATGTCAATTTCGTTTCCAGCCTGCTGTCCATCACCGATAATCTCGATGGCGACGCAGTGATCCCGCCGGACAATGTCGTGCGCCGCGATGCGGACGACCCTTACTTTGTGGTGGCCGCCGACAAGGGCACTGCGACCTTCTCCGATACAGCCAATGCTATCAGCCAGGAGCATGGGTTCTGGCTCGACGACGCCTTCGCCAGTGGAGGTTCGGCCGGATACGACCACAAGAAGATGGGCATCACGGCGAAGGGCGCCTGGGAAGCGGTGAAACGGCATTTCCGGGAAATGAACCGCGATATTCAGGCGACGCCGTTTACAGTGGTGGGCGTCGGCGACATGTCGGGCGACGTCTTCGGCAACGGCATGCTGCTATCGGAGCAGACGCTGCTCATTGCGGCTTTCGACCACCGCGACATCATCATTGATCCGGCACCGGACGCGGCTGTCTCGTTCGCCGAGCGTAAGCGCATGTTCGACCTGCCAAGGTCGAGTTGGCAGGACTACGACAAGTCCAAGCTTTCGGCTGGCGGCATCATCGTGTCGCGGGCGCAGAAGTCTGTGGTGCTGCCCGCTGCCGCTGCCGCCGTCATAGGGCTCGCAAAAACAGTCGTCTCGCCTGCCGAGATCATGAATGCGATCCTCAAGGCGCCAGTGGACCTGATGTGGTTCGGTGGCATCGGCACCTATGTCCGGGCAACTGGCGAGACCAATCAGGAGGTCGGCGATCGCGCCAATGATGCGATACGCGTCACCGCCGCAGAACTGCGCGTAAAAGTCATTGGCGAGGGCGCCAATCTGGGTGTCACGCAGCGAGCGCGGATCGAGTTCAACCTGCTTGGCGGCGCCTGCAATTCGGATGCGATCGATAATTCAGGCGGCGTCAATTCCTCCGACGTGGAGGTCAACATCAAGATCGCGCTGGCCTCGGCGATGCGCAAAGGCACGCTGACGCGGCCGGCGCGCAACAGACTGCTTGTCGATATGACGAACGAGGTTGCGAACCTGGTGCTCGCCAACAACTATGAGCAAACGCTTGCCATTTCGCTTGCCCGCAAGCGCGGTCTGGCCGACCTGCCGCATCAGGCCAGATTCATGGACGCGCTTGAGGCGCGTGGTCTCCTCGATCGGGTGGTGGAAACACTTCCCTCGCCTCAGGCGGTCGCGGAACGCCTGGCTCGCGGAGAGCCGTTGACCCGAGCTGAACTCGGCGTGCTGTTGGCCTATGCGAAGATCGTGCTTTTCAGCGACATTCTGGCCAGCAGCGTTCCGGACGATCCGCATTTCGACCGCGATCTGCTAGACTATTTCCCCGACCGCATGGCGAAAAAATACGGTGCCGAAATAGCGGGGCACAGATTGCGCCGTGAAATCATCGCCCGGGTGCTCGCAAACGATGCCATAAATCGCGGCGGTCCTTCCTTCGTGAGCCGCCTGCACGACAGTACAGGCCGTTCCATGGGTGACGTGGTGCGTGCTTTTATTGTCGTGCGCGACGGCTTCGACCTTTCAGGGATCTACCGCGAGATCGATGCACTCGACAACAAGATCGATGGTCAGGTGCAGCTTGATCTCTATCAGACTGCCGGGCGTCTGATCTCGACCGCTACCGCTTGGTTCCTGAAGAACGATCATGGCGAAGCACCGCTCGGAGTCCGCATTGCCGACTTGCGCGAGGCCCGCAAGGTTCTCGAGCCGAAGATCGGTAATATTCTCCCCACCTTCATGAAGGAGAAGCTCGACGAACGGCGGGACGGTTTCTACAAGGCCGGCGCGCCGGAAAGGCTAGCGGAAAAGCTGGCCTCGCTCCGGATCGCGGAACTGCTTCCTGATATCGCCAAGGTTGCCCGGACCTCAGGGGCAGATCTCATTGCGTCGGCCAAGGCTTTCTTTGGAGTGAGCGAAGCATTCCGCATTGGGCGCATCGAGGATGCAGCGCGGATGATCACGCCGTCCGACTATTATGACGGTCTGGCGTTATCTCGCGCGACCGACATGATCGGCGCAGCGCGGGGAGGGATCGCAATCTCCGCCCTGTCAGGCTTCGCGGACTCAGCGGATCCGGTTGACGCCTGGCTGGATGCAGGCGGCGACCGGATCGCGCGCACGCGCGAAAGGTTGCAGGCGTTGACTGAGGGCGGCGACATTACTCTATCGCGTCTCTCGGTGGCGTCGGGGCTGATGAGCGACCTGACCAATCACTAGAGCAAGATGAGGTTAGGTATGGTCAGTTCTGTTTCTCGCGCGGCGAGGTGATCCACGCGGAGGGTCGCGAAGGTCGATGGGGTTCCATCGGCCGAGCGGGCCGACAAAGTGGGCGGCCGCCGCGCGGAAACCCAGAGGGCCGGGTGAATTTGCGTCAAATCCTTCGGGCTTCGGCTCGGCCGTACCACCGGTACGACCATCGCCGAACCCCTCGACCTTACCGCAAATTCCCGCCGGCAGAACGACCACACCTAATATCATCTTGCTCTAGACAGCGCATGTAGGCTGGCGAGAGGCTTCAACCCTTCGTTAAGCAGAAGGGATCATTTTGGCAGGCAGGACGTTTTCTGGCAGTTCCTGGCGACCGGCGCGCCATCGCCATCCAGATCGAGATTCCCGTCCCAGGTGGTGAGCCAGCGCCAATGCCGACAAGCATGGGAGGGTCATCGATGCCGAGAACAGCCGGCCGGACACTCAAGGACATATTCAAGGACGTGAGCCATAGGGTGCAGCTTACGTGGTTGCGGTCAGTCAACAGGTCGCCGATGGACCTTTTTTCTCCCCCGACCCGCTCCAAGCCTGTCCCTAAACCCGGCGACGTTCTCTCGCGCCCCGAGGTCAAAGCGCCTTTGGATCGCCGGTCCCCCTCATCAGACACAACGACGGCGGAGCGGAGGCTCAAGCAGCTGGCAAGCCACGCAGCTCAAGGAAAGCCTCCTCGACACCCGTCTGCGCGAAAGATTGTTTTCATAAGCAACAAAAGAAGCCCTTATCCCGGCTTGATAAAGCTGCTCGGCGATCTGATCGATGGCGATACGTTGCCCGAGCTGGTGACCATTATGGCTGAGCCGGACGAGCCCGAGGCACGGGCGCTCATCTCCGTCATGCAGACCCGCATCGAGCGCCGGCTGACGGACGAAGGGCTGAGCCAGGACGTGGCGGCGCAGAAATCATCCAAAATCGTGCAGGGGATCGCCGAAGCCTGGAGCAATCTACACCAGAAGAGGAAGCGGCCGGTGGAGCGGAAGAACTGACGATGAAGCCTCCTCGGTGACGATCGCCGCTCTATGCCTTCGCCCTCGCCGCGAACGGTCTGATGACCAGGTGGACTGCATCTCAAGGTTGAATTGCTGGTCTATAGACGTAATGCTCGGACGCATGTCGGAGGGCAGGCCATCCTCGGTATAGGCAGTTTTGCCCATACCATTCACTTGCGCGAATGCGCACAATGCGCAGGTCGCTTCCCTGCCCCTTGAATGCGACCCGTCCGGCGGGAAGGTCCCAACCCGCCCCCCCGCCCGCCCGCCGGACGCGTGATTGCACTCATCAAGCGCTCTCGCTGAACCGCTGGAGCCAGGCGTTGATTCCTCCGCTGTGCGGGCGCCGTCCTCGCTATCGAATCTATCTGTCCATGTCGGCAAAGCGGACGAGCGTTTTGTTACCCGTACCGGTTAGCGAGAGGAGACCAGAGGTGCTGTCGATTTCCCAGCCTGTCACCTCTTTCAGCGTGTCAAAGAACTTTCTCTCCTGGTCCATCGCGGCAGGTGTGCATGCCATCATCGTGCTGGCCAGTGGCCCGAACTTGATCGAGGCGCCCTCTATCGTGGCGTGGCCAGTGTAGCGGTTGCAGCCGCCAGTTCCGCTGACCTGTCCGTCACCGCGAATTTCCAGTGTTGTCTGCAGGCGGTCGATCACGCCGCCGCCGCGAATGTCCTCGGCGAGCCATTTGCCGACGGGAGCTTGCGGCGCATCGGCCAAGGCGCTCGGCGAGAACGTGGCAATTGCGAGCGCTGCGAGAAGAGAAGATTTATTCGTCATGAACACCATAGAGACTCATCCAGGAGCCTATCTGCTTGGCGGGTCACGACCAAGAACTGGCTGCAGAAATACAGCGCCATAGCACACCCTCGACCGGAAGGCTGAATTGCGCTGGCCTGCCGACGATGATTTGATCGCTGGCGGGTTGGGAGAATAATCATGGAACAGCATAAAGTGTCTGTCGACGAGTGGATCGCCCGGCAACAGAATGGACGGCGTCTCGACGGGTACCGGGAGCGGAGGGAAGCTATCTGGCAATGGGTCACGGTCGCCTTTGTCGTCTGCGCGATTGTGGCGGTGATGGTGATTTTCGGCTAGGGCTGGTCCAAGCCGGCGACACGCTGGCCGGCCGGTTTCCATCAAGCCCAGCCGGAGGAGAGAGGCCGCAATTCGGTCCGGTGTTCCGTTCGTGAGCAGATGGCTGCAAAATTCTTGCAGCAAGATGGCCGCGGCAGAATCACTTGTCTTCACTGACAGGCGTCGAGGCATTTGGCCCGTCGTCGCAGGCCCAAGCCCTCTTCAGCTAGAACAAAAATCTAGTCAAACCGCTTCGCGGCGGAAAACGGTCCCATCATCGGGCCAATATAAGCAATCGACAAAAGCTACTTCGTTTATAGACTAAAGTAGCAGGAGGCCGAACCATGTCCGGCATTGCTCATGTAGTCGAAGCTTACCGGTCCAGAATGTGGGCCGTGGCCACCGGCGCGTTCACCGCGGACGAACATCACGACCGGGTCGCATTAACGCCGTCGGTCTCGTCTACGGGGGCCATCGTCCCAAGCGTCATTCACTAAACCATTGATCCAGGGGGTCGCAGAACCGCTCCGTGCAAGGGGCTCGCATGATGGAGGAGATTGCATGTCAATTGAGTTCACGCATGTACCGGCTTTCACTCAACAGCGGCACGAGAATCTTGACAATTCCGGTGCACGGCAGACGCTGGCGCTCCTCGAACATGCAGGGTTCGGGCGCATCGTCATCGACAGCCCGGCGGGCCTCCTTGCGACTATGGATGTCGCGGCGGAAGCAGCCCGCCGAACTTCCTCTCTCGGCCTGGTCCTCACCCACTGGGCTGGCGTCATCGCCCCCGTGATAGCCGCGCGCCAACTTGCAGAACTTGACCGCCTCAGCGAGGGACGTCTGTCGCTGAGGATGCTTGCCGGTTTCGATGGCGCTGCGGATGACGAGCCAGGCTCGTCAAAAGACCATTTTGTGGCTTTGCAGCAGATGGACGAGTATCTGACGCTGCTCAAGCGGCTCTGGTCCAATGACAGGCCATTCGATCACGAGGGACGCTTCTACAGCGTACGCAATGGCTACGTCGCAAGGAAAGGACCGCAAGGCGGCGGAATCCAGATCCGCATGGGCGGTGTTTCAGGGACGGCGCTCAAGATAGCCGGCCGACATGCTGACATCTTTGAAGTTGCTGCCGGGACCCCTGAGGACATCATCGACCTGGTTTACAGGTTGCGTGTGGCCGCAACCCAGTATGGCCGTGCGAGCAAGATCCGCTTCGCCTTACCGGTCCGCATCGATGCGACCGAACAGGAAACGAGCGCGCGGGACGCTGTGGCGGAACCGGATGGTGCACACAGTGGCGTCCGCGTCTCCGGCTCGCCGGAGCAGATCGCTGAGTCCTTGCTGACTTATGTCACGCTGGGCATCAACGAGTTCATGATTTCCGGCCTGGACGACGATGTGTCCATCGCGGGTTTCCTGCATCAGCTTGCGCCGATTTCGCAAGGACGTCGAATTGCGGGGAAGGCTCTGGGCGGCATCGCGCCGTCGGCGTTTCGGCTCTGAATCCCTCGAGAGCAATTCCAGGAAAGTGGAAACCGGTTTTCCGTCCGGAATTGCGTTAAGACAAAGAATTAGAGGGGTTCAGCGAATCAATGAAACACTGAGCCACGGTCGTCGGACCGGGGCGTTTGTCTTTCACTCGGCGACCGGGGGGATCACACCCTTGCGGAAGGCGAAGCAGCCATAAAAGCGTCGCTCCCCGGTTTGGATCACGCAATAGGCCTGCTTCGCGCGCTCATAGAACGCGTAGCGCTCTATGGCGACCATCGGCCAAGGCTTGCCCTCGCTGGCAGTGACGGCATTTTGCACTTCGCGCTGCACGTCCGGAACCTCGCTCGGATTGCCGACCACCTCCATGCGTGTGGCCGCGTCATCCACGAACGTATCGAGCGGATAGACAGAAAGCACTGCCTTCACCACCTCCGGCGCGCCGGCATCGATCCTCAGCAACTTGCCCAGCCGGGTCTGGCGCGCCACTGAGTCGGAAGGAAAATTGGCGTCGGCGATGATCAGGTCGTCGCCGTGCCCCATGGCGCGCAGCGCGTGGAGCACATCGGCATTGAGAAGCGGGTTGATACCCTTCAGCATGAATTTTCCTCCCAAATGATATCGTCGGACCGGCGAAATCCACTTGCTGGCCGGCGAGTCGGACAAATGGTAGAGCGGGTCAGCGTTAGTTGAAACGCTGGACCAATCTAACTCTTTGTTTCAACAATCTTCTTCGACCACAGGTCCGCTGCGCGCCGGATCGGACCAAGGCCTTGGAACCGCACAAAGCTTGTTGCCGCAGTTTGGCGAAACGCCCGGATCGTCCGACTCTCACGAGAGACGATCCGGACATGCAAGCTCACATTCCTTTTGCCTTTAGAACGGCTTCGGCATTCTCAGCCGTTACTTTCTCCGTCGGCAGAGTGATCGTCTTTTCGACCTTCTCGCCGTTCAGATGCTTGATTGCCTGCCGAAGCCCTTCCGCCCCGGGAGTGGCATAGAGAAACGTCGCCGTCAGCTCACCGTTCTTCACCCAGGTCACGCCCTCTCCCGGCAAAGCGTCGATGCCGATGAACTTGATCTCTTTCTCACGTCCGGCATCCTTGGCGGCAAGGTATGCGCCGTAGGCCATCGGATCGTTGTGGCCATAGACGAGATCGATCTTCTCGTTGTTGCGCAGGGCGGTCGCCATGATGTTATAGGCCTGATCCTGCTTCCAGTCGCCCGACTGCTGGTCAAGCAGGTTCTTGATTCCCGCTTCCTTGTCGGTGAATTCGTGGAAGCCGTTGTGGCGGTCGTGCGCTGGCTGTGTGCCCATGCCGCCCCAGATCTCGACGACGTTGCCCTGCGCCTTTCCAGCCCCGCCAAGGATCTCCACGGCATATTCGCCCGCCGCACGGCCTATCAGCACATTATCGCCGCCCACGAACTGCGTATATTTGTCAGTTTCCACGTTGCGGTCGAGTACGAAGACCGGGATGTTTGCATCAATCGCCTGCTGCACAACGCCTGTGAGACCGGCGGACTCCTTGGGCGAAATCAGCAGGGCGTCGACCTCCTGACGGATCAGGTTTTCGACATCGGCCACTTGCTTCTCGGTTTTGTCCTCGCCGTCGGTGATGATCAACTCGACTTCGGGGTGTTTCTCGGCCTCGGCTATGATGTCCTTGTTGAATTGGGCGCGCCAGGGTTCGATCGTTGTCGCCTGGCTGAAGCCGACCTTCCATTTCTTTTCCTGCGCTACGGCACTTTGACTGCCCGTCAGCCCAGCGGCGACGGTCAGCGCGGAGAGGGCTGCAAGTCCAATAAGGTCGCGACGTCTCATTTTGACTTTCCTCCGGTGTTGTGAGCCATGGTCTCATTTGGGCCACGCTGATCGGCGGCCGCATCCTTCTGCGCCGGCCGGGCAGCCGGCAGGCGCAAAAAGCTCAAAAGATCAAGGGCGTTGCGCTCTTGAACGAGCACTGTACCGACGATGATCAGGCCCTTCAGAACGAGCTGAAGGTTGGAGTTGATGTTGTGGAGCTGCAGGATGTTGGAAAGCAGCCCGAAGATCAGCACGCCGCAGAAGGTGCCGGCCATCGATCCCCGCCCGCCCATAAGGCTTGTGCCACCGATGACGACGGCCGCGATGGCATCGAGTTCGAGCCCCGCGCCCGCGTCAGGCTTGCCCTGCCGGTACTGCGCGACATAGAGCACGGCGGCGACACCGGCCAGCAGCCCGGAGACCGCGTAGGTTACGATTTTCACCTTGCCGGCATCGATACCGGAAAGTCGTGCAGCCTCCTCGTTACCGCCAATCGCGTAGACATAGCGGCCGAAAGGCGTGAAACGCAGCACTGCCGCGTAGCAGACGATCGCGGCGATGAAGAAAAGCCCGGGCATAGGCACGACGCCGAAGACCAGCGAGCGCAGCGTGTCAAACTCAGCCACCGCATTGCTGCCTGTGTAAACGGGTAACACGGCGTTGTTCTGGCCAGCTGTCAGGCGCGCGATCCCGAGTGCCGTGACCATCATGGCAAGCGTCACGATGAAGGGCTGAAGCCGGCCGCCCACGATGATGATGCCGTTGATGGCTCCGAAGCAGAGGCCCACGCAGGGCGCAACGATCAAAACGCCAAGGACGCCGAACTTGGTGGCGACCTGAGGCAGCAGGAACCATAACAGTAGTCCGGCAAGGACGGCGCCAACGACCAGCGGAATGATGAGGCCGCGGGTGCGGTCCAAAACAACGTCACGGCCGAGATCAGCTCCGAGGCGCTGCTTCTCGATATTGGCGAAGACGAAGCGGGTTACCGCGTAGCCGATTGTCAGCACGACAAGTCCGGCCATCGGCAGGCCGAAGGCGGCAGCGGGCGTGTCGCCCTCGATTGTCAGCAGCATGGCGCAGACGACCGTGCAGACGGCCATGACGGACCCTACGGACAAGTCGATGCCGCCGGTGATGATGACGGCGGTCATACCGGTAGCGATCAGGCCGGTGATCGACACCTGCCTCAGCACATCGAGCAGATTGCCGTAGGACAGGAAGATGTTGTTACCCTTTGAGCTCACCGGCGAACCGAGAATGCCGATGAGAAAGATGGCGATGAGCCCCCAGTAGAGCTTGGTGCGGGAGAGGAGCTTGAGCACTCTCATGCCGCAACCTTTCCGGCGCCGTGGGGAGCAGCAAGCTGCATGACGCGCTGTTCGGTGGCATCGGCTCGAGAGAGAATGCCGCGTTGCCGGCCCTCGGACATCACGAGAATTCTGTCCGACAACAGCAGAAGTTCCGGCATCTCCGAGCTAACGACCACCACTGCCAGATGCTCGTGCCGCGCCAGCCGGAAGATGAGGTCGTAGATTTCGCGCTTGGCCCCCACGTCGATGCCGCGCGTCGGTTCGTCGAGGAGGAGCACGCGCGGTCGCGTTGCCAACCACTTGCCGATGACCACCTTCTGTTGGTTGCCGCCCGAGAGCGTGCCAGCCTGCTGGTCGACACCGCTGCAACGGATCCCGAGCGACCGGACGGCTTCCTGGGCCACTCCGGTTTCACGGCGGAAGGCGCGCAAACCAAAACGGGACAATCGCGAAACCAGCGGTAGCGCAACGTTGTCGGTGACTGAGGACCGGAGGTGCAGGCCTTCGGTCTTGCGATCCTCCGTCACCAGGGCAAGCCCCATCCGTCGGGCGTCTCGTGGCGAGCGGATATCCACGAGCTCCCCGCTGATCCTGACCTCGCCGCGCGCCCGGCCGATGGTCGAGCCGAAGATGGCTTCAAGAATCTCCGTGCGGCCCGAGCCCAGCAGCCCGCCGATCCCGAGGATCTCGCCCATATGCAGATCGAAACTGACTCCCGTCAGCGCCTCCTGCCAACCGCCGCGGTACGGCATCGACAGCGCCAGGTCGCGCACGGACAGCGCCGTCGCGCCGCGAACGGCCGGTTCGCCATGCTCGAGCGATATCAGGGTCCGCCCGACCATCGCAGAAATAATGCCGTCCTGGTCGATGTCCGCCATGTTCCGTGTCAGGACGTGGCAGCCGTCGCGGAAGACCGTGATGCGATCGCCCAGCGCCATCACTTCGTGGATGCGATGCGAGATATAGACGATCGCGACGCCTTCGGCGGCCAACTGCCGCACGATGCGGAAGAGCCGTTCGCACTCGGCGGGGGAGAGCGCCGACGTCGGCTCGTCCATGATCAGGATACGCGCTGAGAGCGAGAGCGCTTTGGCGATCTCGACGAGTTGTTGTTCGCCGACCCGAAGACCTCCGACGCGAGCGTCCGGATCGAGCTGTATGCCAAGCCTGGTGAGTAAGGCACGCGCGGCACTGCGCGATGCCGGTCGGTTGATCACCAGGCCGCCAATGCGCAGCTCCCGACCGAGAAAGATGTTGTCAGCCACACTCAACTCGGGAACGAGGTTCAGTTCCTGATGGATGATTGCGATGCCGGCGCGTTCCGCCTGGCGGACATTGGCGAAGCGAACCGGCTCTCCGAGGATCCGTATGGAACCCTCGTAGGTCAGATAAACGCCCGAGAAGATCTTCATCAGGGTCGACTTGCCGGCGCCGTTCTCGCCCATCAGGGCGTGGATTTCGCCCGGCCTCAGGGCGAAATTCACGCCGGTCAGCGCGGCAATGCCGCCGAAGCGTTTGCTAATGCCGACCGCTTCCAGAATATACGGCGCTTCAGCATGGGGGATCGGGACATGGGATGGAGCAGCCGGCATCATGACGGGCCTCCCATCCGCGTCGCTGATCCTGCCGTAGCTAATCGAAACGTTTCAAAACTGTCAATGTTGTTGACTCCATTGGAACGCTAAAGATCGCTTGTTGGGATACTTATCCTATTGAGTTCCAAGGCTTCTCTTTCCGCCCTATCGAGGGTATCGTCGACTAAACGTTTCAGTTGTGAGCGACAATGAGCGAGCGGAGAAGAAGATCGAGGGCGCCGACGATGCTCGACGTAGCGCGGGAGGCCAATGTCTCCGTCGCAACGGTTTCAGCGTTCATCAACAACGCCGGAAAGGTCAGCCCGGCCACCACGGAACGCATCGAGGCAGCGATCCGGGCCGTAGGCTACCAGCGCAACGCGGTCGCTCGCAGCCTGAAGCTTGGCAGGACGCATACGATTGGCCTGACCGTTCCCCACATCACCAATCCCTTCTTCACCGAGGTTGTTTCGGTGATCACCCAGGCGTTCGACCGCGCCGGTTATGCGGTGATGCTTTTCTGCACGGACGAGCACCTGAACAACCAGGACGACCAGATCCGACTGCTGCTCGACCGCATGGTGGATGGGCTGATCGTGGCGCGCGTAGGCGACGATACCAACTTCGGAGAGATCGTGCGCAGCGCCAAGGTGCCGATTGTTCTGATTGATCGCCTTTGCCGTGACCTGGACATTGATGCGGTGGTTCTCGACAATCGCGCGGCCGTGCTGGAAGCTGTCGGCTACCTGACGAGCCTCGGCCACCGGCGAATCGGCTACATTGCCGGCGGAACCAATATCTCGACCATGCAAGAGCGCGCGGCGGGCTATCGTGCGGCGCTTGAGGCCGCAGGCATTCCGTTCGATCCGGCGCTGGTCCGGCTCGGCGACTTCCACGAGCAGGACGGCTACGCTGCCGCCATGCAACTGATGACGCGGCCGGAGCGGCCTTCAGCCATCTTCTCCGCCAACAACCCGATGGTGGTCGGCGCGATGAAGGCGATCCGCGATCTTGGCTTGCGCTGCCCGGAGGATGTCTCTGTCGTTTGCTTCGACGACTTCCCGTTCGCCGATGTTTTCCAGCCGCAAATGACGACGGTCCGCCAGCCTGTGGAAGCGATCGGCGAGCAGGCCGCGGCTCTGCTCCTCGATCGTATCAACGGCACTGCCCCCGCCTCGCCTCGTCATCTCACCTTGCGGGGACGGCTCGTGATCCGCAACTCCTGCATGGCCGCTGCGGTCCGCTCGCCCGAGTTCTCGAGTTAGCCGGCGTGAAGCTGCCGCGATATCGCGGGACCGATGACCACGTCGCTGAACTCCGCCTCGAAGCCCGCACGCTCTGGTGAGCAGGCCATGATGCCGACTTGCGCGGCGGCGGCCCGGAACGGCGCCAGGCGCGCCAACTGCCAAGGTTGGCGAGCGATCGAGTATTGAATGCGCACTGCGTCACCGTGGCGTGACAGTCGAACCCGAACCTCGTCGGCAGGCGTGGCCTCGGGAAGGGGCACCACCGACCAGTCCGAAATGTTATGCGTGGCAACCACGCTGAAGTGCATTATGCGGTCGGTGAATTCGATCCCGGTCTTGATCCACGTCCGTTCATCGATGCGCAGCATAAGCCCGGCCTGGTCGTAGAGCTCGCTGTACTTGCCGACCACCGTGGCTTCGATTGTGAAATCCCCCTCGACTG
>JBEVEP010000099.1:0-5309 GCA_040512755.1 Mesorhizobium sp.
ACGGTTTCTGTTTCGGGCAGGGCGCCTCCGGGGCGGCTAGTCGTCACCGGGTCCACGTGCATAGGCGGCGTCAAGGAGTGCTGCCTGGGTGAACGCACGATCGCGATCTGCAACGTCGGGGAATGCGACCTTCACGTCACGAGCGTTGCCTTCAAGCGCAAGAGCAGGCACTGGAAGCTCATCAACAACCCGTTCCCGGCAACACTGCGTCCCGGGTCGTGCTTGAGCCTGCTGATCCGGTACAAGGCGACGGAGAAGTGCCCAAGGGCGTGCGAGCTCGTCATCACGAGCGACGACCCGCTGACGCCGGTGAAGACGCTCGATGTGATGGCATACACCATCCCGAACACCTGCGGTTGCAGCAAGTGCTGCGAGGATTGCCGCCAGGGCTGCTGCAACAAGACGCACGACGCGTGCTGCAGTGCGCAGGCGATCGACGGCTGCTGCGACGACGAGGGTGAGGAAGCGCAGTACGACGACGAGTCGTAGACATCGACCAGGAAGAGGGAAACTGAGATGAGTGAATTGTTCGAGATCTTTCCTTTTGCGTTCGGCGTGCTTCTCGGTCTCACGTGGCAGCGCTTCGGCGGCCCGCGTGCGCGGCGTGCGCCGTGGGGCGTCGCCTGCATCGTGCTAGGTGCATCCGCCACATTCGCATCTGGAGAGTGGCGGGAAAGCTCATTGTATTTCCTGTTCGACATCGGTCTTGTTGCGCTTGTATCAGTCGCCACCGCGCTCGTACTGGCGTACTGGCGTACTCACAAAGCAGGGCGCGGGCGCATGTCGTAACTCAGCGCATCGAGTGAGACGTCGTCCAGCTGCATCGGGTTGATGCTGCCACCCCGGGTCGGCCTAGCCAGGTGGGGGTGACTTGTGCGCGTTGAAGGGCAGCTTTCGGGTTCAGGAATGCGGACCAGCAACTGAGCGGCCAGACGCAAGAAGTGTAACGCGCAGTGTTCGATACCTCTGGCACGCCGAACGTTGCTGGTCGGCGCTATCAGCAACGAATCGTCACGATTTGACCGAGGTCGTGTGGAAACGTGATTGCGTGATTGCCTATGATGGCCGCTGTTTTGGGCGTGCAGCGATGGCGCGCGGCGGCAGGTGAGCGTGGTCAGGTGGCGATGGCCTTCATCAGCGATTTGACGCCGAAAATGTTGATCATTCGCTTCATATTGTAGGCGAGCACCTGCAAGCTCATTTCGGTTTTGACCTTTTCGAGCGTCTTGGTCAGGAAATGGGTACTGCCCATCCATGCCTTGAGGGTTCCGAACGGATGCTCGACGGTCTGCCGGCGGATGGTCATGGCATCCGGCATGCGGTCGAGCCTGGCCTGCATCTTGTCGAGGACGCCTTCGTGCTCCCAGCGCTTCAGGCGCTTGTGCTTGTCTGGCGTGCACTTGGGCTTGAGCACGCAGGTCGAACAGGCCGTGAGGTTGCGATAGTGATCGATGTTGTCCTGCCGGTCCGAGCGCACCTTTCCCCTGGTCAGGTGCTTGCCCGCGGGGCAGGTGTAGCGGTCCTTCTCGGCGTCGTAGATGAAGTCCACCACGGTGAAGAGACCGCGCTTGGCGTTGCCGGATGTCTGGGTCTTGGGAATGCAGGGCAGAACGCCGGTGCCCTCACAGGCCAGCACCTCGTCGCCATTGTAATAGCCGCGGTCGGCCAGCACCGCGAGTTGCTCGCATCCGGTCGCATCCAACGCCTTTTGTCCCATCGAGGTCAGTTGCGCCCGGTCGCTGCCGATGTTGGTGACCTCGTGTGCGACGATCAGATGGTGCTCGGCATCGACAGCCAGCTGGACATTGTAGCCGACGATACCGGTGCCCTTGCCGCTGGTCGCCATCGACCGGGCATCGGGATCGGTCAGGGAGACCTGTTTGTCAGGCGCGGCTTCAACCTCCTTGCCCATCTCCTTGAGGGACTGCATCTGTCGGCGTAGGCCCTCGATCTTCTCCTTGAGGCGCACCGTCTTGGCCTCGGCGACGTCATCGTCCTGCCGGTCGGCGCGGTCGAGTGCCGCCAGGTAGCGCGCGATGCTGGCCTCCACCTGCTCGATGCGCTTGGCGACCTTGGCCACCGTGAAGTTCTTGTCGCGGTTGTTGACGGCCTTGAACCGGCTTCCGTCGATGGCGACGACAGCTCGGGTGAACAGATTGAACTGGCGACACAGCACGACAAACTGCGCGCAGGCCGCGCGGATCGCCGGCCCGTTATCGCGACGAAAGTCGGCGATCGTCTTGAAGTCCGGCATCAGCCGGCCGGTCAGCCACATCAGCTCGATGTTGCGCTGGGTCTCCCGCTCGAGCCTGCGACTCGACTGGATGCGGTTGAGATAGCCATAAAGATAAATGCTCAGCAGCGTCGCGGGATGATAGGCCGGCCGCCCGGTCGCCTCCGGCACAACCCCGGCAAAGCCCAAGGCGCTGAGGTCGAGTTCGTCGATGAAAACTTCGATGACGCGGACCGGATTGTCATCCGTCACGTAGTCGTCCAAGCAGTCGGGAAGTAGTGTCGCTTGCCGGCGGTCCTCGCCCTCCACAAAACGCTTCATCCCGATCCCTCGCTGATCGGGAATCACTTTATCAAATCAATGCGTTTCCACACAGTCTGGACCCAAGACGGTCATTGCCGACCCTGCCCGCGAATGTCTCGAAGTGACCCCATTGGAGACTTTCGAAATTAGAACACGCCCGGGTGGAACGCCCCCATTCCGCATGGTTTCCGGAACCGCCCGGGTCGCAAAGTCTGACGATGCCCCCAATCCCTCATGGAATTTCGCTGGTCGCTAAGCTATCTTCGGGAACCTGAGGTTATGGATGGAACGCCGCCTCGCCGCGATCCTGGCCGCCGATGTGGTCGGCTACAGCCGGCTGATTGAGGCCGATGAGGCCGCGACACTGGCGGCGCTCAAGGAGCGGCGTAAACGTGGGACGCCGGAAGGCGAAATGATGGCAGAATATCCTTATCCTCTCCTCATCGTGACGCCGAAAATCATGCTGGCTATCGGGGACTGTGTGGGGCCACTGGAGTACCGTTTATCGAGGCATTGACCATGGCCAGATTGCTGATCTTGTTTGGAGTTGTTGCCCTAATAACACTGAACTCGATGGCTGTTCGGGCGGAGATCTTGATTGCGGTCGCCGGCCCGATGACTGGGCAAAACATCTTTAGGGGCGAGCAGATACAGCAGGGAGCCCAAATGGCTGTGGCGGAGCTCAATGCCAAGGGTGGCGTACTCGGCCAGCGTGTCCAGCTGCTGGTCGGCGATGACGCCTGCGACCCCGAGCAGGCTGTGGCAGTGGCGCGAAAGCTCGCGACTGACGGTGTTGTCTTCGTCGCGGGGCACGTTTGCTCTCATTCCTCAATCCCGGCATCGAAAGTATACGAGGAAGAGGGTATTCTCATGATCTCGCCGGCCTCGACCAATCCGAAACTGACAGACGAGGGTGGCGCCAATGTTTTTCGCGTGTGTGGCCGCGACGATCAGCAAGGTCTTGTGGCCGGCAATTACCTGGCGGATGTGTGGGCAGACAAGAGCATCGCCATCCTGCACGACAACTCAGTCTACGGTAAGGGCCTTGCTGGCGAAACCCGGAAGCAATTGCACAAGCGCGGTGTCAAAGAGGCCATGTACGCAAGCTATATGCCGGGCAAAAGTGACTACTCGGAGTTGGTGTCCGCCATGCGAGCGGCGGCCATCGACGTCATCTATTTGGGCGGTTATGGCGCCGATGCGGGACTAATACTGCGTGAGGCCGACAATCAAGATTTCGAGGTTCAGCTTGTTGGAGGCGATAGCTTGACCACCGAGGAGTTCTGGATGGTTGCGGGTCCAGCGGGCGAAGGCACGCTGATGACATTTGGCGCTGATCCCCGAATGAATCCAGAAGCGGCTGAGGTCGTCGATCAGTTTCGTGCGCAGAATTTCGAACCCGGGGGATACACCCTTCACACATATGCGGCGATACAAGCTTGGACGCAAGCAGCCGAAATGGCTCGCTCATTCGACCTCCTGGCTGTAATCAAGGCTTTGCAAACCCACCGATTCCGCACAGTTTTGGGGGAGATCAGCTTTGATCAAAATGGTGACGTAACGGCTCCCGGCTACGTCTGGTATCGCTGGACGAAGGGGGAATACGTGCGAGCAGAATAAGCCGTCAGAAGCCACGGAACCTCGATCACCGCCCGTCAATCCAAGGGAGGCGGCAACTATTGCAACAGATTGGGGTTCGTGGTCGTTTATTCCTGGCCTTCTTGGGCATCAGCGCCTTTGCCGTATTCGCCGCGGCGGCCGCCATGTATGCATTTCTCCAGGTCGGTGTAGTGCTCGACCAAATCACTCAGAAACGCGTCCCGGCCGCCTTAACGTCTCAGCAATTGTCTCGTCAGGCCGAGCGGGTCGTCTCGATGGCCCCTGCTTATCTTTCGGTCGCAACATCTATAGAGCATGAGCAATTGTCGAGCAGGATCGCCGCAGAGGTCGAGCGGCTCAAGGATCTACTATCCGAAGTCAAGCTCAGCGGCGTTAGTGCTAAATATCTCAATCTAATAGAGCCATCAGTAGAGCACCTCGTTACAAATCTAGATTCTTTGGGCGCCGAGATTTCTCAGCAACTTGAGGCCAGCGACCACAAAGCTGAGCTGCTTCGCCAGCTGTCCAATACACACATTGCTACCCAGCGTTTACTCGCCCCCGGCCTCCGGGTGCTGGAGGCAGAGCTGTCGCGCTTACGTAAGTCGAACGAAGGTGGCGACGTCACGTCTGACCAAAAATCGCGGACCATGGCTAAGGTGGCCCAATCAATTGCCACGTTACAGCCCCTGCAGAAGGCGCAGTTTGAGGAATCGACTATCTACGACACATTGCTTCGTGCCTCCGTTTCTCAATTGGCGGATCTGCCGATTCTGAGCTTTCCGCTGGAGCGTTCGGTAAATTCGCTAGAACGCCTCGCTGCCGACATGGATCAAATGCTGCGATCACGCATGTCGGATCGAACTAAGGAATTGCGAAGCTTGATAGACGGTCCGAATAGTATCCTTCGTGCCCGCGAGCACGAGCACGAAATAATGAACAACGCGAGACTGCGGCTAGATGGAAACGTCGATTTATCTCGCCAATTGACCGACGTGGTGGATCGATTGGTCGCAGGGACAAATGAAGACATAAACATAGCAAACCGTAATGCAATTTCCGTGCAGCAATGGAGCACTGGGGTTTTGCTGGCAGTGGTCGGGTTGAGCCTAATAAGTTCAAGTCTCATCGTCTGGCTATACGTCGGACGCAACCTGATTGCCCGATTAACCGC
>JBEVEP010000130.1:0-3800 GCA_040512755.1 Mesorhizobium sp.
CACCGCGGGGGCCCCGACGATCGGGCAAGACCACCGGCGGGGCGCTGGGAAGGCGCCATACATTTACTTTACGAGGTGCCGACCCAGCGCCCCGCTTCCCGACTGCTCCCGACAGGGAGAGTTCTTTGACAATAGCCAGACCGGAAACGGGGCGTGGCAACGGAGAAGGTTGAGCTCAGTGCTCCCCTCACCAGTCATCAACCGAGTGGTCATTGCCATCCTATTTCAACCCAGCCGAAGCCACCACGAGGCAAGGCTCAGAAACACCAGAAAGCCGGTTACGTCCGTCACCATGGTCGTAAAGATGGATGAGGAAATGGCGGGATCTGCTCCTGATCGATGGAGAAGCAGTGGGATCAGGATGCCGGCAAGCGCGGCTGCGAGCATGTTGATGACCATCGCCGAAGCGATCACGACGCCAAGATCCGTATTGTGGAACCAGGTTCCGGCAATGAGCCCAAGAATCGACGCGATGACGGCCCCATTGAGGAGGCCAACCATCACTTCGCGCCGGATCACGCGGCCGGCATTGTAGATATCGAGGTCGCGCGTCGCCAATGCGCGCACCGTCACTGTCATGGTCTGGGTACCCGCATTGCCGCCGAGCGAAGCAACGATTGGCATCAGGGCGGCCAGCGCCACCATCTGCTGGATCGTCGCTCCAAAAAGGCTGATGACCGTCGCGGAGATAAATGCGGTTGCCAAATTGATCAGAAGCCAGGGCACCCGGGAGCGCGACGTTTCGACGACAGTGTCGGAAAGCTCCTCGTCGCCGACACCGCCCATGCGGAGCAAGTCCTCCTCCGCCTCCTGCTGGATGACATCGACAACGTCATCGATGGTCAGCACGCCAACCAGGCGTTCGTTTTCGTCGACGACAGCCGCCGAAAGCAGGTCGTACTGTTCGAATTCCCGCGCAGCCTCCTCCTGGTCCATCGTGGCCGGGATAGCGTGCCTCGTCTCATGCATGACCTCCTCGATCTTGACCGAGCGCTTGGTGCGTAGGATCTGATCGAGATCGATAGCACCGAGCAGCTTGAAGGTCGGATCGATGACGAAGATCTGGCTGAACCTGTCGGGCAGATTCTGATCCTCGCGCATGTAGTCGATGGTCTGGCCGACAGTCCAGAACGGCGGTACCGCGACGAATTCCGTCTGCATGCGCCGGCCGGCGGTTTCTTCCGGATAGTCAAGAGCCCGCCTTAGCCTGATCCGCTCAGTGAATGGCAGCTGAGCGAGAATTTCCTCCTGGTCCTCCTGATCCAAGTCTTCAAGGATGTAGACCGCATCGTCGGAATCGAGTTCCTGGACGGCTTGCGCAATCTGGTCGTTGGGCAGGTTATCGACGATCTCAAGGCGGATCGCCTCGTCAACTTCCGTAAGTGCCGAGAAGTCGAAATCCAGCCCCAGAAGGTCGACCAGCGCGCGCCGCTGCTCGGGATGGAGCGCTTCGAGAAGGTCGCCGAGCTCAGACTGGTGACGTCCCGCCACGTCGTGCTTGAGCGTCAGTGTATCGCGGTCTGCGATAGCAGCTCCGATGTGGGCGAGGAAGGACGACCGGATGGCCCCGTCCTCGCCATAAATATCGGCGCGCGTGACTTCGGCTGCTTCGGCGCCGGCTGCTTGATTTTCGTTGGCTTCCAACGGCGCCTCCCGTGGAATGTGTCAGGCGAATCCGCATCACGTCTAGCGCGCACCGCGCCGGAATCAAAATAAAATGCGGCAACGATTAATCGCAGACGAGCGCGGCTGGAGTGACTTACATGCTTTCCGGCGGAAGGGATCGCTGCAAGATGGATCCGTTATCCGGCCAGACCGGAAAAATCGGCAAGGCCGCGCGCCCTAGAACGCGCATCCGAACCCCGAGGAGAGACGCCGCTTTCAATCAGTTTAAACAGGATTGGGTGTTGGTGCGGTCGAGAAGACTCGAACTTCCACGGGTTGCCCCACAGCGACCTCAACGCTGCGCGTCTACCAATTCCGCCACGACCGCACGTCACGAAAGGACCGGTTCGCACCGGCCCGCGGCATGTAGCAAATCGCTTCCGGCGAAACAAGTGCGCCGAGGGAGAAATTCCAGTCCCACTTTGCGTTACAAGTGGCGGGATGCTTCACCGGATTGAGCGTCATAGATTGAAGCTGGACGTTGGTGTTCTCTCCCGCCATATGTGGGGAAAATGGGACCGAGATGAAAGAGCGCAGCCAGATCACCACGTCATTCCTGCCGGCGCAGGATTCGTCCCCCGTTGAGTGGCGCATCGAATCAGGTCTCACGCAATATCCGCATGCGCTGGCGATAATGGAAGCCCGCGCAGCGGCGATTCGTGCGGGCACGGCGCCGGAAATGGTGTGGCTGGTCGAACACCCCCCGCTCTACACGGCGGGGACAAGCGCCAACCCGGCGGATCTCATCGAGCCCGATCGGTTTCCGGTCTTCAACGCGGGGCGCGGCGGCGAATATACCTACCATGGACCCGGCCAACGGGTTGCCTATGTGATGCTCGATCTCAGCCGCCGGAGAGAGGACGTGCGCGCCTTTGTCGCCGCACTTGAGGAATGGATCATCCGCACTCTCGCCGCTTTCAACGTCAAGGGCGAACGGCGCGAAGACCGGGTCGGAGTATGGGTCGTCCGTAGGGATCGACCCAGCCAGCCGGACGGATCGCCGACGGAAGACAAGGTCGCCGCCATCGGCATAAGGCTTCGTCGCTGGGTGAGCTTTCACGGCATCGCAATCAATGTCGAGCCGGATCTCGCCCATTTTGGTGGCATCGTCCCCTGCGGCGTATCCGATCACGGAGTAACCAGCCTCGTAGACCTTGGCCTGCCGGTCACACTGGCCGATCTAGATATCGCACTCAAAGCGGCGTTCGAGGAGGTCTTCGGGCAGACCCAAACAGATGCTGCCTACGGTCGCCGGGCCCACGCCTAACCAATTCCATCCGTCGTAGTTCGCTACTTTGGCCCGAAGGCCTGTTCGGCCCTCGGCTGTGCTGATCACGAGCGCAGCCGCCTACAAACTGCCGCGCACTTTCGTTTTCGACTCCGCCTATAGTGCGCCAATCCAAAGGGCCGCAGTAACGAGGAACGTGCCCATGCAGACCATCGAAACTACGTCCTGAACGAAATCGGTCATATGTCCCTCCTGTTTTTGGATTGTTCATACTTTGTTCTATTTTTGTTCGACGGTCAAGCCAGAAGACAAGCAGCGCTCCGCTGAACGTTAACGAAGGGTTACGGCGGAGGAACGACATAACCTGAGACATGGGAAACCGGCAGTCGACTTCCACCTACCGCCGCGGAACAAAAACACCACCATCGACCCGGCTACGCCAGTAAGCCGGATGGGGACGCATTTGCTGACCGTTCATAGTTCCCCGGCTACGGAATCGAGAAACCGTGAGGGAATTCGGACGAAACCCGCTTCCACTTCTTCGTGGAATCGCGTCAGAGAGGGACGACCTTCCCTTCAGCGAGTGTGACGCGACGGTCCATCCGCGATGCAAGCTCGTGATTGTGGGTCGCGATTAGTGCCGCAAGACCCGATTGGCGCACCAATGCTGCCAGCGCGTCGAACACATAGGACGCGGTGACCGGGTCAAGATTTCCGGTTGGTTCATCCGCAAGGAGCACGAGCGGCGCATTGGCAACGGCACGAGCGATAGCAACGCGCTGCTGCTCGCCCCCAGAAAGCTCCGATGGACGATGCTGGGCGCGTTTGCCGATTTTCATGTAATCGAGAAGCTGGGCAGCCCGGGTCTTCGCTTCCGACGTGCTCAAGCCGCGCACCAGTTGTGGCA
>JBEVEP010000138.1:0-4081 GCA_040512755.1 Mesorhizobium sp.
TTGAGATTTCGATAACCTTCTGATCGCGAAGGTTTATTTCTTCAACCATCCGAAAAAGGAACGAAATTTGTTCACGTCCTGCTTCCGCTATTCGCTCATCACCGACAGCCATTCGTCGACCCAGGCTTTCCGGTTCGACGCCACCTCCTCCGGGCTGAACAGCAGCGTCTTGGCCGGCTTGACGAGCCCATCGAACGCAGGGTTGAGCGGTTTGGACGTTTTGGCGGCGGGAAACATCCAGTTGGTTTCCGGGATGACGTCCTGGAAACCGGGGCTCAGCATAAACGCCAGGAACTTCGCGGCCAGCGGGTTGTTGGCGCCTGCCTTCGTCATGCCGGCAACTTCCACCTGCAGATAGTGGCCTTCCGCAAAGGCTGCTGCGCGATAGCGATCGCTCTGTTCGGCTATTTGATGATAGGCAGGCGAAGTCGTATACGAAAGCACCATCGGCGCTTCCCCTTTAGTGAATAGGCCGTAAGACTCGCTCCAGCCCGGCGTGACCGTCAACACCCGGTCTTTCAGCTTCGCCCAGGCCTCAGGCGCCTTGTCGCCGTAAACGGATTTGACCCAGAGCAGCAGACCGAGCCCCGGCGTGGACGTGCGCGGATCCTGTATCGCTATCTTTTCAGAGGGATCGCCTTCGACGAGATCCTTCATGCTGGCTGGCGGAGTCTTCAGCTTTTCGGTGTCGTAGATCACCGCAAAATATCCGTAGTCGAACGGGAGAAACGTGTCGTCGGTCCAACCATTCGGCACGGTCAGGTTTTCTGCCTTTGTACTGTGTGGCGCGAAAAGTCCCGTGGCCTTCGCTTCCGCCGTGAGGTTCGTGTCGAGACCGAGCACGATATCTGCCTTGGTCGCCTCTCCTTCGAGCTTGACCCGGTTGAGAAGCGCAACACCATCGGCAACCGAAACGAATTCGAGATCACAGGCGCACTCGGCCTCGAAAGCCTTCTCGACTTGCGGGCCGGGGCCCCATTCCGCCGTGAAGCTTTCATACGTATAGATGGTGAGCTTATCCGCCGCCGTTGCCGGCGCCGAGAAAGCCAGAGCTGCACCCAAGAGAATTGAAAATTTACCGCACATCGAGCGCCTCCTTTGCTGGTCAAGGGAATTGAGGCGCCGTCAGACGTCTAATCCCTCCGCCGGTACAAGCCGGATCAGGTTCAGCGGGTTGGCCCGGGTTACCCCTTTTTGCCTCTCAGCCGGTCGGTCAAGTCTCTGCCGCCGGCACCCCGTTAGAGCGTTTTGAGAAATAGTGCGCATGCGCGGCGCAGGCAAGTGATAGTTGCGGCGCTACCTTCCGTTTCCGGCGATCGGCGTGATAAGGGGACCTCACCATGAGCCGCTTCATCATCCTGCTCGGCGGGGATCTCGTCCGCACGCCCTATCTCGACGCGCAAATCGCGGGCAGCCGCGTGATTGCCGTGGATTCCGGTATCCGCCATGCGGCGGCGCTCCGGCTTGTGCCCGAACTCTGGCTGGGCGATTTCGATTCCGTGCCGAAGAAACTGGAGAATGTGTATCCGGATGTGCCGCGGGAGGTGTTTCCTACGGAGAAGGACAAGACTGACGGTGAACTGGCCGTCGAGACGGCGCTCGCGAGGGGCGCCACCCACCTCATCCTCGCTGGCGCGTTCGGCGGCCCACGAGCCGACCATGCGTTTCTCCATCTTTCGCTCGCAGTAAAGCTTGCCGAAAGCGGTGTTTCAGTCGCGCTGACCAGCGGTGCGCAGGAAGGCCATCCGCTGTTGTCCGGACGTTCCAGCTTCGACTATGAGGACGGGACGATAGTCTCTGTCGTTGGCTTCACCGCGCTTTCAGGTCTGACTTTAGATGGCGTGAAATGGCCGCTGAACACGATCGACGTCCCGTTCGGTTCATCGCTCACCATTTCCAATGAGGTGAGAGGCGGATTGCGCGTGGAGCTGAAAAGCGGCCGCGCTGTGCTGATTGCCCATCCTTTCCCGGGTTCGGACTTCTAGATGGCCCCCCCGCTCCTTCGCCTCGACAACATACGGCTTACCTTCGGCGGCGCACCACTGCTTGAAGGCGCGTCACTGTCCGTCTCGGAAGGCGACCGGATCGCGCTGGTCGGCCGCAACGGATCAGGCAAATCGACGCTGCTGAAGATCGCGGCCGGTCAGATAGAGCCGCAGGACGGCGAGGTGTTCCGCCATCCCTCGGTAACGGTCCGGTATTTGCCGCAGATACCCGATATGGATGGTTTCGCGACCGTGCGAAGCTATGTCGAGAAGGGACTGGGACCTGCCGACGATCCGCACCGCGTTACCTATCTTCTCGACCACCTCGGACTGACCGGCGACGAGCGGCCTGGAGATTTGTCGGGCGGTGAGGCAAGGCGGGCGGCTCTTGCAAAAGTGTTAGCGCCACAGCCCGATATTCTGCTGCTTGATGAGCCGACTAATCATCTGGATCTTTCGACAATCGAATGGCTGGAGGAAGAGCTAAGCCGGAGCCCGTCGGCCCTGATTGTCATCTCGCACGACCGGCGATTTCTCGAACGGGTGTCTCGCGCGACGGTCTGGCTCGATCGTGGCGAGACGCGGCGACTGGAGAAGGGATTTGCGCATTTCGAAGCGTGGCGGGATGCAATCCTGGAAGAAGAGGAGCGCGAACAGCACAAGCTGGGCCGTCAGATCGTGCGGGAAGAGCACTGGCTGCGCTACGGTGTGACGGCGCGGCGCAAGCGCAATATGCGCCGGCTGGGTGAATTGCAGACGATGCGTCAGCGCTTCCGGACCCATCGCGGCGCGGAAGGCGTGGCCAAGATGGTTGCCAGCGATACGGAGCAATCCGGCAAACTGGTCATCGAGGCCAAAGGCATTTCAAAAAGCTTCGGCGACCGAGCGATCGTGAGGGACTTTTCCACACGCATCCAGCGCGGCGACCGGGTCGGGCTGGTCGGCCCGAATGGAGTGGGCAAGACGACCCTGCTTGGCATGCTGACCGGAGACCTGGCGCCGGACACGGGCTCCGTCCGTCTCGGGGCCAACCTGGAAAGTGCGACGCTCGACCAGAAACGCGCCGCACTCGATCCAGATGAGACACTCGCGCATTTCCTGACCGACGGCCGCGGCGAAAGCGTCGTCGTCAACGGAGAGGAGCGGCACGTTGTCTCGTATATGAAGGACTTTCTCTTCAAACCCGAGCAAGCCCGCACGCCCATTCGCGAGCTCTCGGGCGGAGAGAAAGCGCGCTTGATGCTCGCACGGCTTTTGTCACGCCCCGCGAATCTTCTTGTTCTCGATGAGCCGACGAACGATCTCGATATGGAGACGCTCGAGCTTCTTCAGGAATTGATAGCAGCCTTCGCCGGAACAGTTCTGCTCGTCAGCCACGATCGTGATTTTCTGGACCGTACCGTGACGAGCGTGATTGCTCCGGAAGGCAATGGGCGTTGGGTCGAATATGCCGGCGGGTATTCCGACATGCTGGCGCAACGTGGCGGCCGGAAGCTCGAAGACCGCGCTCCGGCGCGAAAGGCTGAGGACGGCGGCCGCGCGTCGAAGGAACGGCCGGCGACGGAAGAAGCCAAAGGGACCGTGAAAAAACTGTCCTACAAGCAGAAATTTGCACTGGAAAGCCTGCCGAAGAAAATGGAGGAGACAGCCGCTCAAATAGCTAAATCGGAGGCGCAAATTGCCGACGCCGCCTTCTACAGCCGCGATCCGGCAGGCTTTGCCAAAACGGCAGCAGCCTTGGATAAATTGCGCGCCGAGCTTACAGCCATGGAGGAAGAATGGCTGGAACTGGAGTTGCTGCGGGAAGAGATCGAGGGATAGAGCTGCGCGGCCCCACCTCTTCTGTGCATCGTCCGATCTGACAGGTTTGCGTTTCTCGCGATCGCGCTATTGCGGCGTTCTGGTCGCCAGCCTGGTTGCCAGGTTTTCCATCCGTTCTGCGAGCCCGCCTAGCGCACCGGTTAAAGCAGAATCGCTCTTGTCCGCCTTGCTTAGCGCTTCGTCACGGGTTTTGCGGAGCGTTACGATCTCGCTCTCCATCCCCTTGATGCGTTTCTGAAGTTCCGAGAGCTCGTCCAGAACCATGATGCCGGCCA
>JBEVEP010000145.1:0-4251 GCA_040512755.1 Mesorhizobium sp.
CGCGACCGCGCTTTTCCGCCGCCGTGCGGTGGACCAGCATGGACAGCGCGTCGACCGGCTCGTCATTGACGAGGATCGACATCTTGACCAGATCGCCCTCGCGGTAGTCGGTCAGGTGATAGTCGAACGAGGCATAGCCCTTGGAGATCGATTTCAGGCGGTCGTAGAAATCGAAGACGACTTCGTTGAGCGGCAGATCGTAGACCAGCATGGCGCGCTTGCCGACATAGGAGAGGTCGGCCTGGATGCCGCGGCGGTCCTGGCAGAGCTTGAGGATCGCGCCGAGATAGTCGTCGGGCGTCAGGATGGTGGCGCGGATCCACGGCTCCTCGATATGGTCGATGCGCACGAGATCCGGCATGTCGGCCGGGTTGTGCAATTCCTTCATCGTGCCGTCGGTGAGGTGCATGCGGTAGACGACCGAGGGGGCGGTGGCGATGAGGTCGAGGTCGAACTCGCGCTCCAGCCGCTCCTGGATGATCTCCAGATGCAGCAGGCCGAGGAAGCCGCAGCGGAAGCCGAAGCCGAGTGCCGCTGACGTCTCCATCTCGAAGGAAAAGCTGGCGTCGTTGAGGCGCAGCTTGCCGACAGCGGCACGCAAAGCCTCGAAGTCGGCGGCATCGACCGGGAACAGGCCGCAAAACACCACCGGCTGCGCCGGTTTGAAGCCCGGCAGCGCATTGGCCGTCGGGCGGCGGTCCTCGGTGATGGTGTCGCCGACGCGGGTGTCGGCCACCTCCTTGATGGAAGCGGTGATGAAGCCGAATTCGCCGGGGCCGATCGCGTCGGCCTGAAGCATCTTGGGCGTGAAAAAGCCCGTGCGCTCGACCGGATAGCGCGCGCCGGTTCCCATCATGCGGATCGTCTGGCCTTTTCTCAGCACACCGTCGATGACACGCACCAAGACGATGACGCCGAGATAGGCGTCGTACCAGCTGTCGACCAGCATCGCCTTCAGCGGGGCCGCGGCGTCGCCTTCGCGCGGCGGCGGAAGCTGGTGGACGATCGCCTCCAGCACATCCTCGATGCCGATGCCCGTCTTGGCCGAGATCATCACGGCCTGGGAAGCGTCGAGGCCAATCACCTCCTCAACCTGTTCCCTGATGCGCTCAGGCTCGGCGGCAGGCAGGTCGATCTTGTTCAGCACCACCACGATCTCGTGGTTGTTGTCGATGGCCTGGTAGACATTGGCGAGCGTCTGCGCCTCGACGCCCTGCGAGGCGTCGACCACAAGCAGCGAGCCCTCGCAGGCCGCCAGCGACCGCGACACCTCATAGGCGAAGTCGACATGGCCCGGCGTGTCGATGAGGTTCAGTACATAATCCTTGCCGTCCCTGGCGCGGTAGTTGAGCCGCACCGTCTGGGCCTTGATGGTGATGCCGCGTTCGCGCTCGATGTCCATCGAATCGAGCACCTGCTCCTTGCCCGCCATCTCGCGCGCGTCGAGCCCGCCCGTCATCTGGATGAGGCGGTCGGCGAGCGTCGATTTGCCGTGGTCGATATGGGCAACGATGGAAAAATTGCGGATCTGCGAAATGGGTATCGTCATGGTCGGCGGCTATAAAGCATTCGCGGAAAAAGTGGAAACCGCTTTTCCCGGGCCGAATGCGACAAATGGGTCTGGCCCGATCGATGCGGCCACCAGCCTCAATCGTAGCGCAGATCGCCCGCCTTGCCGCCAAACACGCGGTAGACATAGATAGTGGAGCCGATGATGACCGGGAGCACGAATGCGGTGCCGAACAGGATGACAGCGAGGCTTTCAGGCGCGGCGGCAGCCTGCCATATGGTCAGCCTATCCGGCACGACGAAAGGATAAAAGGACCAGGCGAGACCGGCGAAGCCCAGGGCGAACACGGCAGCGAGCGCAAGAAACGGCTTCAGGCTGTGCGCGTCCCGAGCATCGGGCAGCCGGAAGGTGAGCCGCCAAAGCCACAGGAAAAGCAGGCCAGAGAGTATCGGCAGGGGCGCGAGGAAGAGCATTTCGGGCAGTACGAACCAGCGCTCGAAAATGCGCGGCGAGGCAAGCGGGGTAGCAATCGATACGGCCGCCATGCCGAGCGCCGTAAAGACCAGTGCCGTGCGCAGCCAGCCTACGGCGCGCCGCTGCAGTTCGCCTTCCGTCTTGTAGATGAGCCAGGCGGCGCCCATCGCCGCATAGGCGGCAGCAAGGCAGATCGCGACCAGTGCGCCGAACACGACCGACGTAAAGCGCGGCTGAAGGCCCAGCACATAGACGCCCAGCATATAGCCCTGCGCCAAAGCGGCGAGGATCGAACCGCCAAGAAACAGCATGTCCCAACTCGCCTTGTTGCGGCTGGGCACTTTGGCGCGAAAGTCGAAGGCGACGCCGCGCAGGATCAGGCCGAGGAGAAGCAGAAAGACCGGCAGGTAGAGCGCGGTCAGAATGATCCCATGCGCAGCCGGGAAGGCGACAAGAAGAAGGCCAACCGCCAGCACCAGCCAGGTCTCGTTGGCATCCCAGAAGGGGCCGATCGCGGCGATCATCACATCCTTGTCATGGTCATCGGCGACCGCGAAGAGGATGCCGATGCCGAGATCGAAACCGTCGAGCACGACGTAGATCAGGATGGCCAGCCCCATCAGGGAAGCGAAAATGAATGGCAGAAGAGTGGGCCAGTCAAAGGTCATGACGCTTGCTCCCGCCTTGCTTAGATTTCATGACGCACATCGTTCATTCCCCTGCTCGCGCCGGCTGCGAGAGCGGTGTGTCGAGCACCGCGGGAAGCGGTGAGCTGTCGCCATCCGACGCGGCCTTCATCGCCAAATAGGCGAGCGCGCCGAGATAGGCGGTGATAAGGAAGGCATAGAGGATGAGATAGCCCGTGAGCGTCAGCGCGACGTGACTGGCCGGAACCGGACCGAGAGCGTCCGCCGTCTTCAGAACGCCGGTGACAAGCCAGGGCTGGCGGCCGATCTCGGTCGTGTACCATCCAGCGAGCACGGCGACCCACCCGGAAAGTCCCATCGGCACCATGACGAAGGCGAGCCGGCGCGGCAGTCTGTCCCGCCGCCACAGGAAATAGGCAGCCGTCCATGAAACGGCGAGCATGAGCAAGCCTGTGCCAACCATGATCCGGAACCCCCAAAAGACCGGGAATACGGGAGGATGGCGTCCCACGAAATCGTTCAGGCCTGGCACAACGCCGTCCAGCCTGTGCCGCAGGATCAGGCTGGCGCCGCTCGGTATCGCCAGTTCGAACCTGTTCTCCCGCGCGCGCTCGTCGGGGATCGCGAACAGCACCAGGGGCACGTTGGATCCGGTCTCCCAGTTGGCCTCGATCGCAGCGACTTTTTCCGGCTGGTATTGAAGCGTGTTCAGCCCGTGCTGATCGCCGACGAATATCTGGACGGGGATGAGAATGGCGGCCGCGAAGACGCCCGCACGAAGCGCCCGCCACATCGAGTCGGACCGGTCTCCTGCAAGAAAACGCAAGGCCGAGAGGCCAGCCATGAGGAACGACACCGTAAGCCCCGAGGCAATCAGCATGTGGGGCAGCCGCCACGTGAAGGACGGATTGAAGATGACAGCCCACCAGTCGACGGCATGCGCCACGCCATCGCGCATTTCAAAGCCGGCCGGAGTCTGCATCCAGCTGTTGAGGGCGAGAATCCAGAAGGCGGATAGCGTGGTTCCAAAGGCGACGAGAAAGGTGGCCAGCGTGTGCACCCGGTTCGACACGCGGCTGAAGCCGAAAAGCATAATGCCCAAAAAGACCGCCTCCAGGAAGAAGGCGGTGAGAACTTCATAACCGAGCAACGGGCCGGCGATATTCCCCACCGTCTGCATATAGCCCGGCCAGTTGGTGCCGAACTGAAAGCTCATGGTGACACCGGAGACGACACCCAGCGCGAAGGACAAGGCAAACACCTTCACCCATGTGAAATAGGCGCGCATCCAGGTCGCGTCGCCGGTGGTGTTGTAGCGCCATTTGAAGAAGAGCAGGAACCAGCCGAGCGCGATCGTTATCGCCGGAAACAGTATATGGAACGAGATGTTCGCGCCGAACTGAACGCGAGACAGCATAAGCGGGTCCATGACAGGCTGCTCCAGCTTCTCTGCCGCGAATGGTAGGTCCTGCGGCTGGCCGGGTCAAAGCGGCGCAGCGCCGCGCCTCCGAGCGGATCACTTTTCGAGCCGTGTCCGCGTATCTTTCGCAATGCGGAGCGATCGCATTAGAGTTTGCCCACACCGCTTGTCTTGCTTGGTGGCTATCCTGCCTCACGATG
>JBEVEP010000149.1:0-8029 GCA_040512755.1 Mesorhizobium sp.
CGAACGGAGCGATCGTCAGCCCATCCTGTATGCCGGTGGAGCGCACGCGAAGCCGTCCGTCCCACAGCATGCCATCCACCGCCGGCTGAGGTCCGGGCAAACCGCGCAGCTCCCGCCGCAGGACAATGCCCTGCCGCCGCATGTCCACCACGCTCCGCGACAATGTGGCGCGAGTTGGAAGGCTCCTCAGGCGCTCAAGGAGCGATGCCGAGCGCCCTTCATCCGGCAAATGCGCCCTCCCCCCGGTTACCCCAAGCAACGCCCGCAACGCATAGACCGCGGCTTCAGCAGGCAGTGCGGTTGCGAAGTCAGGCGCCAGCCTGATCAATCCGGGCGCCACGCACGTAGCCTGGCCAGCGAGAATTGCAGCAGCTTCTGCTCCCAGCGCAATACGCCGGCGTTGGGCTTCGACGATCCTCGCCATGAGGCCGGCGGAGTCCGCCTTTATCGCCTGGCTCGCGCTCGCGCGCAGACGCGCGCGTTCATATTTCGTGTCAGCGTTCGTCGGATCGTCGACCCAGGCGACACCCTCCCCCCGAAGAAAGCCGCGCAGCGCCTCCCTCTCCAGGGTGAGCAGCGGCCGTACGATCCATATGCGTCCATTGAAAAGGGCTGCCGGCGCCATTCCCGCCAGTCCGCGCCCTTCGCCGCGCGCCTGCCGCATCGATACGGTCTCGAGCTGATCGTCGAGCGTATGGCCCGTGAGGATGATGTCGGCTCCAGCCGCATCCGCCTCCCTGGACAGGAGCTGATAGCGCGCCGCACGCGCGGCAGCGGAGAGGCCGCTGACTGGCTTCTCGCCATCCCAGCGCACGATACGATGCGCTATCCCGTGCCGCTCGCAAAGCTCGGCAACCTGCTGCGCTTCGCACGCAGACTCCGGCCGCAGCCTGTGATCGACGGTCACAGCGATAAGTTTGACGGTCGGAAAAGCCGTCTCGAGCCAGGTTTTCGTGAGGAGAAGGAGGGCAGTCGAGTCGCTGCCGCCGGAGACCGCGGCGACGAGTGCGCGCCGATCTGTCAGGTCGATTTCAAGGAAAGGTCGAAGAAGATCAGTTTCGTTGCGCAGAAAAGTGTTTCCGGTGATCGGATTTGCCGGGCTGGCGTCAGCACGCCGCAAGCGCCTGCTCCTGCTTGACGCGTTCCTTCAGCGCGGCGGACGTTTGCGGATAGCGCTTGCCAACTTCACCGAATGTCGCGCATGCCACGTCGCGCTGATTGAGGCCGACCAGCGAGACGCCGAGCTTCAGCAGCATATCGGGCGCCTTCTTGGATTTTGGATAGTCCTTGTTGGCAGCGAGGAAAACTTCCGCGGCATCGCGATACTTTTTCTGTCCAAGCAGCGCCTCGCCCAGCCAGAAATGTGCGTCCGCGGTCTTCGCATCCTCCGGGAAGCGCGCGATGTGGTCGCGGAACCCCGCTTCTGCGGTGCCATAGTCGCCTGAGAGGATGAACTGGTAGGAATTGCGGTAAAGCTCTTCCGGATCGTTGGTCGCCGGGAGCGCAGCGACGACCGTATTGTCCGCGGCGGCCGTTCCGCTGGAAGCGGCCGGGCTCGCCGGATCGGCGGCAGCAGGTGCCGTTCCCGCAGCGCCGCCCATTGTCACCTGATCGCCTACGCTGCCGCCTGTGACGCTGCCGGAGCCATCGAAGGTGATCGTCCCGAACGTCTTTGGAGCCAGCGCCGGATCCTGGCCCGCGCTTGTCGGCGCCGCAGCTGCATCGCCCTGCGGCTGGACCGGGGCGGAGGCCTCAGTCTGCGGCTGGACAGGAGCGGCCGAGGCTGTTGCGTTAGCGCCGGGAGCCACAGGTTCTACATTCTGCGAGCGCGGCTTCTCAGCAGTGGCGCGATTGTTCTGGCCGCCTCCGGAGTCGGAGCGCTTGCCTTCGATCTCCTGGAAGCGGAACTCGTTATCTTCCTGCATCTTCCGCATCTGTTCCTGCATCTGCAGGATTTGGAAGTTCAGCTCCTCGATCGTGCCGCTCAGTTGCCGGATTTGCTCCTCGAGCGCCGTGACCCGGGGATCGCCCGCCTGCGCCAGCCGAAGCGTAGCGCCGTCGGCCGCTGCCTCACCTCCGCGAATGCCGGCTTTCGGGATTGGCACGAAAACGCCGGGCAATGCGTCGGTTAGCGACGGCGCCGCGCGATCGCTTGCTATTGTCGTTGCACACAGAAGCGGCAATGCGACAATGCCACCCAGGATTGATCGGAAATTCATTCAGTCTCTCGCTCTGGAAATGAAAGGTCATGCCGCGTGCGGCTTTTCGGCTTTATCAGGACCACAGACTTCGGCCAAATTTTGATTTCCCCCTCCTGTAACGAAAAAGGCGGCCTCAGAGGCCGCCTTTAGCTTGGGTGTGTGACTGGAAAGCCTCAGCTTCCGGCCGCGCCGCTGAGCACGGTTACAGCCCGGCGGTTCTGGCTCCAGCAAGAGATGTCGTCGCAGACGGCCACTGGACGCTCCTTACCGTAGGAGATCGTCTTCAACCGGTTCGCAGCCACGCCCCGCGAAATCAGGTAATCGCGGGTCGCCGCAGCGCGTCTGGCGCCCAGCGCAAGGTTGTATTCCCGCGTGCCGCGCTCGTCGGCATGGCCCTCGACGGTGATCCCGTAGTTGCCGTACTGGTTCAGCCACTGCGCCTGCTTGGCGAGCGTCGCTTGCGCGTCAGAGCGAATGGCCGAAGAGTCCGTATCGAAGAAGATTCGGTCGCCGACATTGACGGTGAAGTCCTGCGCCGAACCTGGCGTCGCTGCGCCGGCGCCACCGCCGAGCCCAAGATCGGCAGCGGTGTTTGGCGTTTTCTTGGTAGCACAGCCGGCGATTGCCAGCGTCGCGACCAACGCCACGACAACAGGATTGGTTGTAAGTTTTGCGATGCGGCGCATGCCCGCCCTCTCCTTCGCATTTTAAGTGATTGCGTTGATCACTCAGTAACCACGTTGCGGTTAACCGGCGCTCAACAAACACGGTTAATATTCGGTAGCCGCCGCCCGCCTTGGCATGCCGACGCCCCCACCTTGTTGCGGCGCAACCTAGGGGCAAATGCGGCGGAAACGCGGCGCGCCTGTGAAAAAGGGGCTCTTTTGCGCCCATTTCGCGTTCCGGCGGTTCTTTCCTTCTCCCCGTTGTGGAGAAGGAGGAACCGCTTCATTGCCACGGCCAATCACCATCGTTTGAGATTACCTGAAGCGCTTGTGCCCCGCCTCCCCTTCTCCCCTTGTGAGAGAAGATGGCCGAGCCGAAGGCGAGGTCGGATGAGGGGTGCTGAAGAAACGGGGATCGTCGGGACTGCGTGCCGGCGCACTGATTTCACAGCCCTTTCGGCTACGCCGCATTCTGGCCAGCACCCATTATCCGTCTCGGCGCTGCGCGCCGATCCACCTTCTCCCACAGGGGGAGAAGGCAGCGTCGCGTCCTTCCTCGAAAGCTGGCACTATTCCAAAAGCGGTGACCAGGCCGGGTCGGAAGCGAAATTGGCCGTCGGGATCGCTTGCTCATTGCGGCCTGTAAGGTCGATCGAATAAAGCCGCGGCCCACCGGAACCGGCGGCCTCCCGGAAGAACATCAGCACGCGGCCATTGGGCGCCCAGGTCGGACCTTCCTGTGCGAAGCCGGTCGAGAGAATGCGTTCGCCCGAGCCGTCGGTGCGCATCACGCCGATCTGGAACTCACCGCCGGACTGCTTGGTGAAAGCGATCAGGTCACCGCGCGGTGACCATACCGGAGTCGAATAGGTACCGTCGCCGAAAGAGATGCGAGTTTGTCCCGAGCCGTCGGCATTCATCGCATAGATCTGCGCGCGGCCACCCCGGTCGGATGTGAAGACGACCCGGCTGCCATCGGGCGAATAGGAAGGCGACGTGTCGATTGAGTTGGAATTCGTGAGCCGCGTCGTCGTGCGGCTTCTCAGATCCATCGCGAAGATGTTCGAATTGCCGTCGTCGCGCAGCAGGCTCATGATCACGCGCTGGCCGTCGGGCGAGAACCGCGGCGCAAAGGTCATGCCCGGAAAGTTTCCGACGAGTTCGCGCTGGCCGGTCTCGATCTGCAACAGATAGACCTGCGGCTGTCCGCTCTCATAGGACATATAGGTGATTTCCTGGCGGCTCGGCGAAAAGCGCGGGGTCAGCACGATCGACGATCCATCAGAAAGATAGCGCTGTTCGGCCCCATCCTGATCCATAATCGCCAGCCGCTTGCGGCGCTTGTCTTTCGAGCCGGACTCGTCGACGAAGACGATGCGGGTGTCGAAATAACCCTTCTCTCCCGTCAGCCGCTCATAGATCGCGTCGGAAATGATATGCGCCACGCGACGCCAGTTCGCCTGGCTGGCGAAGAATTGCTCGCCGGAAAGCTGCTGGCCGGCAAACGTGTCCCACAGCCGGAATTCGGCGCGCAGCCTGCCATCCGCCTCCTGCGTCACACGGCCGGTCACCAAGGCCTGCGCGTTGATCACCTTCCAGTCCTCGAAGCGCGGCGCGACATCGGGATTGGAAATCTTCTCGATGAATGCGCCCTTGTCGATTGGCGCAAAAAGCCCGGACCGCTTGAGGTCGGAAGCAACGACACCTGCGATCTTCTGCCCCATCGCATCGCCGGACAGGAAATCCGTGATGGCTATCGGCAGCGGCTCGATGTTCCCCTTGTTGACATCGATCTCGACCAAAGCGCGCGCGGGCAATGTCGCAGCCGCGCTCAAGCCCGCGGCCATCGCGCCAATCAGCAGGATCGTCTTCAGGAATTTCTTCATTCGGGATTAGCCTCTTTGGTACTGCCTTGCAAGGGTCGTTCAGAACATCTCGCTGGGATCGAAATTGACAATCACGTCGGCCCAGGCCTCGTATTTGTCAGCGGGAAGGTTGTAGGGCGCACACCGCGATACAGCGCGGCGGGCAGCCTCTGCGGCGGCTCGTTCCACTCCGCTGCTGCCCCCGCCGGAGATGATCTCCGGACTGCCCTCAAGCGCGCCGGACGGATCGAGCTTGAACTTTACCGAAACGCGGAGGTTCTCCGCATCCACCGCGCCGGCTGGAATATTCCAGCATCTCTGGACCTGACCCCGCAGAGCATCCATCTCGCTCTGCGAAAGCTTGGAACCGTTGTTTGTTTTGTTGCCGCCAAGCGCCGCCTGTTCGGTCGACCGCTTGGCCCCACCGCCGGAGGGCTTCTCCTTGTTGAGAAGCGCGGCCACTTCGTCGGCGTCGAACTCTTTCTCTTCCGACTTCGGCTGGCTCGCCTGTTTCTGGGCGGGTTGTTCGTCCGCCTCCTTGCGCTCCGGCGTCTTGGCCGTCTCCGCCTTGGGCGGCTGCGGACGGGCGTCAGGGGACGGCGCATTCTCCGGCAGCTTCGTCGCTTCGGCTTCGGCATTCTCCGCGACGATGGTCTCGGCCACAGGGTCAGGCTTCACCTCCTGTTTCGGCTGCGGCTTCGGCGTCACCTCTGTCGCGGGGACGGGCGTGGGCTTCGGCTCGGCCTGCTTCACCGGTTCCGGCTCTGGCTTGTCCGCGGGCTTCGGTGCGGGCTCCGGCGAAAGCTTGGGGATGGCTGCCGTCTTGATTTCCTTCGGCGTCGGCTCGGGCGTCGGAGGCGTGTTCATGTCGACTTTGTTTTCGCCGACCTTCTGCGCATCAGGCACGACATCCGGCTTTTTGGTTGGCAGCGGCGCAGGCTTCTCGCTTAGCGGCGCCTTCTTGTCGCCTTGCTGAATCTGCGTCATCGACTCGATCGGCACGATATCCACAGGCAGCGCCTCGACATCGGCCACGTCAAAGGCCTTCGGCGCGGACAGCGAAAACAGTCCGAAGCCGAGAAGAGCCGCATGCATGATGACCGATGTGGTGAGGCCCGTCTTCATCGGAAGCTACTGGTTTTCCTGTTCCTGAAGCGTGACCAGCCCAAGATTGCGGTATCCGGCGGCGGAAATCCGCGCCATGACCCTCATGACGGTGCCGTAGTCAGCCGTCTTGTCGCCGCGCACATAGATGCGCTCCTCGTATCCGGCCTGCGCGATCGCCTCCAGCTTGGGCACCACCTCCTCGATCGGGATTTCGGTCTCCTGCAGGTAGACTTGCCCGACGTCATTGATCGAAACGGTGATCGGTTGGGTGTCGGAGTTCAGCGCCTTGGCCTGCGTTTCCGGCAGGTCGATCGGCACGCCAACGGTAAGCAGCGGCGCCGCGACCATGAAGATGATGAGCAGAACGAGCATCACGTCGACGAACGGCGTGACGTTGATCTCCGACATCATGCGGTGATGACGGCCGCGCCGCCTGTGGCCGCGGGTCCCGCGGCCGCCCGTCTGACCGGCTGACATTCCCATGATGTTCTACCTCAAGCCTTCTGGGCGACTTTTTCATCGATTTGGCGCGAGAGTATGGCGGAGAATTCGTCCGCGAACCCCTCCATGCGCAAAGCGATCTTGCCGGCGTCGGATGACAGCTTGTTGTAGGCAACGACCGCCGGGATGGCGGCGAGAAGACCGATTGCGGTGGCAAGCAAGGCCTCCGCGATGCCTGGCGCGACGACTGCGAGATTGGTCGACTTCGATCCCGCGATTGCCTGGAACGATGTCATGATGCCGACGACGGTGCCGAAGAGGCCGATGAACGGTCCCGCGGAACCGACCGTCGCCAGGAAGCCGAGCTTGCCCTCAAGCCGCTCCATCTCCCGCGTCAGCGCCAGATCCATCGCCTTGTCGATGCGGGTCTGCAAGGCCAGCGGCGATTTGGCGCCCTTCTCGAAGCTCTTCTTCCACTCGCGCATCGCCGCGACGAAAATGGCGCCCATGCCGGTCGTCTTGCGTTCCGACAGCGTGCGGTAGAGTTCCTCCAGCGACTGGCCAGACCAGAAGATCTGCTCGAAGCGGTTGAGCGCGGTCCGCATGCGCCGGTAGGCTATCAATTTGTCGACGATGATGGCCCAGGTCCAGATCGAGGCGGCAAGCAGGCCGAGCATGACCAGCTTCACGACCCAGCCGGCCTGCCAGAACAGCGTCCAGATCGAAAGCTGTACGCCCGGTTCGGCGAGTGCGATGTTTTCCATTTGAAATCGTCCCTTAAAGATACCGGGCCTTGGCTCGCGGCTAGCCCGTGCGCATCGATTTACCATCGTCCGTCATGCGAGGCTTGACGGACGTGCCCCGGAATGCGCCTTTGGCGGGCCTTGTCGGGGCGAAATTTGGTTAAACGAAGGCGCGCGCCATCCGTACAACTTTCACCGAATTCTTCATGGACTGTTAAGGTTAAAGATGCGTTAGGAAGAACGCGCGATCTTCGCGAAACGGTGTCCCACCGAGCCAATACCGGGCGATTATGAATTGAGTACGGTGGCTTTGAACAAAAAACGGCGCGGAAATCGCCGCGGTCCCGCCATCGCCTTGATCGAAATGCATATTTTCCATTGCAGAGCGGTTAAGGCCGGGAATTTTATCCACGTCCGATAGCTTCCCGGACCTGATGTCCCGAGCTTTCCTCGCGCCATGCCGCTCCAGTTCGCACCTTGCCGCTCCCTGGTGGAAGCTGGGCAGAAACCGGCTCAGTCCTGCCCGGAAGACGGCATGAACGCCGCCACCCACTCTTTCGGAAAGCGGCGCGGGCGGCCGTTCTCGCCAATAATGGCGGCTTCAACCTTGGCTTCGACAAGAATCTCGGCGCCGCGCTTCAACTGCTGCGCCATGAAGATGCGCGCGCCGGAAATCGCTTCGGTGCGCGTATCGACCGTCAGAATATCGTCGATTCGCGCCGATCCACGGAAGTCGATCTCCATCCTCCGCACGACCCAAACGATCTTTTCGCCGTGCTTGCCCTCAATCAGTTCAGTGTGATGAACACCGGCGAGCCGCAGGAAATCCGACCGGCCACGCTCGAAGAATTCCAGGTAGCGGGCATGATAGACAACGCCCGAAAAGTCGGTGTCGGCATAGTATACGCGCGCCATGAGCCGGTGGCCGAAGGGCGTGAGCGCGCCGGAAATGCCCATCAAAAGCGCCTCTTCGGATGCCTTGTCCATCTTCGCGTCCTTCTTGCCCG
>JBEVEP010000168.1:0-6346 GCA_040512755.1 Mesorhizobium sp.
GCGCTTTCCTCTGCTCTGCTTCTTCTCGGCCTTATCTGAGATCGCCGGGCTCTCTGATGGAGCGCCCGGCGGTCGATAGAGCCGTCTGGGCTATGCTCCTTGCCAGTCACATTCCCTGCATGAACCTTCTATAGTGGCGCTGCTTGCGCCGGTTGCGAAGCGCCCGCGAGCCGCCTGGAGACGAGACGATGAACCAGAGAGCACACATTCGCACAAAAGGCGGCATGCCCGATGCTGCCGTGAAGTACCAACCCTATCCCGCCGTCGGTCTTTCCGACCGGACCTGGCCGTCCAAACGCATCGAAAAATCACCGGTCTGGTGTTCGGTCGACTTGCGCGACGGCAACCAGGCGCTGATCGACCCGATGGGCCATGACCGCAAGGCCAGGATGTTTGCGCTGCTGCTCGACCTGGGATTCAAGGAGATCGAAGTCGGCTTTCCGTCCGCCTCGCAGACCGACTTCGACTTTGCCCGCTGGACGATCGAGGAGGGTAATGTTCCCGACGACGTGTCGCTGCAGGCGCTGGTGCAGTGCAGGCCGGAGCTGATCACGCGCACCTTCGAGTCACTCCAGGGTGCGAAGCGACCGATCGTGCACTTCTACAATTCGACCAGTGAATTGCAGCGCCGCGTCGTCTTCGAGAAGGATGTCCGCGGCATCAAACAAATCGCGACCGACGCTGCCAAGATGATCACAGATATGGCTTCGAAGGCCGGTGGCGGATACCGCTTCCAGTATTCTCCGGAGAGCTTTACCGGCACGGAACTGGAGGTGGCGCTCGAGATCTGCAATGCGGTCACTGAAATCGTAAAGCCTACGGCGGACAACAAGTTGATCATCAACTTGCCGGCCACCGTCGAGATGTCGACGCCGAATATCTATGCGGATCAGATCGAATGGATGTGCCGTCAGCTCGACAACCGCGAAAACCTGATTGTTTCCCTGCATCCTCACAACGACCGGGGAACCGGAGTGGCCGCTACCGAACTCGGCCTGATGGCGGGCGCCGACCGTGTCGAGGGCACGCTGTTCGGGAATGGCGAGCGCACCGGCAACGTCGATATCGTGACGTTGGCGCTGAATATGTACACGCAGGGCGTCGATCCGGGCCTGGACTGCTCGGACATCACGCGGATGAAGGACGTCTATGAGTATTCGAACCAGCTCCGCATCCCGGAACGCCATCCGTATGTCGGCGAGCTGGTTTACACCGCGTTCTCCGGGTCGCACCAGGACGCCATCAACAAGGGCATGAAGGCGATGAAGGTGGCCAACACGCCCTTCTGGGAAGTGCCTTATCTGCCGATCGATCCGCAGGACGTGGGCCGGACCTATGAAGCCATCATCCGGATCAATTCCCAGTCAGGCAAAGGTGGGATCGCCTATGTGCTGCAGGCGGACTACGGCCTCCATTTGCCGCGCAACTTGCAGATCGAGTTCAGCCGCGACATCCAGTCGATCACCGATGCGGAGGGCAGGGAGGTGCCCTCGAAGCGAATCTATGACAGGTTCCGCGAGGTCTATGTCGACCAACCCGATGCGCGCCTGAAATTCCTCGATCATCATACCTATCCGCATGCGGAGAAGCGGGGCCTGCGCGTCGTGGAAGCCACGATTCTCGACAACGGCGTCGAAAAGACGATCAGCGGTTCCGGAACGGGGCCAATCGACGGCTTCGTCGATGCTCTGTCGCGCCATATCGGCATTCCGCTGTCAGTCCTCGACTACTCCGAGCATTCCCTGCAGCAGGGCTCCGATGCGGCCGCGATCAGCTACATGGAAGTTGAACATCCGGGCGGGAAGATCTTCGGCGCCGGTATCAACACAAACATCGTGGCGGCGTCACTGGAAGCTGTTGTGTCAGCCGCCAACCGCATTCTCCGCGCTGCGGCCTGAGCCTCTGATTGCGTGCTCGCCTGGTAAGCTGGGCGGGTACGCCCGACTTTGAGAGCCAGGACGCTTGACGACAGCCGGTACCGGCTTCACGAAGGCCGAAAGGCAAGCATAGGCAGGGCAGCAATCCGTGATCGAACAACTTCATGCAGTCGCATATGGCGATGCCGGGCCCGTCCTGGTGCTCCTGCATGGCTTCGCTGGGCGTAAGGAAGTGTGGCGTCCGGTCCAGCAAGCACTCGCCGGCGAGGCGCGGAGCTTGGCATACGATCTGCCCGGCCATGGCAAATCGCTCGATTGGCCGGAGCCGGTATCCTCGAAATCTGCGTCGCGCGCCATACTGGCCGATCTGGCTGAGCGCGGGATCAAGGAGTTCCACCTTGCAGGTCATTCCATGGGCGGCGCCATCGCCGCCTTGATGGCGCTTGCCGAGCCAGCCCGCGTGCGGTCGCTGACGCTGTTTGCGCCGGGCGGACTTGGCGAGGAAATCAACATTCGGCTGCTGCGACGGTATGCGGCGGCGAAAACGTTGGACGAACTTCAGGCGTGCCTCGAAGCGATGACCGGCTGGGCGAACCCCGTGGATCAGGAGGCTGTGCACGCCTACGCCGCAATGCGGGAGGTGCCGGGGCAGACTGAGAGACTGGTCGAAATCGCCGGTACTCTTGCCCGCAACGGGCGGCAGGGCGTCATCGCGCGAGACAGTCTGGCGGAATTGCCAATGCCGATCTCGGTCGTCTGGGGATTAAAGGACAATGTCCTGCCTGTCAGACAGACAACGGGACTTCCCGCTACCTTTGCGCTGCATCTTGTGCCGGATGCCGGTCACATGCTGCCCGAGGAAGTTCCCGATTTGGCGGCGACCGTTTTGCGACGAAACGTCCGCTGAGGCTGCACTTGCGACGGATCTGATAACTGAGCCAGCAGAAGCCATTGCTGGAACCAGCATGTCTTCAATGCTCGGCTGCGGCGAAAAGAAGAATCTGTCAACCTTTACGATTCATTGTCGAGACTCCGGCGAATCAAGGAGGGCTTGGCGATGGCGATGTTGCGCGGAGTGTTGTCGGCATTGCTTGTGGTGTCCGGCCTGGCGCTTCCGGCTGCCGCCAGCCCGCGAGCCACGATTGACGCGATGCGCGGTCAGCCGGCAACGCAATGGCAAGGCATCGTCGTCGATCTCAACCTCGTTGGCGCCTACTACGGCGATCCGGCCAACAGCATGATATGGGTCCGGGATGGCCGCCCCACGCAGGCTGCCAATGACCTGTTCGAGGCAATCAAACTCGCCCGGGAGGATGGGCTGAATGAGGATGACTATGCCACGACCGCGTTGACGTTGCCGGAGCTGTTCGAGTCGGACAAGGACATCGCTGGCTTTGAGCTTGTGATGAGTCAGGCATTTCTCGCCTTCGCGCGCGATTTGCATAGCGGTCAGACGATTCGCGCCGCAACCGCGGCGGACATCGTGGTGTCGCGCAAGCCGATTGACCCGGCGGCGTGGCTGACATTGGCGCGGGACAAGGGCGTTTCCGCTGCTATCGAAAAATTGCGGCCGAGGCATCCGCAATATTTCCAGCTCCGCGAGATGCTGATGGGCTACAGGGCGGTTGCAGAGCGCGGCGGCTGGCCGACAGTCGACCAAGGGCCGAGTCTGAAGCCCGGTATGCAAGACTCGCGTGTCGGCCAGATGAGGGCCAATTTGAAGGCAAGGGGATATGGTGGCCTCGATGCGTCGGATGTGAACCACTATGACGACGGCATGGTAGCCGTCGTGCGGCACTTTCAGGAGCGCCACGGCCTTGAGGCGGACGGCGTTGCCGGTCCGGCCACCGTTGCCGCGGTCAATGTGACGGCCAAGCAGCGCATCAGGCAGATCATGGTGAATATGGAGCGCTGGCGCTGGCTGCCCAATGATCTTGGCAGCCGTCATGTCTTCGTCAACCAGGCCGGCTTCGAGCTATTTCTGAACAATGGCGGGCAAACCGTTGCCCATCATCCTGTGATTGTCGGCAAGCCCTTCCACAAGACGCCGGTTTTCTCGGAGAAAATCTCATACGTCGAATTCAACCCGACCTGGACCGCAACGAACTCCATTGCCACCAACGAGATCCTTCCGGAACTGCAGAAGGACCCCGGCTATCTGGAGAAGAACGACTATGTGCTTTACCGGGGTTGGGACGAAAATGCGGTGGTCGTCGATCCATGGTCGGTCGACTGGCAATCGGTTTCGGTCAAGGGGTTCCCCTACCGGATCGTGCAGAAGCCGGGGGCCAAGAATGCGCTGGGGCAGATCAAGTTCATGTTCCCCAACAAGTTCGATATTTACATGCACGACACGCCGTCGAGGCAGCTTTTCGCCAAGACCGGCCGCGCGTTCAGCCATGGGTGCATACGCGTGCATGAGCCGGTCCGGTTCGCGGAGGAACTGTTCGGCCTCGACGGTTCGCTGACGCCGGACGAGATCGAGTCGCTGATCGAGGCGGGGCAGACGAAGCGGGTCAATTTGAAGACCAAGGTGCCCGTTCATCTCACCTATTTCACGGTGTGGATCGACGAGGACGGGACACCGAACTTCTTCCCCGATCTTTACGACCGGGACGAGTTGGTGACGCGGCTTTTGTCCGGCGAGGTTTGATCGGCCGCATCATCGATCTGGATAGTGCCAGAAGATGTTGGCGTAGATTCAAAGCATTGCAGCGCTTTTCGCATGTTCCGCTCGTGCCGTAGCACAGGCTTTGGCCTGTTCGCTAACCAAGACGGCAGTTTCGGATGCATCAGCCGGCCAGTTATGTTAATCGTTCGTTAACGAAGACCGCCTGGGCGGTCTACCGGCTGGAGTGATGCCCGATGGGCGATGCAGGTGAAAACGTGACGGCGATCGACAAAGGCCGCCGCCTGGCGGATGCCATCCGCGACGTTAGGAACGCAGCGGCTGATCGCGACGATGTGGTGGTCGACATGCGTGAGGCTCAACGCATGCGGCTGGAACTTCTCGCCGCCGAGTTGGCCCCGGTGATTGCCGAGGTTCCGTCCGACATCGATTGGTTCGATTTCGTGATCTCCTCCGGCCTGCAGCCCCGGTTCTGGATCGACCCGGTCAGCCACGTTTCCATGGGCCGCGACCGTCGCACCTACCGCGTCCTGAGGGATACACGGCTTGGCCGCGTTGTGCTTGCGGAATCGGCCGACATGAAGCCGGTAGCCGATCAGGTGACCCGCTATATCGCGGAGCGCATTATCGAACGGCAACGCATGATGGAGGACGGCGTTACTCCCGCCTTCGATCCCGAAACGAGAACCACCATGGCCGAAACAGGTACGGCCAGTTTGCGCCAGCCGCGCTGGAAGTCGTTCGCGTCCGGTTTCGGCTTGGTTCTGGCCGGGGGCGTCGTGGCCTTGCCGCTGGTCATTGCCTGCGCCTGGCTGTGGGACAAGCTGTCGACGATCAAGATCAGCTTCTGACGGCAATTGGCTCGGCGGCCGGCAGGGTTTCGCCGATCAGATCCATTGACATGAGATCGCTGGGCGGCAGAGCTGCCCCTGTCAGGCCGCGCCGCGTAAGGCGAAGCGTCCAGTCGCCCTTCTCACCCGAAATATCGAGCAGATTGTACTGCGCCGCTGGCTTTGAGCCTCCGGGCGCCTGACCGGTGGCCGCAACGCCGACGACCGGAACCGGTCCATCTGGCCCGGCTATGGAATAGAGACTCGGCAGGTGGGAGTGGCCATGCAGGACGAGCTCCGCTCCATGCTTATGCACTGCCTTCTGGAAACGCCCGATGCCGAACAGGCGCTTGTGCTGGGGCACCGCGCTGCGGATCGGAGGATGATGGATCATCACGACCCGGAACAGGCCCTTCTTGCCAGTTTCGTCAAGCAATCTGGTCAGCCGCCTGCATTGGGATTCACGAAAATAACCGGTCGCCATGAAGGGCGCGGTCGCGCGCGCGGATGTCACACCGATCAGCGCGACTGCGCCGCGCACCTTGAGATAGGGGAATGCCTTGCGATCCCTTGGAGGATTTCCTCGGTCGCTTGTCATCCAGGCGCCCCAGGCGCGGCACACTTTGTCGAACGCGCCGGGAACGTAGGCGTCGTGATTGCCGGGCACGACCGAGACATCATCTCCGCTGCCGAGCAGTTCCAACCACTGCCTGGCCATGTCGATCTCTATGTCGAGGGCGAGATTGACCAGGTCGCCCGTGACGGCGATGTGGTCTGGCGCGGACGCCTTCATGTCTGCAACGATCGTGTCTATGACATTGTCGTGCAGAAACTGCCGCCGGTTGCGGTGCCAGTTTACGTAGCCTGTGATCCGCTTGGAGACCAGATCGCGATAGGCTACATCGGGAAGCGGACCAAGATGGACGTCGGAGATATGCGCGAGCCTGAACATGCGACTACTTCTAGAACATGAACCCGAAAAGTTGACAGACTTTTCGGTGGATGGTGCG
>JBEVEP010000076.1:0-6716 GCA_040512755.1 Mesorhizobium sp.
CATCGCGGCCATCGCTCCTCTCCCCTCACGAAGTGGGGGAGAGGTGCCGAGCATAGCGAGGCGGTGAGGGGGAGTAGTTGCCGAAGGCGACGAAACGCCAATGATTTAGCTTTTCGAACGACGAACGCCCGGAGCCGTAGTAGAGGGCCGAGTCGCGCACCTGAATCTCAACACCGGTTTCCGTCCGGAACTGCGTCAACAACCTACGTCTTCTGCTGTTCGGTCTGCGGCTCGCCCTGACGCCAGTCCTTGTCGAAGTCCTTGACGATATCCATGAAGCGCCGGAAGAACCGCTCCATATAGCCCAGCGACTTCTCGATATCCTCCTCGGTCGGAAGCACGGACTGGGTGTTCGGACGTCCGGACGCTTCCAGTTCAGCGATCCGCTTCTCAAGGTTCGACACGCGGTCCGCCAGGCGATCCACCTCGTCCTGGAAGGCCGAACGTTCGTCGGCCGCCAGCCGGCAGACCAGTTGGCCTGAACGCTCCTCGCAAATCGACATTTCGCCGGTCCGGCGATCCATGCGGACATAGCCGTCCGCAGACTGTTCGAGCGTATAGCGATCGGCTTCCTGAGCGCCTGCGGAAAGCGGCAAAACGGAAAGCAGCACCGCTGAAGCGACAATTGCCTGGAGTTGCATGAGAACCTCCTGCCGGGCCGGAGATTTCCTCCACTCTGCCCGACGATTTCGTGCCACTGATTTGCGCCTGAAATAGGACGTGCCAACCCCCGCGCAACCCTTTCGCGCGCTGCGCTTTCCGATTATAGGGCGGCCATGCATACGACCATTTACAAAATCGTCACCGATGCCGCGTGGCGGGAAGCCGAGCGGGACGGCGTTTTCCGCGGCGCGGCGATCGACCTGCAGGACGGCTACATCCATTTCTCGACCGCCGGGCAGGTGGATGAGACTGCGGCGCGCCACTTCGCCGGCCAGGCGGATCTGCTTCTGGTCGCTGTCGACACCGCAAGTCTTGGCGACGCGCTGAAATACGAGCCGTCCCGCGGCGGCGCGCTGTTCCCCCATCTCTTTTCGCCGCTCGATCTCTCGGCGGTTCGCTGGGTGAAGCCCCTGCCGCTCGGTCCGTCGGGCAAGCATCTGTTTCCCGGTCTGGAGTGACTATGAACGCCTTCGAATGGTTCGGCAGGCGAGCCCTGTTCGCGCTCGACCCGGAAACCGCGCATGGTCTGTCCATTGCCGCGCTGAAGTCCGGTTTGCCGTTTTGCGGCCAGACGGCCCCCGACCAACGGCTGAAAGTCCGGCTGTGCGGCCTCGACTTCCCAAATCCGCTCGGCATGGCGGCCGGCTACGACAAGAACGCCGAGGTTCCCGATGCGCTGCTCGGACTGGGGTTCGGGTTTGCCGAGGTGGGCACGGTCACGCCGCTGCCGCAGACCGGCAATCCGCGTCCGCGCATCTTCCGGCTGCCCGACGACGAGGCCGTGATCAACAGGCTCGGTTTCAACAATGAAGGGCATGAGCGCTGCTTGGAGCGTCTGGCAGCGCGCAAGGGCCGGAAGGGCATCGTCGGCGTCAACATTGGGGCCAACAAGGACAGCGCGGACCGCGTGGCGGACTACGAACTTGGCGTTCGCCGGTTCGCATCGCGCGCCAGCTATCTGACGGTCAACATCTCTTCGCCCAATACGCCGGGCTTGCGGACCATGCAGGCCCGAGAAAGCCTTGCCGAGCTGCTCGCCAGAGTGACGGCCGCGCGTGCCGATACCGCGACAGGCAGCGGAAGGGCCGTGCCGCTGTTTCTCAAGATCGCGCCGGACCTCGCGGAGGCCGAACTTTCCGACATTGCCGCCGAAGTCGAAGACAAGGGTGTTGACGGTCTGATCGTTTCGAATACGACGCTCTCGCGGGAAGGTCTTCGCAACGCCGCGCACACGGGCGAATCAGGCGGCCTCTCCGGAAAGCCGCTTTTCGACCGCTCGACCGCCGTGCTTGCGCGGATGCGGAAGCTTGTTGGACCCGAAAAGGCGATCATCGGCGTCGGAGGCGTCCATTCCACGGAAACGGCACTCGAAAAGATCCGGGCCGGCGCCGATCTCGTCCAGCTCTACACGGGCATGATCTATGGCGGCCCCTCGCTGCCTGCGCGGATCGTCAAAGGCTTGGCCCACGTTGCCGAGTCCGAAGGCCTCTCGAACATCCGGGACATTCGCGACACCAGAGTGGAATACTGGGCGGACCGGCCAATCGGCTAGCTACTCAGACGGCGAAAGCCGCCCTCGCCCGCCTTGGCATGATTGACAGCAGGCTGAGGCCGCGCGCGATCAGGAAGATGTGCAGCGCCGCCCATAGCCCGTGATTGCCGAACCAGAGGCTCAGCAGGAACAGCGCGGCGACGAAGAGCGCAAACGATAGAAGCATCATGTTGCGCATGTCCCGCGACCACGTGGCTCCGATAAAGACGCCATCCATCTGGAACGCCAGCACACCGCTTGCCGCTGTAATGGCCGCCCAGGGCAGGTACCGCGCCGCCTCCGCCCGCACGTCAACGGCCGTCGTGACGATCGCCACCAATTGGTCCCCGAAGAGCAATACCGCAACGCTCATGAGACCCGCCAGCGCGAATCCCCAGATGGAGGTGAGCCTGACGGCGCGGGCAAAGGCCGGCGCATACCGGGCGCCGATCGCCCTGCCCGCCAGTTGCTCGGCGGCAGTCGCGAAGCCGTCGAGGAAGTAGCCGGCGACGAGAAAGAAATGCATCAGGACCGCATTGGCCGCGAGCGTCAGCGTCCCAAGCTGGGCGCCCTGCCGCGTGAAAAGCGTGAATGCGCCCATCAGAACGAACGAGCGGATCATGATGTCGCCGTTCAGATAGAGCATCCGCATCACCGCCGCCGCGTTGAACGTGTGATGGAGGTCTATCTTCGGCATTGCCCCGAAGCGGTGCAAGACGATCGCCAGGCCGATCGCCGCCGCGATGACTTCGCCGCAGACGGTTCCCCAGGCGACCCCTGCGACTCCCCAGCCGAGATGCAGCCCCAGCCAGATCGATAAAGCGATATTCACACCGTTGAGCAGCAGTTGCAGCAGGAGGCCGAGATTGGCCTCGCCGCGTCCGAGGAAATAGCCGAGGATCGCATAGTTGACCAAGGATGCCGGCGCGGACAAAAGCCGGATGCGGATATACACATCCATCGCTTCCGTCACTTTCGGTTCCGCTCCCATGAACCATTCTCCGGAAGCTGCAAGCAGAGGCGCGAACACGACAAGGCCAATACCGGAGAAAACCGCGATCACCAGGGCCCTCAGGAAGATCGCGCGCTCTTCGAGCGTATCGCCGCGCCCGCATGCCTGAGCGACGAGCCCGGTCGTGCCTGAGCGCAGGAAATTGAAGCTGGTGAACACCACGTCGAAAATGATCGCGCCGGCTGCAAGCCCGCCCAGAAGTGCCGCGTCGCCGAACTGGCCGACGACCGCCGTATCGACCAGACCGAGCAGCGGCGTCGTCAGGTAAGCAAGCGTCATCGGAATAGCGATCGCGAGAACGAGACGGTTGGTCACCTCGAACGGCCGCGACGGGAAATGGACGGGTGCGGTTTGTTCCACGCAAGTCTCGCTGCGATTACTGATTTGTCGGCTGTTGTGACCCGAGATTATTCGTGCTTGGGGCCGACATCGTCGCGAATTTCCGGTGCACACAGCAAGTCGGCCGTGTCGAAATTGTCTTCAAGTCGATTCAGTTCCGCGTTGGTTACCCTCATTGCCTCCCTCCTATCGTCACGCGGCTGCGCTCACGTCATATTCGAAATGGATACGATCATAGGGAAACTCGATCCCGCTTGCCGTTCGGTCAATCACCCCCGCATTAACGAGGGTTGTCACGTCACGATGAACAGCCTGCACGTCGCGATTGACACGCCGCGCAACCTCACGGATCGACAGCGCACCCTGTCCGGCGAGTGTCTTGACGATGGCGAGGCGGGAAGGCGCCAAAACCCGGTGCATGTCCTCGTAGGTGGCAAAATTGACCGAAGGCACGGCCTCGACTTTTTCTCCTGCAAGCGCACGTTTTCCGGCCTCGACAAAACGGGCCTTGGCATCCGCTACGGTATTCAAGCGCACAGTCAAAGTGGTCATCTGAGCATCCTTTCCATATCGGCGTGGAAGGCATCAAAAAGTGCGTCGAGCGACGTAAATTCGATGGCTTCCTCGCGGTCTCCCATGTGCCGGTGATCGCCTTTTCCGCGCTCGTTGTCGTACCGCAGGACACATTCACCGCTCACAACAAGGGCCAGCCTGTACTTGAAGGGATGAGAACTGCCCGGAACTGGCTCTGGCAGGTGCCAAAGCACGATCTCGAAAAAGGCTGTTTCGTTGATCACCGTGCGCGATTTCTCAATCAGTCTGACCTTCATGTTGTTATGATTGACAACAAAACTGGAGTGTTGTCAATGACAACAACGCCGCTTCCCAAGCGCGGATAGTTTCGGCCGCTACAGCTAGCAGTCCGCACAGTTACCACGCGGAGGTAAGCAGCCTGCCTGCTGAGGCCGCTTCCCAAATCGTCCTCGCCGTTTCAAACTGCAGCGATGCCGCTGCCGATCGTCCACCATCCGGACTACGACGCCAAATTCGCCGCGACCCATCGATTTCCCATGGGCAAGTACCGGCTGTTGATGGAACGCCTGACCGCAACCGGACTGGCATTCAACGGCAATCTTCACGAGCCCGCCCCGGCCGAGCCCCGCTGGCTCGAACTTGCTCATGCCCCGGCCTATGTCGGACAAGTGCTCGCCTGCTCGGTACCGGCGCCGATCGAGCGCGAGATCGGCTTCCCGATCAGTGAGCGGGTTTCGCGGCGCGCGCAGCTTGCGTCGGCAGGGACGGTTCTCGCGGCGAGGCTTTCACTTGCGCACGGAATCGCCTGCAACGCCGCCGGCGGAAGCCACCATGCGCGGCGCGCCCAGGGCGCAGGCTTCTGCACCTTCAATGATGTCGGCGTGGCAGCATCTTTGTTGCTTGCGGAAAGCCGCGTCGAACGCATCCTTGTGGTCGATCTCGACGTTCATCAAGGCGATGGCACGGCCGAGATCTTTGCCGGCGAGCCTCGGGTTTTCACCTTCTCGATGCATGGCGAGCGCAACTACCCGATCCGCAAGATCGCGTCGGACCTCGATATCGGCCTGCCGGATGGAACGGACGACGAAGCCTACCTTGCCACGCTCCGGCAGGCGCTGCCGGTGGTGACGAAACGGGCCGCGCCCGATCTCGTCTTCTACAATGCCGGCGTCGATCCGCATTTCGGGGACCGGCTTGGCCGCATGAAGTTAAGCGACGAGGGCCTTCGCGAGCGCGACAGGACAGTGATCGGCTATTTCCGCGACAGGAATATCCCCGTCTGCGGCGTCATTGGCGGCGGCTACTCGAGGGACGTCGCGGCCCTCGCGGAACGTCACGCGATCCTCTTCGAGGTGGCGGCAGAGTTCGCCTGATGCCAATCAGCGGCGGCGATAGCTGAGCAGCCGGAGAACCAGGAAGGCGGGCACGACAATCGCAGCGCCAAGCAGCAAATGGCCCATGAACCGGTCGATGGCGCGGAATCCCATATTCCAGATCTCCAGCAGGAAATCGCTAATCCCGTAGATTATATCGACGGGCGACCAGCCGAAGGCGCTCATGACGACGCCGACCAGAAACGAAATGACGACAAGCTTCAGGAGGACCCGGAGCGGGCTGTCTCCAAGAAAACGCGCCAATGCCGACATCTGTGTTCCTTACATCTCGCTGGCTACAGCATCGGACCGAAAAGTGCGACGCGGTTCTCCGATCATCCGATGCGCAAACAAAGGGTAGGCAAGCCGCCCGATTCCGGTTCGGGCTGCTTGCTCCAATCGAGATACGCATTCTGTCCTGCCTGTTCAACCCGGACCGATCGATCTCCGCGCTTTGCGATTGCGAAGCAGTGCGGGGCCATGATAATCAAATGTGCGCGCGGGTATGATGTAATGGTAGCTTGTCAGCTTCCCAAGCTGATCGCGCGGGTTCGATTCCCGCTACCCGCTCCAGCCTGCTGTCTCAGGCTGTAACATTTCAGTTGAGATTCTCCATGAATCCTTTATGTCGCAACGCCTGCGGGGCAGCGTTGAATCTCAACTTTGTATCACCGTGTATCAGCGCGTATCACCCGATCTCAACAATAATGCGGGTATATACGGAGGTATCAACAACACGAGAAGGGGGCGATACCCGCATGGGCAAACTGACTGATGTGGAAATCAAGCGTGCCAAAGAGCCTGGCAAACTGAGCGACGGGCACGGGCTGCACCTTTTGATCGCGCCGAACGGCTCGAAGCTGTGGCGCTATAATTACCGTTTCAGCGCCAAGCACCGTACCCTGGCGCTCGGCCAGTACCCTGCCGTGGGGTTGGCTCAGGCCCGACGCAAGCACGAAGACGCGCGTCGTTTGCTCCATGAAAACGTAGATCCGTCGGCGAAGCGCAAACAGGACAGGATCGTTGCGAAGGTCGAGGACGCCAACACATTTGGGGCTCTCGCCCGCGAATACATTCAGAAGCGCCTTGTGGAGACCGGAAAGGCGCCGGCCACGATCAAGAAAAATAACCATCTGCTGACGAAAAAGGCTGCAGCCTTGACCGATCGCCCGATCAAGGCGATCACCACTGCCGAACTCTATGAAATTCTGGAACGCGTCGAGAGATCGGGACAAAACGATTCCGCCCACAGTTTGCGAGACGT
>JBEVEP010000078.1:0-6456 GCA_040512755.1 Mesorhizobium sp.
CCTGACCGTCGTGGCCCTTGCCGCCGCCCTGACCGTCGTGGCCCTTGCCGCCGCCCTGACCGTCGTGGCCCTTGCCGCCGCCCTGACCGCCCTGGCCCTTGCCGCCGCCCTGACCGCCCTGGCCCTTGCCGCCGCCCTGACCGCCCTGGCCCTTGCCGCCGCCCTGGCCGCCCTGGCCCTTGCCGCCGCCCTTGTCACCACGGCCGTGGTTGTCGCCCTTGTCGCCGCGGCCCTGGTTGTCGCTGCCCTTGCCGTCACGGCCTTTGTCGCCTTGGCCCTTGCCGCCGCTGTGGCTGTGGCCCTTACCATTGTGATCCTTGCCACCGGTGTTGCCGCCAGTGTTTCCCCCGGTGTTGCCGCCAGTATTGCCACCGGTGTTGTCGCCGGTGTTGCCGCCAGTGTTTCCCCCGGTGTTGCCGCCAGTGTCGCCACCGGTCTTGCCGCCAGTTCCGCCCGAGTTCGTACCAGTGCCAGCGGTTCCGCCGCCGGTGTTACCACCCGCTTTGCCTCCGACATTGCCGGCTTTTTTGCCGGAGCGATTTGCCGACCAGCCCGTATAGCCGTTGCTTTCGCTACGTGCGTTGAGGCTTGGCCTGCTGATCGCGCCCGTCGTAGCCGGTGGGCAGGAATTGTCGTGACCCTTGCTGCGGCCGTCGCCGCACGCGCTGCTTGCATACAGCGCTTTTCTCGACGCCGCATAGGATGCGTCCGCGCTTAAAAAGGCGCCGGCCACCACGGCCGAAATCGCCAGAGTTACATGCAATGCGCCCTTCCTGGCGCCTTTCAAATTTCTGAACAGCCTCATAATCGCTCCACCACAGGCAGTCATCGCCCGATGCCTCCGGGCCGGTTACGCTGCGTCATTTAGGAAGCGCTAATGAATGGAGATTGCGGTCAGATGCCATTCTCTTGCGGCCAACCGCCAGTACGGCGCCCGCAGAGAATCGAGCGCTGCGGACGCTGGTTCTGATGTCGAGGATCAGACAGATCGACTTTCGACGATAAAAACCGTCAATAATTTCAGCAGGATACCTGTATCGAAGAAACGTTTCGGCAAGGATCGAGGGTTGGCGGGCCGATCCCGCAGATGCTGGCCTCATCAACAGGTGGTGGTCGGGCCTATAAACCAGGCTGCCACATAGGGGTTGCTGAGGATTTCGCTATATTGTTCCAATCAGCTTGTTCTGAGAGGATATGCATGGGACAGCGGTCCGTTCTATCCCGGCATGAGTTTGTGGCAATCGTCGCCGCCTTGATGGCAATCGAAGCGTTGGCGATCGACATCATGCTGCCGGCTCTGCCCGACATGGGCGCCGCCTTCAGCGTCGCCAATCCCAACGACCGTTCGCTGGTCCTGACATGGTTCCTGATCGGGTTCGGTCTGCCGCAGGTGGTGTTTGGTCCGCTGTCCGACCGCTACGGCCGCCGACCGCCGATATTGATCGGCCTGACCGTGTATGTCATCTGCGCGCTGGCCTGTACGGCGATTTGGGATTTCACGGTTTTGCTTTGGCTCCGGTTCGTTCAGGGCGCGGCGGCCGCAGCGATCCGCGTCGGTATCCTCTCCGCGGTTCGCGACCGATATGAGGGCGCCGCCATGTCGGAAATCATGTCGGTCGCCATGTCTATTTTCCTGCTGGTTCCCATTCTCATGCCTGGCGCCGGGCAACTCATCCTCCTGGCAGGTCCCTGGCAGCTCATCTTTGTGGTCATGGGGGCCCTGGGGCTGATCGTTGGAGCGTGGGCTTTCCTGCGCCTGCCGGAAAGCCTCGCGGCAACCAACCGCCGGGCGCTTGACGTGAGAAGCGTGGCCCAGGCGTTCGGCATAGTCATCCGCAACCGGGCTGCCTTCAGCTACGGACTTTCAGGCGCGTTCCTGCTCGGCATCATCCTCGGGCTGATCAATACGTCACAACAGGTCTATGTCGACATCTATGACCTTGGACCCTACTACCCGGTGGCCTTCGCGATCATGCCTGTTACGGCAAGCATCGGGTTCTTCCTCAACTCCCGGCTCGTCGCGACGTTCGGCATGCGCAGGCTTTCTCAGGGCGCGATGCTGCTCTTCTTCGTGGGCAGCCTGGCATGGTTCGGCATGACCCTTGCTGGACCAATGCCGCTTTGGCTGTTCATGACGATGGTCGCCTTGGTCGTTTCGCTGCTGGCATTCGGATTTCCGAACGCCGGCGCGCTTGCCATGGAACCTCTCGCGGACGTTGCCGGAACTGCCTCAGCGGTTTTTGGCGCGATGCAGACGGTTGGCGGGGCGATCCTCGGTTGGGTCGTTGCCCAGTCGTTCGATGGAACATTGCGGCCGGTCATTGCCAGCCTCTGCATCTTCGGCGGCTGTGTTCTCATCTGCTTTCTCGTCGCCGAGAACGGCCGCTTGTTCGTCAGAGATGGGCCGGTGGCTCCGGATCCCGCTCCAATCGCCTAGTGTCGTGATTTCGAAGTTCGCATGATTTTCGATGTCACTCTCCGAGCGAACTTCGAAATCGAAACGACACCAGAATCAAATAGTTGCTAGTGTCCATCGATTCTGAAATTCACTCTGCTGCCGATATCGAATTCTTGCGAATTTCAGAATCGGGACACTAGGGTCTGTTGAGGTTCGGTGATGCCGGCCTGACCTGAATCCAACAGATCCTAAAAGCAGGCAAGACAGGTGGTTCGATAGAGGCCAGCTATCACGGACTGTGACAATTCTATATATTATTTAAATTTAATAAATAAGTTTCTATCCGAATATGGCCGGAGAAAAGGCCAAATAATAACAACCGGAGGTAAGGGATGCGACGGCCATACGCCTTGGTATTGCTGCTGACGTCTCTTATGTCGTTCTCTGGAATTTCTGCCGCCTGGGCTTCCGGAACATATATGGAATTAATAGGCCGTGGATATCCGACGGCCGCTGCCAAGTTATTCTGTAATCGATCGACGTCGCTTTGCAATACCGCATCAGGCGCGATGACGGTGCAATTGACCGATGCCAAGAAAGCGCAGCTTCAGTCTATCAATCGCGCTGTAAATGCGCGCATCGCTGAGCGCAGCGACTTTGAAACTGCTGGGGTGGATGACCGCTGGTCGGTGCCAACCCGATATGGCGATTGCGAAGACTTCGCGATTCTCAAGAAGCAGGAACTGATGAGGCGCGGCTGGCCTGCGGCGGCGCTGCTACTGACCGTTGTCCGCCTGAGGTTCAGTGGTGAGGGCCATGTGGTGCTCACCGTTCACACATCGGAAGGCGATCTGATTCTCGACAACCGGACGAATGCGATCAAGGACTGGTCGCAGACCGGGTACCGCTACTATGCCCGCCAGACGCAAAAAGGCTCGGGATGGCAGAAAATTGGCCGGCCCGTTCCGCTCAAGGCGATCCGGACAGACCCAACGAACTAGAGCAAGATGAGGTTAGGCCATGGCGGGCTCGCCGACCCCGCGCGCCCGCCGATGTTCCGAGGGGGTTTTGCCGGTCCAACGCCGGCATGCGTGGCTAAAGGAACTCGGCTGATGAAAGCCGAGCAGCCACGCGATCTGGGAGGCCTGGAGGCCCTCATCGAGGTAGCGAAGCGCCAGCTCGCGCCGGAGGTGATCGAGGATATCGCCGAAATTCAGTCCTTCCGCCTCCAGCCGGCGGGCAAAGGTCCGCTCGCTCAGGCCGAGGCGATGGGCGATCGTCTTTGCGCGCGCTTCCGCATGCGGCAAGAGCGGCGCGATGGCGTTTTCCACAATGGTTCGAAACGGGCTGACATTGGTGCGCCGCGCGCGCAGCGCGTCCTCGCAATGCTTCACCATCATTTCGTTCAGAAACGGGTCGTCTCCGACGAGGGGAAGTTCCGCAAGTGAGGGCTCGAGTTTGATCTCGTCCGAATAGGCGTCGTATCGCGGCTCACAGCCGAGGAATCGTTGCACCTGCCGCATATCGCCTGAACGATGGTGCACGAAGCTGGCCCCGAGGGGCACGATTTTCTTTCCGACAAGCTGCCGGCACAAACGCAGGAGGACGAGCGCGAAGAACTCCATCTGATGCCGGTCCAGGTAACGTGCAGCTCCCTGGTATGACAGACCGATTGTGTAGGTTGCGCCTTTGTCCATCCGCAGTACGAGGGATTCATTGCCGAGCCGGACATAACGCTCGACACGCCTGAACGCATCCTCAAGCCTGCGGGACGAAGCTGCCACGTAATAGAGCAGCCCCAATTCGCGCAAATCGAAGTCGGAAGCCATGGTGAAGCCGATCCAGTCGTCCTTCGTGGCGCGCGACACCTCTTCGATGAATTCAATCTGAGCGGCTACGCTGACGCGTTTTTCGCCTCTGAGGGCGGCGGCCGAAAGCTTCGACCGCGCGAGCAATGGCGCTGGGTCAATGTTGTGCCGTTCCAACTGGGCGAGCGCGAGCCGAGAGGCCAGGCCCGCCGCCATGGGAGCATCCGATCGCTTGCGAAGCATCGTTTCCAGTCAATCGTCGGCCTTCTATCTAAAGGAACAGGCCGACGCTCAGTTGTTGGATACGGGGCAGCTTAGCTGAAATATTAGACATCGCAAATATTCGCGGAACACAGTCGAATATTTGCCGACGTGGCTGATGCTAACCGCTGTCAGGGCGAAACGGCATTTCAGTCTTAAATGTCCAATGCCTGGGCATAGGCGCACTGTGCAGTCGTACGAGGGACACGCCTACTCGGCGGGCTCCAGAGCCATCGCGGCGTCGCGCTTGATTCGCTTGACCATGGAGCGCAGTCCGTTGGCGCGCTGGGGAGTCAAATGCTCGTCGAGGCCGAGCTTGCGAAGCGTGCCTTCGGCGTCCGTGCTGATGATCTCGCTTGCACGGCGGCCGGAGAACAGCGCCAGCATGATCGCCACCAGCCCCTTCACGATGTGGGCATCCGAATCGCCCGCGAAACTCACCACCGGATCAGGCCCCGATCCCCTGTCCGTCGTCAGCCAGACCTGGCTGACACAGCCCTGAACCTTGTAGGCGTCGGTCTTCGCGGATTCGGGGAATGGCGGCAGAGCCTGGCCGAGCTCGATGACGTAGCGATAGCGATCCTCCCATTCGTCGAGGAAGGCAAAGTCGTCGTAGATCTCGTTAATCGTCGTGGACATACTGCATGGGATATAGTCGTCACGACGCGGAAGGTCACGGAAAAAGAAGCGATTCAGGTGATGCCGGCCTGCAAATGGCGGTCTTCTGCGCTTCCGGTACTCACGTAGTCAAAGTACGCTCCGTTCCGGTTCTCGAAACCCACCATTTTGCACGCTTCGCGCGCTTCTCAGCGCAGCCTGACCTGAACTTCAACAGACCTAGCGTTGAGGGGCAGGTTCAGGGGCGGGAACGCTACCGGTCTGGATCGACGGGTCAGGTTCTGCGAATTGGCCACCGAGAATCTCATAGGCGATGCGTGCGCTCTCTCCGGCTCTCGCCTTGATGGTGTGGAAGGCCGCACTGCCGACTTCACAGACGCCAGGCTTGCGCTCGCAGATCGCGGTAAGGTCGCCCACCGCCTCGCGCATTGCAAAGAAAGCCTGGAAGGGGCTGACGTCCTGGCGCCCTTCGTCCGTAGAGCCGCCGCCTAACGGCAATATCAGCAGAACCAGCGAAAACCAGAATATGGTCCGGATCAGGAAGCCCATGCGTCACCTTTGCCCCGACGGGCCGGGAGCCCGCATACGCGGAGTGATGGCACAGCAAGGCAAAGGAGGTCTTACCGCGCGGGTTCGAATTTTCATCAAACAAGGTTCAAATTTTAGAAGATTGCGTTTCTGGTTTCATTTGAATCTTGTTCGCTCACCTCCATTAAATCTTTGTTTTCCATCTATGGCATTGTTTTTTTGATGGTTTTGCGGAAGCGGCGCTGACTGGCAGCGCTTTTCATCTGCCGGGGAGTGGACCGGTCCGCGGCTAACCGCGCGTTTACTATGAGGCAAATTGCCTGCGCGGATACCGGCTGCGTGCATCAATATTTGCATTAGCCAGGCAGCATCCGGCAGCGCTTTATCCTTTCCTTAAAAGCTCAATGCGAGGTTCGGTATCGAAGACAGCGGTCCGCCGAGGCGGGCAAATGTGAGTGCATTCGTTGAGTTCTTTCGCAGCCAGATCCAGTGAATGGTTTGCAGGGATGACGGCCGGTTGCGAACGGCTCGTGCATCCGTCGGTCGTCGACGGGTCCGAGCGCGCGCGTCACCGCCGGCTGCTTGGTGTGCTTCTTGCCAGCCCGTTTTTCGCGGCTTTCGCGGTGAGCCAGGCATTCTTCGGCGTCACGAGTCCGGCGTTAACGTTGGCGGCGATTTTCACAGCCTTCGCTGTGTTCTGGTCGGCCGCACTGGTAACTGCATCCACCGGCAGGGCTAGACTGGCGGGGATCGCGGTGCTGTGCGGGTCAATCCTGCCGGCCGCCGTGCTGTTCGCCGGGGCCGGCGGTGCGGCCTCGCCATTTGCGATGATGCTTACGGCCT
>JBEVEP010000205.1:0-4632 GCA_040512755.1 Mesorhizobium sp.
GCCTCGCCAGTGGATACCGAATTCGTTCCACCCGATGGCAAAGGATTTAACGTAGTGATCGAAAGTCAGAGAGAAGTCGACACCCCAGAGCCTGACAAAGCTGCCGTACAGGATGGTCAGGTAGATCAAGAGAGTGAAAGCGGTCCAAAGGGTTGCGACCGCCAATACAAAATACCGGAAACGCGGCGGCAAATGAGGATGGACGCCTGAATCGCCCTTGCCTGAAACCGACGTGTAGGACTTGCGGCCGAGCCAGAAACGCTGCGCATAGAACGCTCCGAGTGTGAAGAACAACAGCACGAGAGCCAGGATCGCCGCTTGGGCCTCGTCATACTGTGCACCGACGATGGCGAAAAATATCTCGGTTGATAGAACGTCGAAATTACCGCCCAGGACAAGCGGATTGCCGAAGTCGGCTAGGCTTTCGATAAAGCCGAGCAGGAACGCATTAGCCAGACCCGGCCGCATCAGCGGCAGCGAAACGGTGCGGAAGGTTTGCCAGCTGTCGGCGCGCAGGGTCTGTGCTGCTTCTTCCATGGACGGGCTGACACCCTCGACCACACCGATCAGAACGAGGAAAGCGATCGGCGTGAACGCCAGCACCTGGGCGATGAGCAAACCAGGAAGTCCATAAACCCAGCGTGTTGGCTGAAGATCGAACAGGGCGGCGACCCCCTGGGTAACCACGCCCGATAGGCCGAATAGCAAGATAATCGCAAGCCCGATGACAAAGGGCGGCGTAATGATTGGCAGCACGGTGAGCGCGCGCAGCAGTGCTCCGTAGCGGAAGCCCGTCCGCGTCACCACCAGAGCAAAGACCAGACCAAGCGCGGTGGTGATGAAGCCAACAAGGATTGCCAGAAACAGCGAGTTCCAACCAACGCCGCAACGCGGCCCCCCGAAAAGGCAGCCAAGACCCCATAGCCGTTCGTTGAAGAGTTTCGAGACAAAGACGGCAAGAGAGTAGTTGCCTTCCTGAGTGACCAACGCGTTCGCCAACATCTGGAAAATCGGCATGAAGATGAAAACGGCGATGGCTGCGACGACAAAACCGATCGACCCGACGACGAACTGGTCGCCACCGACCGCGCCACGTGCGGCAAGGCCCAGGGTGAGCAGGAACAGAAACGCAGCGGCGGCCAGAAGGGCGCCCCAGCCCATGCCGAACTGCCTGACGTCGAGCTCGCCGAACAGTGAAATCGACCATTGCCACGTGAGCCCGCGCAGTCCGATGCCAAAACCTTGCAGCAGAAAATATGCAAGTCCCATCGAACCGATGGTGATCAGCAGAATCCCGAACAGGGGGTCCGACTTCGTACGACCCAATAACAGAAACGGCGCCAGCAGAAGCACACCAAGCGGCGCGAGCCAGAGCTTCTGTCCCTGAAGCACGAGAAACAAAGCCGGCGCCACGTCATCCTTGAACGGGTACCCGTCAAAGAGCCAGCCTAGCGTGAAGAAGTTAGTCTCCAGGCCGTACCAAGGAAGTAGCGCGTAACCAACCAGCCCGACCACTGTCCAGAGGATGGCGGTCGGGTGATAGACTCCTGACTGCTTGTTTGCACGCACCAGCTATCAGCGCAATCTATTGCGGCAGTGTCGAGATTTCGGTGTCCCACTTCTGCAGGAGGCGCTTGCGCTCCTCGCTCGAACCGAACTTCTTGAAGTCGTAGTCGATAAGCTTGATCGTCGATAGGTCGGGCGAGAGTTCTGACGGCGTGGCGTTCTTGTTGGAGGGCAACTGGAAAGAATTCACTTCCTTCGCTTTGTTCTGCATCTCCGCAGTGAGCGCCCAGTCATAGAACTGCTTCGCCGCCTCAGGGTTGCGCGAGCCCTTGATGAGCGACATCGAGCCGATCTCGTATCCGGTACCTTCGCAGGGAGCCACGGGCACGATTGGAAAGCCGGCAGCGGCCTGGGACACTGCATCATGCATAAAGACAATGCCGACGGTGGTCTCCCCAAGTCCCGCCGCCTTGATCGGAGCTGAACCCGACTTGGTGTACTGATTGATGTTGGTGTGAAGCGCCTTCAAATATTCGAAACCTTTGTCCTCGCCCATCAATTGAACCATAGTCGCCAACATCGTGTAGGCGGTGCCGGAAGAGTTCGGATTGGCCATTTGAATGTGACCCTTGAACTCGGGCTTAATTAGATCGGCCCAGCATTTCGGCTCGGGCAGGTTGTTCTTCGCCAAGAGGTCCTTGTTGTAGCCAAAGCCAAGGGCGCCCGAGTACACGCCAACGGTGCGATGACTGCCGGCTTCAGCCTGCTTTATCGCCCAGTCGTGGAGTTCTGCCTGGTTCGGCGACGTATACTCCTCGGTCAGCCCTTCCTCCGCGGCCTGGAGATGTGGATCGCCGGTACCGGCCCACCAGATGTCGCCTTTCGGATTGGCACCCTCGGCGCGCACCTGCGCATAGATCTCGCCCGAACTCTTGCGGGTCATATCGACGGTGATGCCGGTCTTCTCTTCAAAGCCACGCGCGACCTGCTGACACCAAGCTTCGTCAGCCGCGCAGTAGAGTGTGAGATTGTCGGCGTTCGCCGCCTTTGACCCAACCGCCAGCAGCAGTAATGCCGCCGCGGTTGAGTGAAGATACGCTTTCGTCATTGTCCGGCTTCCTCCCAGGCTTCGCCGCTGATTGTTTCCCTCGGCGTTCCAGCAACTTTGGTTCCATTTTTTGCATTTTGCAATCGTGTTCAACACGCTATGCATAAGTGAAATTCGAATGGTTTCGACGTGAACAACAAGAAGGTCATACGCAAAGCGAGAAAGGGGCGGCCCATCAGGCAGGTGGCCGCGGTGCCCTTTCGCGTGACCTCTGGGGGCGAGATGCAGGTAATGCTTATCACGTCGCGGTCTACGCGACGGTTCATTGTTCCGAAGGGCTGGCTTTCGAAGCGAAAGAGCGACAGAGAAGCCGCTGGCATTGAAGCGAAAGAGGAGGCCGGCGTCATTGGGCGCACTCTCGAACCACCGATCGGCCACTATCGCTACTGGAAGCGTCTGTCGAAACACTTCATCCCGGTCGACGTGGCCGTCTATCTTATTTCGGTCGAGGAAGAGCTTGATGAGTGGAGGGAGCCGGAGAGGCGACGAGCTTGGCTTTCACCACTCGACGCCGCCACGTTGATCGATGAACCTGGACTAGCGTCAATGGTCAGGTCTCTGGCCGTACCACAGGAGCAATAAGGCAAGCGTGCGGTCGATAAGGGGAAAGAAGGCATCACGGTTGTTTGTCAGCGCCCAACAGGTGGCCGAACGTGCGGGCGTTTCCCGGTCTGCGGTCTCCCGAACGTTCACACAAGGCGCAAGCGTATCCGAAGCCATGCGGCGCAAGGTGCTGCGGGCGGCCGATGAGCTGGGCTATCATGTCAATCATCTGGCACGCAGCCTGATCCAGGAGGATAGCCGCATCGTCTGCGTCATTGGTGCGGAGATCGGCACCCCCTACCAGGCACGCATGGTCGAGGCGCTCAGCCGCGGCATGCAGCGGATCGGTCGGATAGCGATGTTGATCAACACGGCTGGCAATCAGGCGAGCGCCGAAGCTGCACTGCGCCAGACACTGAACTATCGCGCAAAGGCAACGGTTGTACTTTCCGGAGCCCCGTCGGCTGCTCTTGTGAGGACATGCATTAACAGCGGCCAGCAGGTCATACTCATCAATCGTGATGACCAGCTGGACGGACCGACAAACATTATGGTCGATAATGCCCATGCCGGCAGCGAGGCATTTCACATGCTGAAGCGTGCAGGGTGTCGCAGGATTGCCGTCGTGTCGTCGACGGCCGGCACGCCAAGCCTTGTGACACGCGAGCGCGCATTCGAAGCAGCTGCAGGGCATGCCGGCCTCGAGATCAGGATCGTTCGGCCGGGACCGACGTCCTATGCATCAGGCTTTGCGGCGGGGCAGATTTTACTGAGCGGCTCGGACCGGCCCGATGCGGCCTTCTGCGTCACCGACCTTCTGGCATGCGGCTTCATGGACGCCGCCCGCTACGAATTCGGTGTGGACATCCCCAGGGAGCTTTGTGTTGTCGGGTTTGACGACATCGACCAGGCCGGATGGGCTTCCTATGCTTTGACCACATTCCGGCAGCCCGTGGAAGACATGGCCGACCACATCATGCGGCTGATCGAGGATCCTGCCGCCGAATTCACCGTGCGTGAGACGGCTTGTTTCCACGCGCTTCCCGTATGGCGACGGTCGGTTCGTCCGAAATGATAAGTTGCTTCAAGGATCGAGCGGCAGGCCCACCGCCTCGCTCATGGCTTCGGCAATACCGGGAGCAGCGGCGATAACCGCACCGCCTTGCACCAGTCCGCCGTCTCGGAAGAAGGGGCCGACCTTTCCCCCTGCCTCTTTCACAAGCAGCAGCCCGGCCAGGCAATCCCAGGAATTCATGTGCAGTTCGGCATAGGCGTCGGACCGGCCGTCAGCTACAAATGCCAGTCCTAATGCCCCGGACGCCGCGCGCCGTACATTGGCGCCACGTTCCAAGATTGCCGAGAATGCCGCGAGATACGTCTCGTTGGTGCGGCGAGGCGACCAGCCGAATTCGACGCACGCTGCGTCGAACCGTGAGGTGGTTGCGACCCTGATCGGCTTGCCGTTCAGCGTAGCG
>JBEVEP010000209.1:0-12808 GCA_040512755.1 Mesorhizobium sp.
CGCGGCCTTCGGTGCATCGCTCGTCGCCGTCTTCGCGGTGCTTCCGCAGAGCCTCATCGTTCTGGTCGCCGGCCTCGCATTGATGCCGGCGCTCTCGAATGCGCTGGCCATAGCACTGAAGGATGAACAGGAACGCATGGCGGCGACGGCGGCCTTCGCTGTCACGGCTTCGGGCCTGACGCTTTTCGGCATCGGTTCGGCCTTTTGGGGACTGCTGGCCGGGCTGGCGGTGCTGGCGCTCGACTGGCTCAAAAAACAATAGCTATTGCAATGCCTTGTCCAGTTTCCGGGCAAATCATCTTGAAACGCCCAATACCCGTTACCATTTCGATTTGAAGCGGTCGTCTTGACCGCCACCAACTGAAGGAACGGGAGAAGATGAACACGACTGCATTGATCCGTCCGGCCTGGACGCCGGCCACCATCGCATTGATGGTGATCGGCTTCATGGTGTTCTGGCCGCTTGGCCTCGCCATGCTCGCCTACATCATCTGGGGTGACCGGCTCGACGGCTTCAAGCGCGACGTAAACCGTGCCACCGACGGCGTCTTTGCCGGCTGCCGCAAAGCGTCCTACAGGGCACAGGGCGGTACAGGCAACGTCGCTTTCGACGATTGGCGCGAAAAGGAACTGCAGCGTCTCAACGAAGAGCGCCGCAAGCTCGATGAGATGCTTGAGGAATTCGACGCCTATGCCCGCGACTTGCGCCGGGCCAAGGATCAGGAAGAGTTCGATCGCTTCATGGCAAGCCGTTCGAAATCCACGCCAGCCACGTCTCAGAAGGGACGCGGCAAGGGTACCGGTCTCCTCGACGAAGCCTAAGGCCGAGCGAGCCCACCGTTTATGACGGCGCCGCACGCGGCGCCGTTTTCATGTGGGCTGGCCACGTCATCCGCAGCTTTTTCCGCGCCACTCAGCAGAATCGTTTCCGACAAAGATCTACGCTCGCGCGTTTCCGCCTCTCGCCCGCCGCTCCGAATCAGTATCTTCTTAGGCCCATGCTTTCCGGACTTCTCAAACGCACCCTGCCACGGGTCCCGGCTCCGGTTCGGGAAAGGATGCACGACGTTGCCGGTCGCAGCCTGCCATTGCGGATCGTCGAGAACGACCGGGCGCGGCGGCTGACGCTGCGCATAGACGCTGGCGGGCGCGGCTTGCGCATCACCGTTCCGCCCGGCATCGCGCAGGGTGAAGTCGAGCGCTTTCTCAACCGCCATCAAGGCTGGCTCGAACAGCGGCTTTCGAAAGTTCCGGAACGTCCCCAAGTTCGGCCCGGCATTAAGATTCCATTGCGGGGCGTGCCGCACCTGATCGAGCATGAACCGGGAACGCGCGGCACGGTCGCTATCCTGCAAGGCGAACGCGGACCAACGCTCCTCATCCACGGCGACCGGCGGCACCTGGCTCGTAGGATCGCCGATTTTCTGAAGCGGGAAGCCAACCGTGAGATCGAGATGCTGGTGGTGAGGCATTGCGCCGCCATCGGCAAGCGCGCCAAAGCGGTTCGCTTCAAGGACACTTCCAGCCGTTGGGGGTCCTGCACCTCAGACGGAAATCTCTCTTTTTCCTGGCGAATCATGATGGCGCCACCGCCAGTCATCAACTACCTGGTTGCGCATGAGGTGGCCCATTTGAAGGAAATGAACCACGGCCCCAAATTCTGGAAGCTCTGCAACGAACTGTGCCCGGACACCGACCGTTGTAAGGCATGGCTGAAACGGAACGGCGGCGCGCTGCAGGCAATAGCCTTCGAATAGCATCGGAGGCCCCTCTGGATCTCGCTCCCTCGTTACAGCCACGAAACCGGCTCGCCGTTCTGCCGGCTGGGCCATGGTGACTGCCGCCTCGACTCTGCCCGCATTTCATGCAACGTGCAGCCATGGTGCTCGACATCAAAATTTGTGGCCTTGGGACCGACGCCGCGCTAGCAGCAGCACTTGCCGGCGGCGCGACGCATGTCGGGTTCATTTTTTTCGGGAAAAGCCCACGCAACGTCGATCCCATTGAGGCAGGCCGGCTGCGAGAAGCCGCGCGCGGTAAGGCGAGGGCAGTTGCCGTCACGGTTGATGCGGACGACGACGCCCTCGACCGGATAGTAAACGCCATGTCGCCTGACATGCTCCAACTCCACGGCAAGGAGACGCCCGAACGAGTGGCCGAAGTGAAGGCTCGCTTCGGCCTGCCGGTGATGAAGGCGTTCTCCATCCGGGACGCGTCCGACCTCGCTGCTATCGGCGCCTATCGCGGCATCGCCGACCGTCTCCTCTTCGACGCCAAGCCGCCGGCCGGGTCCGATCTTCCGGGTGGCAATGGCGTGTCGTTCGACTGGCGGCTTCTGGCGGCACTTGACCGCAACGTCGATTACATGCTTTCCGGTGGCCTCAACGCGGCCAATATCGGCGACGCGCTCCGTCTCGCAAACCCGCCCGGCATCGACATTTCGTCAGGTGTGGAAAGCGCACCGGGCGTCAAGGATGTGGCGCTGATCGAAAATTTCTTCCGGGCCGTGAAGGCTGCGCACGGCGACCGCGCTGCCTGAGAGCCTGCCGAACCGAGGAGATCGGCCAATGAACAAGCCGATTGAGCCCAATTCCTTCCGTACAGGCCCCGATGAGCAGGGTATGTTCGGCATTTTCGGGGGACGTTTCGTCGCTGAAACGCTGATGCCGTTGATCCTCGATCTGGAGCGGCACTGGATCGAGGCGAAGACTGACCCCGAGTTCAAGAAACAACTTCACGCTCTTTCGACATTCTATGCCGGCCGGCCTTCAAAACTCTATTTCGCCGAAGGCCTGACCAAGCATCTGGGCGGCGCGAAAATCTATTTGAAGCGCGAAGACCTGAACCATACCGGCAGCCACAAGATCAACAACTGCCTTGGCCAGATCCTGCTCGCCAAGCGCATGGGCAAGCGCCGCATCATCGCCGAGACCGGCGCCGGCCAGCACGGCGTGGCCTCAGCAACCGTATCCGCGCGCTTCGGCTTTCCGTGTGTCGTCTATATGGGCGCGACCGATGTGGAACGGCAGAAGCCGAACGTGTTCCGCATGAAGCTGCTTGGCGCCGAAGTGCGGCCGGTCACTGCGGGGCATGGCACGCTGAAGGACGCGATGAACGAGGCTCTCCGTGACTGGGTAACTAACGTTCACGATACCTATTACCTGATAGGCACCGCTGCAGGTCCGCATCCGTATCCAGAACTCGTGCGCGAGTTGCAGTCGGTGATCGGAAAAGAAGCCCGCGAACAGATGATGGAACAGGAAGGACGGTTGCCGGACGCGATCGTCGCTGCTGTCGGCGGCGGGTCGAATGCGATTGGCCTGTTCCACCCCTTCCTCGATGATCGCAACGTCGCAATTTATGGAGTCGAGGCCGGCGGCCGAGGGTTGGACGGCGTCGAGCACTGCGCTTCAATGAGCGCCGGAAAGCCCGGCGTGCTGCATGGCAACCGCACCTACCTCCTTCAGAACAGCGATGGCCAGATTCTTGACGGGCATTCGATCTCGGCCGGGCTCGACTACCCTGGCGTGGGGCCAGAACACAGCTGGCTGCGTGATACCGGTCGTGTGACCTACGTGCCAATCCTGGATGACGAGGCCCTGGAGGCCTTCCAGCTGACGACCAAAGTCGAGGGGATCATGCCGGCGCTCGAGTCCGCACATGCCATTGCGTATGCGGTGAAACTCGCGCCGAAGATGGGCAAGGACCAGATCATGATCGTCAACCTCTCCGGCCGGGGCGATAAGGACGTCCATACGGTCGCGAAGATGCTCGGCATGGAGATTTGACGATGACCACCCGCATCGACCGCCGCTTCGAAAAACTCAAGGCTGAGGGACGCCCGGCGCTCGTCACCTATTTCATGGGCGGTGATCCCGACTACGACACCTCGCTCGCGATTATGAAGGCGCTGCCCGAGGCAGGCAGCGACGTCATCGAATTGGGCATGCCGTTTTCCGACCCGATGGCCGACGGCCCCGCAATCCAGGCCGCCGGTCTCCGGGCCCTGAAAGGCGGGCAGACGCTTGAAAGGACGTTGCGGATGGCGCGAGAGTTCCGCGCCGGCGACAACGAGACGCCCATCGTGATGATGGGCTACTACAACCCGATCTACATCTACGGCGTCGAGCGGTTCCTCACGGACGCGATTGACGCGGGCATCGACGGGCTGATCGTCGTCGACCTGCCTCCGGAAATGGACGAAGAACTGTGTGTTCCCGCTCTCAAGGCCGGGATCAATTTCATCCGGCTCGCGACCCCGACGACAGACGATAGGCGCCTGCCGAAAGTCCTCAACAACACATCCGGCTTTGTCTACTATGTGTCGATGACCGGCATCACTGGCTCGGCCCTGCCGGACACATCGGGGGTCGCCTCCGCTGTGAGGCGAATCAAGGCGCATACAAGCCTTCCGGTCTGCGTCGGTTTTGGCGTGAAGACTGCAGAACAGGCGAAAGTCATCAGCGCGTCGGCAGACGGCGTCGTGGTCGGAACCGCAATCGTTAATGCGGTGGCGAGCGCGATAGGCAGTAACAGCTCCCCGGAGGAAGCCGTAACGGCGCTGGTCAGCGATCTTTCTCATGGCGTGCGCACCGCGCGCCTTGCCTCGGCGCACTAAGACCGCCATTTATTTCGGACAATCGGAGCCGATGCGATGAACTGGATTACCAATTACGTCCGGCCAAAGATCAACTCGATGCTCGGCCGCAGGGACATGCCGGAGAATCTCTGGATCAAGGACCCGGAGACCGGCGAAATGGTCTTCCACAAGGATCTCGAAAGCAATCAGTTCGTGATCCCCTCCTCAGGCCATCATATGAAGATTTCTGCTCGGGAACGGCTGAAATACTTCTTCGACGACGGAAAGTTCGATGTGCTCGAAAACCCGAAAGTCGCGGTCGATCCGTTGAAATTTCGCGACGAGAAGCGGTACACGGACCGCCTCCGTGAAGCCAAGACAAAGACCGGAATCGAAGACGCCATCCTCAACGCATTTGGATCGGTCGAAGGCCTTCCCATCGTAGCCACGATCCAGGATTTTTCGTTCATGGGCGGTTCGCTCGGTATGGCGGCCGGCGAGGCGATCGTTCACGCCTTTGAGACGGCCATCCAGATGCGGCGGCCCTTGGTCCTGTTTGCCGCGTCCGGTGGCGCGCGAATGCAGGAGGGTATCTTGTCTCTGATGCAGCTTGCCCGCACCACCGTTGCTGTGGACAGGCTGAAGGAAGCGGGGCTGCCTTACATCGTGGTGCTGACGAATCCGACCACCGGCGGCGTGACGGCGTCCTATGCGATGCTTGGCGATGTTCATATCGCCGAGCCGGGCGCGCTTATCGGCTTCGCGGGTCCCCGCGTCATAGAACAGACGATCCGCGAGAAACTGCCGGAAGGCTTCCAGCGTGCCGAATACCTGATGGAACATGGGATGGTCGACATGGTGGTCTCGCGCCTCGACCTTCGTCTGACGATTTCCCGTCTTCTCAAAATCCTGCTGAAAACGCCCGTTTCAGTCGCAATCGAACCGGAGATCCTGCCCCCCAAGGCAGTATCAGGCGAATTGCGTCCGCAGACCTGATTGCCCGGCCTTGGCGGCGTGTCGCGCCATTCGCGCAAAGGTGCCTCCAGATGACAACGACAGCCACCGACCGGGAAATCGAGCGCCTGATGGCGCTCCATCCAAAAGGCTTCGACCTCTCGTTGGAGAGGATCACGCGCCTGCTGGATCGCCTCGGCAACCCGCAAGACCGGCTTCCACCGGTGATCCACATTGCCGGCACGAATGGCAAGGGATCGTCGGCGGCCTTTGCGAGGGCTTTGCTCGAGGCCTCTGGCCTGTCGGTCCATGTCCACACGTCCCCCCATCTGGTCAACTGGCATGAGCGGTATCGCCTCGGTGCGCCGGGTGGCGGCAAGCTCGTTGCCGACGACCTGCTCGCCGACGCGCTGATCCGGGTGGCCGACGCCAACCGGGGCGAGAAGATCACTGTTTTCGAGATTCTCACCGCAGTCACTTTCCTGCTGTTTTCGGAGCGACCGGCCGATGCTGCCATCATTGAGGTCGGCCTGGGCGGGCGCTTCGATGCAACCAATGTCATCAAGCGCCCCGCAGTATCCGTGGTCATGCCTATCTCACTCGACCACGAGGCCTATCTCGGCGACCGCGTCGAACTGATCGCCGCCGAAAAAGCCGGAATCATCAAGCGCCGCGTTCCGGTGGTGATCGGCGCTCAGGATACGGAGGCTGCGCAGCGCGTCCTTGTCGAGACTGCCGAGCGGCTTGGATGCCAGATCATCCTGTATGGACAGGACTTCCTCGCCTTCGAGGAGAATGGCCGCATGATCTATCAGGACGAAGAAGGACTGATGGATCTTATGCCGCCCCGGCTTGCCGGGCGCCACCAGATCGCCAATGCAGCCGCTGCGATCGCCGCCGTGAAGGCAGCCGGCTTCGAGGTCGGTCACGCGGCCGCCAATCGCGCGATGGGCGCCGTTGAATGGCCCGGCCGGATGCAGAAATTGCCGGCAGGCCGGCTGTCGAAACTGGCGCCGACGGGCTCGGAGATCTGGATCGACGGTGGACACAATCCAGGCGCCGGAGTGGTGATTGCCGAGGCTCTTGCGGAGCAGGAAGAAAAGCTGCCTCGCCCGCTCTTTCTCATCTGCGGTATGATCAATACGAAGGACCAGACCGGGTTCTTTCGAGCCTTCCACGGGATGGTCCGGCACGTCTATACCGTTCCCGTGAGCTCCAGTGATGCCGGAGTGGCCAACAGCGAGCTCGCCGGCCGCGCGGAGGATGCAGGATTGTCGGCCGAACCGATGAACTCTGTAGCCAGCGCGCTGATGCTGTTACGCGACACGTGGGACAACTCCGAACCGCCTCCCCGGATCCTCATCGGCGGCTCGCTCTATCTCGTCGGAGCTGTTTTGGCGGAGAACGGCACGCCCCCAACCTGAAATAAAAGAGCCCGGCGCAGGACCGGGCTCAATAGCTGGTAATATCCTCGACGAGGTCAGACCACCGCAGTGTTGATCCAGTGCGACAGCGCTGTCTTGGGCGCCGCGCCGACCTTTATGTCGGCCACTTCGCCCGACTTGAAAATCATCAGCGTCGGGATCGAACGGACACCGAACTGCGCTGCGAGTTCCGGATTCTCGTCAATGTTGAGCTTGGCAATCTTCACTTTGCCGCCGAGCTCTGCCGCTATCTCTTCCAGCGCCGGCGCGATCATCTTGCAAGGACCGCACCACTCGGCCCAGAAATCAACGATCACCGGCTCGCTGGCCAGCAGCACGTCCGACTGAAAATTGCTTTTGTCAACCTTGACCGTAGCCATACGGAAAGTCCTTTCGGGTTCAGGATCGCACAATATGTGGTGCCGTCTCGGGGCAGCTTCAAGCAGCCCTTGTCTCACGGCTCTGTGAGTCGAACAAGAGCCGCATCCATAGCCGCCGCCGGAACAGGAATGAGGCGCGGAACTTCGGTGAAGAGAAGCGCGGCGACGACGTCTCGACCCGGGTAAAGCGGCTGCAGCAGCGCTCGATAGAGCGCCATTTGCAGAATGTACGCTTCCGGAACCTCTTCCAGCGAAGCGGGCGCCGGTCGGTTGGTCTTATAATCGACGATCAACACTTCGGCAGATGTGACTGCAAGACGGTCGATCTTTCCGGACACCGCCCGCTCGCGGCCTCTCACGCGGAGCGTCCCCATTATAGCGACTTCTGGACGTGAACCCGCAGCGAATAGCCGTCCAAAACGCGTATTGCTCAGGACAGAATCGACGGCCTCGAGCGCATCCCGCCTGTCTTCGTCACGCCAGTCAGCGCCAGCGCGGGCAAGATAGCGCCGGCCGGCTGCCGTCCGCTCCGGTTCAGGAAGCTCCGGCAACATCTGCAACAGCCGATGGATCGCAAGGCCGCGCTGGACGGCGAAAGCGGGTTCACCGTCTGGCTCGAGAACCGGCGAGCGTGCCGAGATGACAGGTTCATCGATCGCCTCGATCAAGGCCGACGCACCGGACGGAGAAAGCGGCCTCGGCAGTGTGGACGGCTCCGGAATGGCGGCGAACAACTCGCGGGGCAGAGCAACTGTCTCGACTTCCTCCGTCGCCAGAGTCTCCTTCGCAGGAACGCAATGCTGGGCCTTCGATATCCGATAGCGATGCACGGTCTCGCCTGTATAGGGATTCGTCCGCTCCTCGCTGTGACTGTCCCCGGTCAGAGCGGAAGTTACTATGGCGTGCCATATCATGCTCTGCGGCGCGCGTTTGCCATGATACCCGCAGACAATCAGCCGGTCCTCGGCGCGCGTCATGCCCACATAAAGCAGCCGGCGATACTCCTCCTCGGCCTTTTCCTTCGCGTATCGCGCGATCCCCTGGGAAAATCCGTTGGCGACCTCCTTTGCCGAACGCCATAAGAAGCCGCTGCCCGCCCACAGGCCGCGCGCGGACTCAAACGGCATGAGGCGGGGCAAATGCTGGTCGCTGAACGGCGCGCTGCCGCTGTCGATCAGAAACACAACCGGCGCCTCGAGACCTTTGGCCGCGTGCACCGTCATGATGCGGACCTCGCTGCGGGATTGATCCATCTCCCGTTTGATCTCGGGACCGGCACTTTCGAGCGTTGCCAGAAAGGCTTCCAGTCCGGGCAGGCCGGTTTGTTCTTCCGCAAGACAGAAGTTCAGGAACTCGTCGAGAATTTCGCCCGCCTCATGGCCCAGCCGACCGATCATCTTGCGGCGCACCTGATCGCGGCCGAGTATTCCTGCGTAGAACTCGAAGACCGGTTTGAAAGCGGCCTCATTCATCCATTTCGCAAGCTGCGCGACAATCGAAGCGAAGCCCGAATCGGTCTCTGCCTTACGCTTCAGCGCGCCATACAGCGAAACGCTCGCTGGCCGGTTCCAGGCCAGGTCGAAAAGCCTCTCCTCGCTTTCACCGAAGATCAGGCTTTTGAGCGCTGCCGCGAGCGAAAGATCGTCTTCCGGCTGGAGCAGAAAGCGGCCGAGCGCTACAAGATCCTTGACCGCAATGTGCCCTGGCAAACTTAGCCTATCGGCGCCGGCCACAGGTATCCCCAGGCTCTTCAGACTGCGTGACAATGCATGGACGAACCGGTCACGCTTGCGCACCAGGACAAGAACGTCGCCGGCGGCGAGCCGCTTGCCGGTACCCTCGATGACCTCGCCCGACTTGATCCACCCGTCGATGGTCCGCGCGATGTTGTCGGCCACGCGCACTGCCGGCGCGCGTGCATGGTCCACCGGAATTCTCCAGTCGTCCGGCTCTTCCACAGCATCGGCGCCGACGGTCGGCCACACTTCGACATAGCCCGGCGCGCCTGCCCGGATCGCCTTATGCCCCAGCGGATCGGAATCGCGTGAAAGCCCCTTCCGTACGTCTTCCCGGGCAAAGACCAGATCAACCGCCGACAGGATGTCGTCCGTCGAACGAAATGACCAGGTGAGCTTGACTGGTTCGAAGCGGCCGTTCGCGTCCCTGACCCGCGCCGAGAATTCGCTGCCGCTCAACGCGAAGGACTCGGGATCGGCGCCCTGGAACGAGTATATCGATTGTTTCTCGTCTCCGACGGCAAAGATCGTACGGTGAACGTTGTCCCGTGCCCCCATTCCGGTGAAAAATTCCTCGGCGAGCTTTCTGACGACACTCCATTGGTCGGGGCTGGTGTCCTGAGCCTCGTCGATCAGGATATGGTCAATCCCCTTGTCGAGCTTGTATTGGACCCACGGTCCAGCATCCTGCCGTGCCAGCAGACGCACTGTGCGGGTGATGAGGTCATTGAAGTCGAGAAACCCGCGCGCGCTCTTCAACCGCTCGTATCGCGCAATCAGCCAGTCGGCGATGATCAGAGCGGCCTGTGTACCTTCCAGCATGTGGAACAACGCGACCCGGTCGCAGACATCGCGTACCCCCATCGCCATTCGCTCGAACGATTCGGCAAAGCCGGGGAAATGATCGGCAACTCCCTTTGACGCAATTTGTTTGACGCTTCGAGGCTGCCATCCTTCCCCTGGCTTCTTTGTCAGGAATGTATCCTGAAGCTGCCCCAGGCGCCTGAAAGGATCGGAGGTGCGGCACGCTTCGCGCAGCTTGTAGGCAAAATCAGCGGCAATTCTCTTCCCGGCCTGTTCCGCGTGGCGGAGAAACTCCTCGCAAAACGCCTCCCCGAAATAGCGATCCGGCCAAACCGACGCCGCGATGCTTTGCGCGCTTTCGTCCGCACGGAAGCCAAACTCCTCGAACAGGTCCTCGAACGGTTCGTCGAGGCTTACTGTCTGGCGAATGAAATCTCGCAGCCGATCGCGCTTTTGCACGATCTCGCCGAGCAGATTGTCGAGCCCGGTTTCGCCGCCGCGCTCAAGTACGGTCGCGAAAGCATCCGCCAATTGGCGATTGTCCCGTGCTGCAGCGCCGGAGATCATGTCACGGCGTGCTTCGCCGATGAGGGCTGCTTCCATCTGATGGTCGAGCATCTCGAAATGCCCGGCGATGTTCGCTTCCAACGGGAACTGATGGAGCAGTGCCTCGCAGAATGCATGGATGGTCTGGATCTTGAGGCCGCCCGGTGTTTCGAGCGCGGTAGCGAAAAGTCTGCGCGCACGCGCCAACCGCTCCTGGCGCGGGGACTTGCCCTCGATCTCTTCGATGCTTTTGGCCAGTTCGGCGTCGTCGAGCAGGGTCCATCGGGCGAGGTTTCCGAACACCCGGTTCGCCATGTTGGCCGCGGCCGCGCGCGTATAGGTGAGGCACAGTATCTTGGACGGCTCTGTCCCTTCGAGCAGCAGCCTGGTCACCCGCTGCGACAGCACGTGTGTTTTTCCGGAACCCGCATTGGCGGACACCCAGACAGAGTTGCGCGGGTCCGAGGCTTTCGCCTGAAGCTCGATCGTGTCGGTCGGAACGGTCAGGGGCGCCTTCATTCTTCGCCACCCGACTCATCGCTGTCGCCGCCCGCCGACCATTCGAGCACCCGGGCGAGATGATCATAATTGCCCTCTGTCTCGCCTTCACGAAATGGCAATGCGCGAGACAGATATCCGGTCGCCGGATCATTGTAGTGCTGAAACAACTGCTCGAGCCTGCTCCACGCTTCGTCGGCCAGCGCGCCTGCCGATTTGATCCTGCGGTCATATTCGAGGATCGACTGCTCCTCGACTTCGCCATTCGCCTTGAGGCGGACGAAAGCGAGTTGCGAGGGTTCGACCGGGCCGATCGCCTTGAAAGCTCCCCTTTTCAGCATGGCCGCTTCGAGGGCGAGTTGCGGCGCGAGCAGTGTATGCGCTTGACCCTTTGAGGGCGACGATCCAGTCTTGTAGTCGAGAATGTCGGCCATATTTGCGGGGCGAAGGTCGATGCGGTCGGCCCGGCCCGAAAGCGTTATGCCGCAGTTGCCGGTCTCGATCGCATCGGCGCGTTCTTCCGCGTATCGCCTGACCACCCCTGCACGATGCTCGCGTTCCCATCGAACGATGTTCTTGGCCAGCGCACGGAACCGTGGCCACCAAACAGCCTCGACATCTGCCGGCAACCGCGCCTCCGCAAAACACTGCCGGCCGATATTGGCCAGCGTTTCCTCTGCATCGGCCGCGTCCGGGTCGACGGCAGCTTCGGTGAAGCGATGCATGATCGCGTGGAAAAGCGTGCCCCTCTCTGCCACGCCGGGATCCCGGAGCAGGTTTTCGACCGGTTCGAGGCCAAGAATTCGTCGGGCATAAACCGCATAGGGGTCCCGCCGGAGCGTCTCAATCTCTGTTACGGAAAAACGCTTTGGACGCGCCTCGATCGGCGGCGTCGGTGAAGGTCGCTTGGCGAAAGGCATCTCCGCGCCAGTATCCAGCGACCTAACCCAGCGCTGCAGCGTGTCGCCTCGCTTCCCCAGGTCTGCGGCGCGCTCGGGACCGATGTAAGCAATCAGGCGCTGTAGCCAGCGCGATGCCACTGCCGGAGCGTCGCCTGCCCGCGCCGCCCTGGTCAGCACGACAGTCTCCGCTCCCGTGCCCATCCAGAAGTCATGGGCGGCAAGGCCGATCCGACGTTCCGGTGGCTCCAGATCGACGCCTACCTTCATCGCGCGAGACATGAAACGATCTGCATCGGCGCGCCGGGGCCAACTGCCTTCATTGAGGCCCCCCAGAACCAGCGTATCCACGGTCTGCAGGCGTGCTTCGAGTGCGCCCCATATGGCGATGCGGCCATCCGCGCCAGCTGCCGGCTTGACGATCTCAGGCCCGATCAGCGCACCGAGAACGTCCGGCCACTCCTCAATAGTAAGCGTCATCGGGCACTCGGCAGCCAATAGTGAGCGGAGGAATTCCGCGAGCTTCTGACCGGCATCGCCCGCGTAGAGATTGTTCAGGTCGCCATCCGTACCGCGTCCGGCCATTTCAAGGGCCACGACCGTTGCGCGGGCTATCTCTGTCAACGCGACCGCACTTGCGCCACGCACTACGAGAAGCGGATCGAGCGCCACGCGGAGTTTACGCAGCGCGCGCCGTGCTTCCTCTATCCGCTCGGCGCTCATCCGTCCGAACCAGCGCGGAGCGTGGCGATCGCCTGCAAACTCAGTCAACCGCTTCTCGAACAACTCTTCAAGGGCGGCACCATCGGGTCTGCCGGTCCCGCCTCTCAGCGCAACTAGCTCGATCGTCTCGGCAGCGCGCCGCACGACTGCCCTCTCAATGCCAAGGCAAAGAAGGGGGTGCTTCAGGAGCGATAAGATCGCGACAGGATCGCCCGGCCGACAGGCTGTTTCGACCAGAAGCCGCGTGAGCGTCGCAGCGCTTGTT
>JBEVEP010000084.1:0-7519 GCA_040512755.1 Mesorhizobium sp.
CGGGTGCGGCTGCCCCATGGCACGCTTATCATCCTGTCCGATACGGTCGGCTTCATCTCGGATCTTCCAACACATCTCGTTGCCGCCTTTCGCGCCACGCTGGAAGAGGTTGTCGAAGCCGACCTTATCATTCACCTGCGCGACATTTCGGACCCCGATACAGCGGCGCAGGCTGAGGACGTCGAACACATTCTGGCCGACCTTGGTGTCGACGGGTCGGATACGGACCGCGTAATCGAGGTTTGGAACAAGATTGACCAACTGGATGATGCCAGCCGGGAAAGGCTGGTCCGCGACACGGCGGGCGGCCGTTCCGGGCCGCCGATCGCGATTTCGGCAATGACCGGCGAGGGGATCAATGCGCTTGCAACGTTGATCGAAACGCGCGTGTCTGGAGAACTGGAACGGGTCAGCGTCACTCTTGAGCCTCGACAACTCGCAGAGGTGGACTGGCTCTATCGCAACGGCGACGTCATCAAACGGACAGACAATGAAGATGGGGGCGTAACCGTCACTCTGAGAGCCACGGCAGCGGCGCGGCAAGCAATTGAAAAGAGATTATCTATTAGAAGCAACGGGTAAGGAGCATTACTTCGCGCGTTTTGCGTGCTGCCAAAGCTCTTCCATCTCATCAAGCGTCGCGCCCTCCAGGCTTTTGCCCGAGGATGCCAGGTCGCGTTCGACCTGATTCAGACGCGACCTGAACTTTTCGTTCGTTCCGCGCAAGGCCGTCTCTGCATCGATCTTCAGATGTCGGCCGAAATTAACTAACGCAAAGAGCGTGTCTCCGAACTCGTCACGAATTGCCGCGTGATCGTGGTGATCCATGGCTTCGCGAAGTTCGCCAATCTCTTCCTCGATCTTGTCGAGAATGGGTTTGGCGCTTTTCCAGTCGAATCCGACGTCGGCCGCTTTTTCCTGTAGCTTGAGCGCGCGCGTCAGAGCGGGTAGGGTAACTGGAACGCTATCCAGATAACCCTTACCATGATCTTCCGGGTCAGCGCCGCTCTCGACCCGCCGTTGACGCTTCTCGGCCTTCTCAGCAGCCTTGATCCTGTTCCACATGCCCTTGGCCATTCCAGCGCTTCGGGCCTCTTCATCGCCGAACACGTGAGGGTGGCGCCGGATCATCTTTGTTGTGACGGCCTCGACAACGTCGCCAAAAGAGAATTCACCCAGCTCTTCGGCCATCCGCGCGTGATAGACGACCTGCAGCAAAAGGTCGCCCAGTTCGTCCCGCAAATCGTGCAGATCGCCGCGCGCAATTGCGTCTGCAACCTCATAGGCCTCTTCGATTGTGTAGGGAGCGATGGTTTCGAACGTTTGTTCGACGTCCCAGGGACAACCGGTGACCGGGGTCCTCAGCGCTGCCATGATCTCGATGAGGCGGGAGATGTCTTTGGACGGTTGCATCGCCGGATGCTATCGCGCCTCGGTCGGTACGGATATCACCACGTCACGGAAAGCGACATTTTGTCCACAGAACAGCGGGGAGACGCCGCTTCTTCGGATTGCCAGATGTCAGTCAGTTTTCCGCGTCTCAGGCTCGCCAGCTCCAAAGAGGCGGAGCCGCGTTGGGTGCCCGCACCGCAAAGTCGCATAAGATAGATTATGGAACGAGGAAGTCGGTGCAGGATCGCTACTCCGTCCACGTTTGCGGTTTTTGCGAAATATTGTGCAGAGAGTGGTTGGATTGCAATTCAATAGATGACTAATAGATCAAGCAGTTTAGAAAAAAGACCCTCAATGCCTTGAGCCGCAGCTCGCCAATCTTCGCGCCGCGCTCGGCTTTGAAATCGTAAATGACTGCATCACTGGGGACGGGAGCGTCATCTTCCAGGTGTTGACGCCAATGTTGCCGGAGTAAGGTGCGATGAAGAAGCTGGATTACCGCCTCGTTCTGCCCGGCATCTGCATCGTTGCCACCAGCTACGGGCTTGCCCGCTACGCCTACGGTCTGTTTCTGCCGATCTTTCGCGAGGCGTTTGCATTGAGCGACGCAACGCTGGCCTATGTCGCCGCCATCTCCTATGCTAGCTATTTCTGTATTACGATCGTCGGCATATATCTGTCCACCCGTCTCGCGCCGCGGTTGTCGGTGCTGCTGGGCGGTCTTGCGGCCGTCATCGGCATGGCGACAATCGCGGCCGCGCAGTCGCCATTCATGCTGGCCGCGGGGGTCGCGATTGCCGGCGTGTCACCGGGTCTCGCCTACACCCCCTTCTCGGAGATCATCGCAACCCTCGTGAGCGAAGCGCGACAGCGGGCGATCTATTCGATCATCAATTCCGGCACAAGCCTTGGGGTTAATGCTCAGCGGACCGGCCGCAATCCTGCTGGGTGAGAAATGGCGATTGGCGTGGGCCTCCTTCGCTGTATTCGGACTGCTGTCAACGCTCTGGTGCGTTGCGATCCTGCCTCGACTCCCCGCGCGCGATGAACCGTTGTCCTTTGCGGGCGTGAGCTTACGCACCCTGACAGAAGGGGCTCGGGCGCGTCTCTTTCTCGTATCCTTCCTGATCGGTATCGCCACGTCGATCTATTGGGCCTTCTCCGTCGACTTGGTGACAGCCGGTGCAAATGGGACTTATGAGTTGCTCGGCTTCAAGGTTGCCGCCGCGCGATTCGGCCAGCTCTTCTGGACAGTCGTTGGGCTTGCTGGTTTTGCCGGCATGGCGGCTGGCGCCGTCGTCGAGCGGGTTGGCCTCATGCCTGCAATGCGTCTGTTCCTCATCGGAATTGCCTCTTCGACAGCGATGATCGCGCTCAGCCAGTCAGCTGGCGTCGTGCTGACGTCCGGTCTCGTCTTCGGGGCGTTCTTCGTGTTCATGGCCGCCACCCTCGGCATGTGGAGCCTTGAGCTCTTCCAGGATTTGCCTGCAGTCGGATTCGGACTGGCCTTTCTCCTGCTGTCAGCCGGTCAATTTATGGGACCTATCCTCGTTGGCTTGCTGATCGGCCACTTGGAACTTGGCGAGCTGTTCATTGCATCGGCGATGTTCTGCGCTGCGCTCATCACAGTCCTGCCGCAGCGCAAGGCGGCGGCACACGTCGCGGGGTAACAGGTCTTAAGATATTCAATCTATCTTATGGAACTTCATCGCGTGGGATATGGAAAAAATTTCGGCCCTCACATCATACTTTGTGGTCTCAGTTTAACAGATAGGCCGGGCCCTGCCCTAAGCGCTTGGAAATGTTCCAGTCGCTTGCCGGTACCCGGTAACATGACAACCTAGTCAATGCGCTAGCAGTCAACCCGGTGCCGATGCCAAGCTGATCCACGAATACGATCTGTCGTTGCCGGTTGAAGAGACGCTTGGGCACGCCGACTAGCCAGACATCAATCGCCGGGGAAATGCTCTATGACTCCTTTTACCCTCGCACGCCCTCGGCAATGACGCAGGCGGCCTTTCGACTCGCTGCAGAGGCGTCGGTTCCCCAGAGATGGACCAGGCCGTCCACGACTGTGACCGTCACGTTGGCGGAATTCAGCCCGATATCTTCATTGAGACGCGTTACGACGCTGCGACGGATCGCTTCGTCGCCGGGCGCAGTATCATCAAGCCTGGCCGTGGCGATCGCGTGCAGAAGGTCGGCACGGCTTACAATGCCCACCAACTTGCCGCTGCGGATTACCGGCAGCCGCTTGACGCCGTTTTCCGCCATCAGTGTCGCGACATGGGACAGGTCTGCTTTTTCATCAGTCGTGATCACGTTGCAGCTCATGACCTCGGCTACTTTCCAGGCATGGCTCTTCACATAGGCGCTGGCCCTTTCCTCCAAGGATGCCGATTGGTCGTGCGCGGCGATGATGTAGAGCCCGAGTTCGGATCTTCGCAGAAGATCGCCTTCGCTGATCAGCCCAACGAGCTTGCCTTCGTCGTCGACCACGGGCAGGCCGCTCACATGCTTGTCCAGCATGATCCTGGCCACCCGTTTGACGCTGTTGTCCGGTGACACCGAAACGACGTTCGTCGTCATCACATCCTTGACCTTCATTTCTTCGTCCTTCTTTACCCGAGCGGCCGATGATCGGGATCACTGAACTGATCCAGCCAACCGCCGGAAAAGCCCGCACGGCGAAGACCGGTTACAACAGGCACACACCGGCGCATGATGTTCCAGAGCAGCCCTGTCCGATAGTTTTCGATCATCAACACGATGGGCCCCTGGTCGATTCCGAAATGGTATGGGGTGACCCACCAGCCGGTCGGACTGTCGTCCACCGCAAAAGTGGGATTGAACGATGGCTTGAAGCCATAGAGCCTCGTCATCCCGAGATTCATTCGCGCAAAATTACGGACCGCGGGAATAACGATTTCCGGCGCGAAAGGCAGCGAGGCGATAACGACCCATGGGGCGATGGTGCCATCGTCCGGACCGAAAGGCGCGCCCCGTGCATTGTAGTCAAAGAATTCACGATCCACGCCATTGACCGTTCGGCGGATCCATCCGGGTCCGTCACATGCTGTGAATCCCCAGCAATGGCGCCCATAGTGAGCGAAGCCCATGGGATTTCGAACGGCATATTCCTGGTGCACAAATGTCGCCTGCCGGCTGTTCTCGAAGTAATCGCTCTCCTTTGTCCGCATGAATTCGTCCCGAATGCCTCGGAAATCGATCCACATGTGCGACAGTTGGTGGGTAAAAAGCGGTCCCGAATAGAGCAGCTCGCGTCCGTATATGTTTTTCCATTGATAGGTTTCCGCATAGGCGCGGTAACTCTCGCGCGGCAGCGGATGAGTGCGCGAACCGAGGCCAAGGATGTAAAGGAGCAAGCCCTCGTCATAACCTTCCCAGCGATAGGGGATAAACCCATTTTCCGGACGCCATCCATGCGTCAGGGACGCTCCGCCGTTGCAAGCCCAGTCCCAGTCGGCCCGCTCATAGAGCGCCAAGGCCAGGTCGCGGATCTCGGCTTCCGCCGGAGTGTCGCGATCGAAATACGTGGCCACCGTCAGCGCGCCTGCGAACAGGAAGGCAGAATCGATCGTCGACAACTCGCACTGCCAGACCCTGCGGCCGGTCTCGATATCCAGGAAATGATAGAAGAAGCCTTTGTAGCCTGACGCGTCCGGCTCTGGGCCTTGCGGACATTGCGTCAGGTACCGCAAACGCTTGAGCGTGATTTTCGCCGCAAACTCACGGATGACGATGCCGCGTTCCACGATGACCGGTATCGCCGCCATAGCCATTCCGATCGCGGCGATGCTGGCCGGTGCTCCAGGTTCGGTCTTGTCACGAACGAGGCCGTTGTCCGGGTTGGTTTCGTGCAGGTAGTACAGCAGTGTCGTGAGCTGCAGCCGGCCCAGGTCCTGATCGGTCGGCGGACGGTCCAGATCAGCGTCTGTTGCCGGTTGTTCGGACATGCGCGGTCACGCTTCGTTAAGTGCGCCTCCCTGACGGACCCACTACCTTCGATTAATCATTACCGCAGCGCCGTCAAAGATTGTCCCCCTCAGTGGAGGTTTTCTGCTTCGAGCTCGTCTTGCCACTCAAACCCCATTTCCAGTTGCTGATTTGGGGTATGTCGTCACCATGCGTTTCGATGTACTGCCTGTGCTCGATCAACTTCTCGCGGATCGCCTGTTTGAAATAGGCGACACGGGCGCCGAGCTGCGGCAGGCGGTCAATGACATCCTCGACCAGATGGAAGCGATCCATGGCGTTGAGGACCACCATGTCGAATGGCGTCGTCGTGGTCCCCTCCTCCCTATAACCTCGGACATGCAGATTGTCGTGGTTCGTGCGGCGATAGGTCAGCCGGTGGATGAGCCACGGATAGCCGTGGAAGGCAAAGATAATAGGCTTGTCCTTCGTGAACAGCGCATCGAAATCGCGGTCCGGCAGGCCATGCGGGTGCTCTTCCGGCGGCTGCAATTTCATAAGGTTCACTACATTGATCACCCGCACTTTCAACTCTGGCAGGTGCTGGCGGATCAATTCGACTGCAGCCAGGGTTTCCAGCGTCGGAACGTCGCCACAACAGGCCATGACAACATCCGGTTCGTAGCCTTCGTCACTACTCGCCCACTTCCATATCCCAACACCCTCTGCGCAGTGCTTGACGGCTTCGTCCATCGTAAGCCACTGCGGCGCCGGCTGTTTTCCGGCGACAACGACATTCACGTAGTCGCGGCTGCGCAGGCAGTGGTCGGTTATCGAAAGCAGCGTGTTGGCATCGGGCGGCAGGTAGACCCTTATGACTTCCGCCTTCTTGTTGACGACGTGATCGATGAACCCCGGATCTTGATGACTGAAGCCATTGTGATCCTGCCGCCATACGTGGGAGCTCAGGAAATAGTTGAGTGATGCGATCGAGCGGCGCCAGGGAATTTCGTGGCAAACCTTCAGCCACTTGGCGTGCTGGTTGAACATCGAGTCAATGATGTGGATGAAGGCCTCGTAGCAGGAGAAGAAGCCATGCCGGCCGGTGAGCAGGTAGCCCTCCAGCCAGCCCTGACATTGGTGCTCGCTGAGCACTTCCATAATGCGGCCATCCGGCGCCAGATGGTCGTCTTCCGGATAGATCTCCGCCATATAGCAGCGGTTGGTGACCTCGAGGACATCCTGCCAGCGGTTTGAATTGTTCTCGTCGGGGCTGAAAAGGCGAAAATTCCTGCTCTCAAGGTTCAGTTTCATTACGTCGCGAAGGAACGCACCCATGACCCGAGCGGATTCGGCCGTGGCAGCACCGGGCGCTGGCACGGTCACCGCATAATCCCTGAAGTCTGGCAGCTTGAGGTCCCGGAGCAACAGCCCGCCATTGGCATGGGGGTTGTCGCTCATCCGCCGGTGGCCTTTTGGAGCGAGATCCGCCAACCGCTCGACAAACCTTCCATTGGCATCGAAGAGCTCTTCCGGCCGATAACTCTTCATCCATCCCTCGAGCACACGGATGTGCTCCGGCTTATCCATATCGCCCATCGGAACCTGATGCGAACGCCAGTAGTCCTCGCACTTCTTGCCGTCGATTTCCGGTGGACAGGTCCAGCCTTTCGGCGTGCGAAAGACGATCATCGGCCAGGTCGGGCGCTTGAGATTGCCGTTCTTTCGCGCATCGGCCCAAATGGCCTTGATCTCGGATACTGCAGTGTCGAGCACCTCAGCGAGCTGCTGATGCACCAACTCCGGATCGCTTCCCTCGACGAAGTAGGGCTTGTACCCCATCCCCTCGAAGAATTTCTGCAATTCCTCGTGAGGTATCCGGGCGAGGAAGCAGGGATTGGCGATCTTGTATCCATTGAGATGCAGGATGGGCAGAACGCAGCCATCGCGGGCCGGATTGAGGAATTTGTTTCCATGCCAGCCAGTGGCGAGTGGTCCCGTTTCTGCTTCGCCGTCGCCGACAATGCACGCGACGATCAGGTCCGGATTGTCGAAGGCCGCGCCGAAAGCGTGGCTGAGTGCATAGCCGAGCTCCCCTCCCTCGTGAATGCTGCCTGGCGTCTCGGGAGCGACATGGCTCGGGATTCCGCCAGGAAAGCTGAACTGCTTGAACAGCTTTTGCATGCCCCCG
>JBEVEP010000220.1:0-11001 GCA_040512755.1 Mesorhizobium sp.
AGGGCGGCGGTGCCGGGCCGGTCGCGTGGCGGAAACGCGGCTGGAAATTTTCATCCGAGGCCCGGGCCCGCTTCGCGGCTCCCCCGCACCGGCAAAGGCCACCGCGGGGGCCCCGACGATCGGGCAAGACCACTGGCGGGGCGCTGGGAAGGCGCCATACATTTACTTTACGAGGTGCCGACCCAGCGCCCCGCTTCCCGACTGCTCCCGACAGGGAGAGTTCTTTGACAATGGCCAGACGCGAAAGCGGGCGTGGCAACGGCGAAGAATGTGCTCAATGCTCGCCTCACGGGCTCGCGCAGCCAGCGGTGAGGGGGGTGAGGAGTGGTCGCCGAAGGCGACGAAAAGCCAACGATTTGGCTTTTCGAACGACGAACGCCCGGAGCCATAGCGAAGGGCCGGGTCTGGCAGGACAGGAGTGGTCGCCGAAGGGCGACGAGAAGCCAACGATTTGGCTTTTCGAACGACGAACGCCCGGAGCCATAGCGAAGGGCCGGGTCCGGCAGGACAGGAGTGCTCGCCGAAGGTCGACGAGAAGCCAACGATTTGGCTTTTCGAACGACGAACGCCCGGAGCCATAGCGAAGGGCCCCGGGGGCATCTGTTAATCTGGATTCACTGCCGTGGGCAGAGCAGGACTGGCAGGAACCTATGCGGACAGGGAACGTTGTCGAACCGGATCGGTCATCGATCACGAAAGGAGACCATCATGAATTGGAACCAGATCGAAGGCAATTGGGAGCAGTTCAAAGGCAAGGTGCAGACCCAGTGGGGCAAACTCACCAGCGACGATCTCGACGTTATCAAGGGCAACCGCAGGCAGCTCGCTGGCAGGATCCAGGAGCGTTATGGGAAGGCCGAGGAAGAGGCTGACCGGGAAATCGATATGTGGCTGTCGCGCCACTAGAGAGCAGTTCCAGGAAAAGTAGAAACCGGCTTTCCGTCCGGAATTGCGTTGAAGAGTTAGAGCGCAATTCCAGGAAAAGTGGACGCCGGTTTTCCGTCCGGAATTGCGTTGAAGAGATAGAGCGGTTCGGCGGTTCGATCAAACACCGGATCGCTCTAACGCATGGGCCGAAAATCTGAATAGGGCAACTAGTTCGCCCGCGCGTCCCCGGGAAACGTCAGGCGCTTCAGTAGTAGTAATCCAGTCTGCGCATTGTGCTTCCCGAATCGGTCCGGTTCGGAGAGCCGATGCGCAGTTTTTGACAATTCATGGAACCGCTTTGTGCACAAGGCTTCGTCAGCCGGTGCCCTTCATGGTCCTGCCTGTTCCCAGTTGGCGATGCGTTGATAGATTAACGCCGGGATCTCAATTCCATCGCGGGTTGACCGTTCTCGCACGCCGGGTTTGCCCATTCCAGGGATGTGAACGCCATAACCGGCCAGCCGCGACAGCTGTGCGCGCATGCGCTTCGCGAAGTCAGCTCCGAAAACCGCGGGATCGATCGCGAGTACGAAGAGCCCCGCTCCGGGACTCTCCGATCCCTTCGTGAAGGAAGGCGCGTCCAGCGACCAGTTCCCACCCGACAGCCCGGCAGAGAGAACCTCCACCATCAGCGCGATATTGGCGCCGCGGCTACCGCCAAAGGCAAGCAAAGCCCCTTTGACAGCCGCGCGCGCGTCGGTCGTGGGTCTGCCTTCGCTGTCCAGCGCCCACCCTGCCGGAATCGACTCACCCGCCTTCGCGGCCTTGCGGATGTTGACGAAGGCGGTGGCACTCGATGACTGGTCGATCAGAAGCGGCGGGCCGTGTTCCTGGGGGGCGGCGAAGGCCAGCGGATTGGTGCAATAGACCGGCGTTGTCGATCCCGATCCCGCGATCAAAGCCGGCCCATTGGTCGCCGCAAGCGACACGAAACCGCGCTCTGCCAGGCGTCCGGCGAAATAGCCGAGGGCGCCGCATGTGAATGAATTTCTCTGGCTGAAGATCGCAACGCCGCAAGCGCGCGCTGCCGAGATAAGTTCGTCGAACGCAATATCGAAACCCGGATGGGCCGCACCGCCTCTGGCGTCGGAAAGAACGATCGCAGGTGCGGGCCGGGTGATCTCGGGTAGCGCTTTTCCGTCGATGCGGCCTGCCGCCAGAGCTTCAAGATAGTCGATGAAATGCGCGAGCCCGACGGAGGCGAGCCCTTCCGCTTCAGCAGCCACGACCGACTTTGCCAGTGCAGCGGCAGTTTCTGGTCGCGCTCCTGCTCTGCTCGCGGCCTTTTCGCAAAGGACTGTCGCTTCTGGGAGCGTCAGGGTCACAGTGTCCGGCATGACTCCCTCATCCGTCCTCGTGCGTCGTGGCTCGACACCACAAACTTCTGTGGTTGCGTCCCTAACCCAGCCGCGAAGGAATCCGCGCTTCGAGCCGGCGGAAGAGCAAGACCAGGATACCCGTGATGATAAGGTAGATCAGCGCCAGCAACAGCAACGGCTCGTAGACGATAAACGTCTCCTGCCGCACGCGCGAGGCGACGGCATAGAGGTCGATTACGGTAATGGTCGCCACGAGCGGGGTCGATTTCAGCTGCAATACGGTTTCGCCTGTCAGCGTGGGAAGCGCGCGGTGGATCGCCTGCGGCAGCCAGACGCGCCGGAAAATCTTCCAGCGGCTCATGCCGAAGGCGCGCCCGGCCTCAAGCTGGCCGCGCGGCACGCCGGCAAAGGCGCCGCGCAACACCTCGCCTTCATAGCCGGCAAAAGAAAGCGTCAGCGCCAGCACAGCATAGGGCCATGCCTGCCGCAGGTAGGGCCAGAGTTCCGATCCCCGGATCCATGGATACTGTGGGAAAAGCGAACCGAGCCCGTAGTAGAGCAGCCACAATTGCAGGAGCAGGGGCGTGCCCCGGACCACTGTGCAGAACGCGTGTGCGGGCCAGGCGAGCCAGCGCGGACCTGCCGCCTGCGCCAGACCAAGCGGTATGGCCAGCAGGAATCCGAGAAAGGTTGTGACGAACAGGAGCCAGATCGTGCGCCAAAGCCCGGCGAGCGCCAGCGCGTAGTAATTCGGCAGCCAGTCCCAGCGCATGAACATGGCCGCGGCCGCCACCAGCCCAACGGCAATGGCAATCAGAATGATGCGATGCGGCTGAAGCCAGCCAAGCAACCGGGTCTTGAAATGGAGCGGCGGGGTTTGCATCGTCACCGCTCCACGACGCGCGGCATGCCGCGCCGCGCCCAACGTTCGATCCGCCCGATGATCACAGTGGAGAACAGGGTCAGCAGCAGGTAGAGCGCGCCGGCCGCCATGAAGAATGTGAAATATGCCTTCGTCGCGCCGGCTGCCTGCCGGGTTTCGAGGGTCAGTTCATTGAACCCCACCACGGCTAGCAAGGCGGTATCCTTGGTCGCAATCAGCCAAAGATTGGCGAGACCCGGAATGGCAAAGGGCAGCATCGCCGGCAGTGTGATCCGCCGCATCAGCAGTCCGGGCGACATGCCATAAGCGCGCGCGGCCTCGATCTGGCCCTGAGGTATGGCAAGAATAGCGCCGCGCAAGACCTCGGTCGCATAGGCGCCCTGGACGATGCCCAGCACAAATACGCCGGCCGCCAGTCCGCTAATGTCAATCGGGCCGAAGCCACCAATGGCGAGCACGCGGTTCACCAGATCGGTGCCAGCGTAATAAAGGAGCAGGATCAGTACCAGCTCCGGTACCGCCCGCACAACAGTCGTATAGACTTCGAGCAGATCGCGCGTGATTGGCCCGCCGTAGAGCTTGCCGTAAGCGCCCGCCGTTCCGATGCCAAGGCCCAGTCCGAAAGCGCCGAGCGCGATTTCGACAGAATGCAGCAGGCCACGGAGCAGGTTGCCGCCCCATCCCGGCGGGGTGGGCGATAAAAGTTCGAAAATTCCGGATTGAGCCAGAGGCCAGAGGAGAGGATCAGTCAGGGCCGCCCCCGCCGATGGAAATGGACATAGTCCCGGGATTTATCTGCTTGCCGCAACCTTCCGGCCAAAACCGAAAGGCGCGGCCGGCAACGGTCCCACCCCTGAGAGGGGCGGAACCAGATTGGGGATGGCTTTTCTGCACCGGTTTGCCCCCAGTGCGGGCTCAGCTGCCGTAGATGTCGAACTTGAAATACTTCTTCGCCATCTCGTCATATTTGCCGCTGTCGCGGAGCGACTTGATCGCGGCGTTGATCTTGCCCTTGAGTTCGGTGTCCTCCTTGCGGAGGCCCACGCCGATGCCCGGCCCCAGAATCTCCAGATCCTCAGCCACGGTTCCCTTCAGGTCGCAGCAGGCGCTCCCCTGCTCCGAGGAGAGGAAGGCGTCCAGGGCAAGCGAGTCCGCCTGCGTCGCATCGATGCGTCCGGCCGCCAAGTCCTGGTTCGCCTCATCCTGCGTCTGGTAGGTCTTGAGCTCGGCCAGCGAGTCCCCGAAATGCTTCTTGGCATAGGTTTCGTGGACAGTCGAAGCCTGCACGCCGAGGATCTTGCCTTTCAATCCCTCCGCAGTGGGGGCCATCTCGACGCCCTTGGTGCCGACGATCCCGGTCGGCGTGTTATAGTACTTGTCCGAGAAATCGATCGTCTTCTTCCGCTCCTCGGTGATCGACATCGAGTTCATGATCATGTCGATCTTCTTGCTGGTCAGCGCCGGAATGATGCCGTCCCATGCGACAGGCGTCACGACACATTCGAGCTTGGCTTCCGCGCAGACGGCTTCGATCATGTCGATTTCCCAGCCGACCCACTTGCCGGAGGCATCGGGTGAGGTGAACGGCGGATACGGCTCGGCGCCGATGCCGACCTTCAGCGCTTCAGCGCTGGCCATGCTCATCCCCGACAGCGCGAACATGACTGCCGCCACTGCGGTCCTTACAAGTCCTTTCATTTCAACACTCCCTTTTGTGTTCCCGTATCATTGCCGTCAGCTTACGCTGCGGATGAACTGTTTGAGCCGCTCCGATTTCGGTGCGCCGAAAACCTGATCCGGCGGGCCTTCCTCCTCGACGCGCCCGTTGTAGAGATAAACGACATGGCTCGCCACTTCGCGGGCGAATTTCATCTCATGCGTGACCAGGATCATCGTGCGCCCTTCGCGCGCCAGGTCGCCAATCACTTTCAGAACCTCGCCGACCAGTTCCGGATCGAGCGCGGAGGTTGGCTCGTCGAACAGCATCACGCGGGGCTGGATTGCGAGAGCGCGCGCAATCGCAGCGCGCTGCTGCTGGCCGCCGGAGAGAAACGCCGGATAAACGTCACGCTTTTCCGCGAGGCCCACCCGGGCGAGCAAGGTTTCAGCCGTCGCGATCGCCTCGCTTCGCGCAACGCCCAGGACATGCACCGGCACCTCGATGACGTTCTCGATCAGCGTCATGTGGCTCCACAGGTTGAAGCTCTGGAACACCATGCCGAGACGTGAGCGGATGCGCTCGATCTGACGCCGGTCGGCCGGAACGGTGTTGCCGTGGCCGTCGCTTTTCAGCCGGATCTCCTCGCCATTGACACGAATGATCCCGCTTGTCGGGTTCTCGAGGCAGTTGATGCAGCGCAGGAAGGTCGACTTGCCGGAGCCGCTTCCGCCGATGATGGCGACGACATCGCCGTCGCGCGCCGACAAAGACACGCCCTTCAACACATGCAGCTGACCGAATTTTTTGTGCAGGTTCTCGACGTGAATGGCTTCTGCGGCGTCATCCGCCGTCCGGGCCGGGTCTGCCGCCTTGACCGACATTATCTTCGACGGCCACGCAGCCGCGCGGTCCCTGCGTTCGATCTCGATCGATTGGTCATCGCCCCGGTCTGGCCTCCCTGCGCCATTGCGGTTGACCGCAATAGCGTTGTCTTTTTGTTCTGCGCCGTCCCTTGCATGGCGGCGTTTCGCTCTCAGGATGGACCCGTCAGCTTGGCTTCGTCAACAGGGACAACCTGAAGCTTCTTTTGAAGGGCAATAGGGCACTTGCCGCGTTGTTATGCAAGTGTATAAATACCGAACTGCTTTCAGCCAACCTTTGTCGGGACGGACCAACGTGAACGCTTTCGGCTCACAGTCCATGGCGGCGCCGCTGCGGCGCGTATTGATGCGGCCCGCTGCAAACGCCATGCGCCGGGCAAGCCGCGGCGAATGGCACTACGGGCCGGGCTTCGATCCCGTAAGGGCTGCTCAGCAGCATGAGCGCCTTGCTGCGCTTGTGGCAGCCTCGGGTGCGGCGATCGAGTGGATCGAGGACCGCGACGACGGCCTTTCGGACTCGGTTTTCACGCATGATCCCTCCCTGATGACGGATCACGGCGCGATCATCCTTTCCATGGGCAAGCCTTTACGTCGCGCCGAGCCGGCGCTTCACGAGGATACCTACAAGCGCCTGGGCATACCGGTCCTTGGGCGCATTGCCGACCCGGGGCAGGTCGAGGGCGGCGACTGTGTCTGGGTGGACGGCAAGACCTTGGCCATCGGGCGCGGCGTTCGCACAAATCAGGACGGCATCCAGCAGATGGCAAACCTGCTCGGTCCGCTTGGCATGGAGGTTTATGGCTACGACCTGCCGCTGTGGCATGGGGAGGAGGCCTGCCTGCATCTGATGTCCGTCATCAGCCCGCTCGCGGACGATCTGGCGCTCGTCTTCGCGCCACTGTTGCCGACGGCCTTCTATCAGCTACTGAAGACGCATGGGATCCGTCTTATCGAAGGCGATTCCAGCGAGTTCTCGGAAAGCCACGGGCTTAGCCTCAATGTGCTACCTACCGCGCCGCGAGAGGTGATCGCGGTCGCCGGGTTCCCGAAGACGAAGGCCGCCATGGAAGCCGCCGGCTGCACGGTGAAGACCTTTGAAGCGGATGCGCTTTGCATTGCCTGCGAGGGCGGGCCGACATGCCTGACACGGCCGATCCTGCGCCAGTGACCGCCCGCCGGAAATTCCGCCGGGAGGGTGAAGGGCGCCGCCGGCAGGACCTGATCGAGGCCACGCTCGATTGCGTGGCGGAGCGCGGGCTCGCGGGGGCGACGGTCAGGGCCATAGCACTCCGCGCGGGTGTCACTGCGGGTCTCATCCGGCATTATTTTCCGGGCAAGGAGGATCTTCTTCAGGCGGCCTACGCTACGATCGTTGGCCGCATGACGGAACAGGCCAAGGCTGCACCCGGCATGGAACAGGCCGATCCCCGCCGCCGGCTCGCCGCTTTCGTGGAGGCCAATCTCGGGGCGCCTGTCATGGATGTGCGGATATTCTCGCTCTGGGCAGGCTTCATCGGCCGTGTCCACGCGGATCCGACATTAAGCGCCGCGCACCGCGAAGGCTATCTCGGCTTCCGCGATGAACTGGAAACGCTCGTCGCCGAAGTACTGGACGGATCGGATCGGACAACGGACAAGGCGCAATTGCGCCACTATGCCATTGCGATCAACGCTATCCTCGACGGGCTTTGGATCGAAGGCTGCCTGGCGCCTGAAATGTTCGGGCATCGGGAACTGGCCGACATCGGACTCGCGTCCGTCGAAGCCGTGCTGGGCCTCGATCTGCGAACACCGGGCGAAGAGGCTGCTTCAGTTCGTCGACCGGCTCTATCCTCTGAGGCAGTGGGAAGCGGCGGGTGAGCTCCCGCTGGCACAGGCAAATCCAATGGGACTAGGGGCAAACTGTGGAAGGGCCTGATTTATGACGACAGTCGGCGAAGCTTTGATCACGCTGCTTGAAGCGCATGGCGTCGAGACCGTTTTCGGCATCCCCGGCGTCCATACGATCGAGCTCTATCGCGGCCTTGCCCATTCAAAAATCCGCCATGTGACGCCGCGCCACGAACAGGGCGCCGGCTTCATGGCTGACGGCTATGCGCGTGTGAGCGGCAGGCCGGGCGTCGCGTTCGTCATCACGGGGCCAGGTCTCACCAACACCATCACCGCCATGGCGCAGGCGCGCGCCGATTCGGTTCCCCTGCTGGTCATCTCCGGGGTCAACCGGCGTGCTTCGCTTGGCAAGGGTCTGGGTTTCCTTCATGAGTTGCCCGACCAGCGCGGCATGATGGCAACGGTTGCGCTGTCCTCGGAACGGATCGAAGAGCCTGGAGCGCTTGCGGGCGCACTTGCCCGGGCTTTTTCACGCTTGAGAACGGGCCGGCCGGGGCCCGTGCATATTGAAATACCGATCGACGTCATGGCGATGCCGGCAGGCGAGATTTCCATCGCGCCGCAGCCAGTCTCGCCGCCCGCACCCGATAGCCAAACGATCACCGAGGCCGCGCGGCTTGCCGCTGCTGCAAACTTTCCGCTCATTCTGGCGGGCGGCGGCGCCAGGCGCGCGGAAGGCCCGTTGCGTCAGCTTGCCGAATCGCTCGACGCCCCTGTCATCACGACGGCCAATGGGCGCGGTCTTCTCCACCGCCATCCGCTCGCGGTTCACGCCAGCCCGAGCCTGCAGGCGATACGCCGCATGATGGCGGAGGCCGACCTGGTGATCGCCGCGGGAACCGAACTCGGGCCGACAGACTATGATATGTATGCCGATGGCGGCTTCACCCCGCCACGCAACCTGATCAGGATTGATATCGATGCGGAGCAGCTTGCGCGCTGGCCGGCGACGATGCGCATCGCGGCGGATTGTTCTTCGGCATTGTCGGCGCTTGTCGACTTGTTGCCGGACGGGAAAGACGCCAGCGGCCAGGCGCGCGCGGTGGCCGGCCGGAACGCCGCCTTCGCCGAAATCGGTCCGGCGATGCAGCACCAGGTGCGCGTGATCGAGATGATCCGCGACACGCTGCCTGGGTCGATCCTGGTTGGCGATTCCACCCAGCCGATCTATGCCGGGAATCTCTGCTACGATCACGACCGTCCGGGCGGATGGTTCAACGCGGCGACTGGGTTCGGAGCGCTTGGCTATGGGCCGCCCGCCGCCATTGGCGCTGCTCTTGCCGATCCGGCCGCGCCGGTCGTCTGCTTGTCCGGCGACGGCGGCTTCCAGTTCACCTTTCCCGAAATGGGAGCAGCCCTCGACGCGCAGGCTCCAGTCATTTTCGTCATCTGGAACAACCACGGTTATCGCGAGATCGAGGCGTCCATGCTGGATGCAGGGGTCGAGCCGGTCGGGGTTTCCCCCGCCCCGCCGGACTTCTGCCGTATCGCGGAGGCCTACCACATGCACGCGGAGCGGCTCACGTGCCCCGATGGCCTGCCCTCGGCTCTCATGCGCGCCCGCAAAATCGGGAAGCCCTGCCTGATCGAGATCATGGTGGATTGAGCTGCGCAATGTGGCGCGAGCACCTCGGCAATGAGCGGGTTGTCCGATGGGGCAAAACGGTGCACCGGAGAGATTAGCAAGGGACCGCTGTAGTGAGAGAGGCCGAGCTGCCAGATCTTCGAAGCAGCGCCTCGAGCCAGAGCCTCGTCGAGATGAGATGCGGCTTCTAGGGTAGTTCAGTAACCAAGACCCTACGCCTATCGGATGATGCCCCCCGGAACACGAGAAATCTTCACATTTTTGACACGCTACGCTACGTAATGTGACCAGACGGTCGGTTTACCGTTCAGGAGGAGCCATAAAGCCCCTTTGGTATCCTCCTGACATTTTTCCCCAATCCAAAATGATGAAGACGCTACGCCTGTAGGGAGTGCTGCGGCTAGGGTAGAGTGCGCCGCTGCCGAACAATTTCGCGGTAGCGGCAGCGGGAGCCTCGCAAATCAAACCCCCCGCCCGGTGCTCCCGCTGTCCTCTTGCGACAACCGGTCCGATTGCTGACGTGTCTGCTACACGAGAACGGCAGCCTGGGCGGCCCTGTCAATTCAGGTCAATAACAGAGGTACGCCGTTGCCAGGGTGGGGTACCGGCACGGCTTTCATAGAGCATTCGTCGGGTTTTATGGACCTTCAATCTTTCATACCTGCAATTAATGCGAGGAATGGCCCCTACGCTCAAGCACGAGATTTGCCAGAATTGTCGGGATACCATGCCATCTCCTGCCATCTTGCCGGCAGGAACCTTCAGAGTTATATTTGCCTTGAAGGAGCTTCATCAAGGCCGAACCTCAGCTTTCTGTACGCAGCGCAAAGGCCCGTGATCTTGCGCGCCGGCTTGCCCGGCGTGAAAACCGTTCGATCGCAGACGTTGTCGAGCGCGCGCTAGAATCCTATGAGGTCCGCGAGGCAGGGCGTGAGCCGGCCGCGTCATTTTATTCCCGTCTTTCAGCCCAATACGGGACCGATTTGGATCTCGAGGCCGTCATCAAGGAAAGTTGGCAGGGCCATAAAGGCATTGACCTTTGATCTTTTTGGACACCAACATCATTTCCGAAACGCTGAAGAAGTCTCCAAGCGAAGCGGTCATTGCTTGGCTCGTCCGGTACGATGCCGAGCTTGCGCTTCCAACGGTGACGATCGCGGAGATCGCTTTTGGCCTCCAGAAAATACGCCCAGACGAGCGTGCCGAGCGGTTGGAGCGGGGATTGTCCGACTGGCGTCGCCGCTTCGCCGATCGCATCTACGGGCTGACCGAGGAAGCCGCGATGGCCTACGGTGAAATAATGGGTGTGGCGGTGCGTCGAGGGCAATCGATGTCAGCAACCGACGGCATGATTGCAGCAATTGCGCTGGTCAATGGTGGGCGCCTTGCCACGCGAAACCTCAGCGACTTCGCGACCGCCGGTCTCGATCTGGTTTCTCCCTGGGAGTTCTGACCTGGAGCTATTCGGGAAAAGTGGAAACTGGTTTGCTGTTTTGCGATTGCGCAAAAAGCAAAGAGTTGGCGCCAAAGGGCCGGGCATGGCCATGCGAGACGGAGCGTTTCCTATTGCTCCCCTTTGGGATCCCGATCGCATGAGCTGAACGCGTCGACATCAGGCGTCGATACTTCTTCTTGTTCAAGCGGGCCGCCCTCTGCCAATTCGCGGCAGAACCTCTGGCGGTCATTCGTGGCCCAGTTCGGACGGGTCTTGGCCGAGGTCCGGAAATGGCTCTTCGGCCAGAGCCCGAAATGCTTGGCGCGGAGGCGCGCCACCTTGGATTTCTCGTTGATGTCGTGGGCGGTTTTCTCCTTGTGCTTGTCGCGCAGGATGGGCGCCAGATTGCTCTCGCGGTTCT
>JBEVEP010000243.1:0-3813 GCA_040512755.1 Mesorhizobium sp.
TCTTGCCGCCAATAAACGCCTCCACAAAGCTCATCTGCCCCGTTCGCTTCACTGCCATCGCAACTTCTCCCGCCTGTCAGAACGAGTGAATCACAATCGCAAAATTGTGCAACAGGCCCACAAGGGGAGAAGGTGAGGCGCGATATCAGCGCTTCGGTTAATCTCGAACGGTGGTGATTGGCCGTGGCAATGAAGCGGTTCCCCCTTCTCCCCGGCCGGGTGTCCCCTTCTCCCCCTGTGGGAGAAGGTGCCTGAGCGCAGCGAAGGCGGATGAGGGGTGCTCCAGCTTGGCGCAGCAAGCTCGCGAGAACCGTATCAGCCGCTACGTTCCCGTCGCAGCTTCGCCCAGTATTCGAGCCTCTTTCTTAGTTCCCGTTCGAAGCCTCGATCGGGCGGATCATAAAAGTTACGCCGCCCCATCTTCTCCGGAAAATAGTCCTGTCCGGAAAAGGCGTCCGGGGCATCGTGATCGTACTGGTAGCCACCGCCGTAGCCTTCATCCTTCATCAGGCGGGTAGGGGCATTCAAAATGTGCTTCGGCGGGAGCAGCGAGCCATGTTCCTTCGCCGCCTGCGTAGCGGCCTTGAAGGCCGTGTAGACCGCATTGGATTTCGGCGCTGTCGCCAGATAGACGCAAGCCTCAGCGAAAGCCAACTCCCCCTCCGGTGATCCCAGATAGTCATAGGCATCCTTCGCGGCATTGGCGATGATCAATGCCTGTGGATCCGCAAGGCCGATATCCTCGACTGCCATGCGCACCAGACGCCGGCCCAGATAGAGTGGGTCCTCACCGGCGTCGAACATGCGGGCCAGGTAGTAGAGCGCAGCGTCGGGATCAGAGCCCCGCACAGACTTGTGTAGCGCCGAAATGAGGTTGTAGTGGCCATCCTGGCTCTTGTCGTAGACCGGCGCGCGGCGCTGGACGATCCGTTGAAGCGCATCCGCGTCGAACACCTCACTGGGCTTTGCCGCGCGCCACACTTCCTCTGCCAGTGTCAGCGCCGCGCGGCCGTCGCCATCACTCATTCGAAAGAGCATGGCGCGCGCCTCGCTTGTAAGAGGCAAGGCCTTGCCTTCGGCCGCCTCCGCACGCGCCAATAGCTTGGCGATTGTCTCTTCGGAGAGCGTGTGAAAAACCAGCACGCGGGCGCGCGACAGAAGCGCTGCGTTAAGTTCGAAGGACGGGTTCTCCGTGGTGGCCCCTACGAGAATGACCGTTCCGTCCTCCATCACCGGCAGGAAGGAATCTTGCTGAGCGCGGTTGAACCGATGGATTTCGTCGACGAAAAGCAAGGTCTGGCGTCCATTCGACCGTCTTAGCCGCGCGGTCTCGAACACTTTCTTCAGATCGGCTACGCCAGAGAAAATCGCCGATATCTGTTCGAACGCGAGCCCGGTATCGCCGGCCAGCAGCCGAGCTACTGTCGTTTTGCCTGTGCCGGGCGGGCCCCAGAAAATCATCGAGCCAAGCGAGCCGGATTGGATCATGCGCGTGAGCGCGCCGTCAGTCCCGGTCAGATGTTCTTGCCCGACGACGTCCTCCAGCGACTGCGGCCGCAGACGGTCGGCCAGCGGCCGGCCAGGCTGCACGGCCTGAGGTTCGTCTTTTGAGAACAGGTCCGCCATCAGTAGCGCAGCATTTGACGCATCAGTTGCCCGTCGCGTTCGATCGCGAAGCGCCACCAGCGGGTCTGTTGTGCCGCTACCTTCTTCAGCTGTTCAGCACTGCCGATCTCTTGGCCGTTTACCTCTCGCACGATGTCACGCGGCTGGAGGCCGAACTCGGCAGCGGGCGAATTCGGGGCGACATCAATGACCGCGACGCCGGTCGATTCGGCCGGCATTCCGAGCTGCTGCGCGAGGCGTGGTGACAACGCAGCCACTTTGACGCCGGCCATAGGGCTACGACCACCAATCGTGATCTGCGTTGCCGAACCGCCCTCGGGCGCACGGCCGAGCGTCACCTGGATGGTCTCTTTCGTTCCGCCGCTCAGGACAGTGAAGTCAACCTTGCTGCCAATGGTTTGCGTGGCCAACCGGTAGCCAAGCGCATCGACATGCTCGATCGCGATGTTGTTCATGGCCAGCACCACATCGCCTGCCTTCAGACCGGCGTTGGCCGCGGGGCCGTCGGGGACAACCGACGAAACGAGCGCGCCTTCAGGCCGGCCCATGCCGAGCGACTCCGCAATCGGCGCCGTTACCGGCTCGAACGCTGCACCGACGAATGGCCGTTCGAAATTGTCGCTTCCGTTCTTTGCGGCGTTGACTACGGCACGAACGATGTTGGCCGGGATTGCAAAACCGATACCGATCGAACCGCCGCTGCGGCTATAAATTGCGGTGTTGATCCCGATGAGCTGACCAGACATGTCAACGAGCGCGCCGCCGGAATTGCCGGGGTTGATCGCAGCGTCCGTCTGGATGAAGAAGCCGAAATCCGAGACGCCGATATGCGTTCGTGCGAGCGCTGAAACAATGCCGCTCGTGGTCGTCTGGCCAACACCGAACGGATTGCCGATCGCGAGAACGAGGTCGCCGACTTCGAGCGCGTCCGAGTCGCCGATTGCAATGGCCGGAAATGGCTCCTTTGCCTCAATCTTAAGCACGGCAAGGTCCAGCGATTCGTCCTTGAGCAGCACCTTGCTCTCGAACTCGCGACCGTCGGGTGTTGCGACTTTCACTTCATCAGCGTCGCGGATCACGTGATAATTGGTGACGATCAACCCATTCGGATCGACCAGCACGCCCGAGCCCAGCGACGATTGCACACGTGGCGGCATTTGGCCGCCGAAAAATCGCTCGAAGAAGGGGTCGCCGGCAAAGGGCGAGCGGACGCGCACTTGTTGTGACGCGTATACATTGACTACGGCAGGCGCTGTCTGCTTGACCAGCGGCGCGAAGGAAAGCTGCATCTCCTCGCGTCCAAAAGGTGTGCGCCGGTCGCCAGAATCGCCGCCGCTACGCAACACGTCGATGAGCGCGCCGGCGGTTCCCTGCGGCTGTTGGGCATTGCTACCGGCGGCAATACCTGCGCCTGTGGGCAACACTCCTACCGCTACCCATCCCGCAAGCAGGAGGGAGTGCAAAAACCTCTGACGCATCATGTTTCCTTTGGTTGATTGCATGCAGCCATTCTCACGACGATTGTGCAAAATGAAAGGCTTGAGCGACTTCGCTTCGCACGCCATGGTGTCGCAAGTGATATCCGCAGCAACACGCTGGTCCCGATCATTCGGACAGCATTTCAGATGTAAGAAATCCTTCCAAAAGAAAAAGGGGCCTCGCGGCCCCTTCGCACTGTGCTATCCGGCTAATCAAACCGAGTAATACATATCGTATTCGACGGGATGCGGGGTCATCTCAAAGCGCATGACCTCTGCCATCTTCAGTTCGATGTAAGCATCGATCTGGTCATCGTCGAACACGCCACCAGCTTTCAGGAAGCCGCGGTCTTTGTCGAGGTTCTGGAGAGCCTCACGGAGCGAACCGCAGACTGTGGGGATCTTCTTCAGCTCCTTCGGCGGCAGGTCATAAAGATCCTTATCCATCGGCTGGCCGGGATGAATCTTGTTCTTGATGCCGTCTATGCCGGCCATCAGCATGGCGGCGAAACCGAGGTAGGGGTTTGCGCCTGGATCCGGGAAACGGATTTCGACGCGCTTGGACTTCGGCGACGAACCGAACGGGATACGGCAGGAAGCCGAGCGGTTGCGTGCCGAGTAGGCGAGCAGCACCGGAGCTTCGTAGCCGGGGACCAGACGCTTATAGGAGTTGGTCAGCGGGTTGGTGAAGGCGTTGATCGCCTTGGCA
>JBEVEP010000253.1:0-5385 GCA_040512755.1 Mesorhizobium sp.
TGTTGCGCGGTTGCAGGAATCTCGGTCACCCGCCCCGGCACGGCGCCTTCCATGCCGTCACTGCCGGAAGCGATGGCCGTCTTCGGAAGACAGTGAGCCAAACAGGCCCGTTCCGCAAGTCAGCGCGGAGAATGTGGCGGGAATGGCATTCCGGGTCCCCGTCGAGAGTGCGGCAGGATCAGGGAAGAGCCGGGGATGTGAGGCAATGATAGAAACCCCCAGGGCGCTTAAAGAATACCAGCCGACCGAGGAAGTAAGGTCATGCCAAAACCGACCTCCACGAACAACCTCGAGCGCATCCCGCGATCCGCGAGGAGGCGGACGCCCCGGGGAAGGCGAGCACACAAGCCAGGCACAACGGCTCTGCGTTGTCGCGAAATGACCCTATCAGGACTTTCCAACACCCAATCGCTTGCTCGAAGGCCCACGTTCGCAGGAACCAACGCTCGTGGAGCGAAGCCGTCATTGTTCGGATGTCAATTGGTCACGCTGGCCGCGTCGACACGTGAATCGCGGCAGCCTCGTTGGCCGCACTAATGCAAGCCGCAAATGACTGATTTGAGGCAATCGCTGTTGCCAGAGCGCCGACGAACACGTCACCCGCTCCATGCGTGCTCACTAGCTTCACAGGTATGGCGGAGAGGCTAACGGGACCCTCACCGCGCATTTGTCCGACAACGCCGTCACCGCCCGCCGTCACCACCACAGCCGGAAACTGGTCTGAAAGGGCGCGGGCCGCTTCCGCCGCAGAAGCAAGATCGCTTACGGAGATGCCGCTCAGTTCTTCGGCCTCTATCGCGTTGACGACGAGGACGTCGATCAGCGCAACAAACTCATCTGACAAAGGACGATAAGGCGCTGCGTTGACGCAAACGGTCGCTCCAGCTGCTTTTGCAGCACGCGCGGATACGATGTTGATGCCTTCCGGCATTTCGTTCTGCAGGATCAGCACGCGCGCGCCCTGCCAGAGATCAGGGCCGGCGACAGCGGCGGCGTCCCTGAGTAGGTTGGCACCGGAGACAATCACAGCGCCGTAGTCACCACCCGCATCCGATATCGCGACGCTCATGCCCGAACCTACGTTGGGGAGCCGCTCGACCTGGGAGGAGTCGACGCCGGCGTCGGCGAGTTCCTTCAACAGGAAGCGCCCAAAATCGTCATCGCCGACAGCACCTGCCATTCGCACATTCGCGCCAGCCTTAGCAGCCGCTATAGCCTGGTTGCCACCTTTCCCGCCGAACTTCGGATGCCAGGAATACCCTGTCACGGTTTCGCCTTTGCGGGGCCGGTCAGGCGCATCGACCATAATGTCATAGTGCAGGCTGCCAACCACAACGATGGTGGGGTTGTGCGGGCCAGTCATGTGGTTCGCCGTTTGGTTGTCACAGCGCTCATGGTCGCCGCGAGGTTCCTCTCGGCCGACTTGAGGTCCCGCTGTGCTACGGCCGCAAAGACGGCGTCGAAGATCACAAGTTGAGCGATGCGCGCCGCTGCATTCTCCCCCAGAAGCGGTGAGCCCTGCGCAGTTGAGCAGAGCACGACATCAGCCATCGCGGCCAGCGGGGAGGTCGCATAGTTGGTGAGAACAATAATACGCGCGCCCCGCCGGCGGGCGAGTTCCAGAGGTTCGATGACGGCAGTGGTCGTGCCCGAATGGGAGAAACCGATCGCGACATCGCCTTCCCCCAACAATGCCGCCGACATGAGCATCATGTGGGCGTCGTCAAATACGCTTGTCCGGATGCCGATACGCAAGAATTTGTGGGCGACATCCCTCGCTATCTGCGCCGAGCCCCCGATCCCGTATAGATCACGCTGGCGCGCATGAAATATCAGGTCTGCCGCTCGTTCAAAGCCCTCCGGATCGAAAATGGAAAGTGTCTCCTCGAGCGCGTGGATAGAGGTCCGAAAGACCTTTAGGGCGATCTCTCGCCCGGTATCTTCGGGCGAAAGTTCCTGGTGAAGTTCGGCCGTCGGCAGGCGATTGTAGTCGTCGAGCGCCGTTCGAAAGTCCCTGAACCCCGCAAAGCCCAGCTTCTTCACGATCTTGACGACCATGGCCTCCGAGACGCCGGCATCTTCTGCCACCGACTTAAGCGGCGTTGCCCGGTCGAAGTCGCGGCGTCCGAGGATCATGTCGACAACCCGTGCCTCCAGCGGCGTAAGGTGGGGCATCATCATCCGGATGCGTGGCCCCACCGTCCTGGGATCTAAAAAAGAGATGTTCATTCCTGGCCCCTTGTGGCGCGGTCGATCAGCATGGCGACAAGAATGATAATGCCAGTAGCGAGGAGTTGGTAGAACGCCTGCACGTTCATCAAAGTTAATCCGTTGCGCAGGCTGCCCAAGATGATGGCGCCAAGCAGCGTACCGACAATCGAGCCCTTGCCGCCCATGAGCGAGGCACCGCCGATGGCGGCCGCCGCGATGGCGTCGAGCTCCCAAAGGTTGCCAAGGGTTGGATCAGCGGCGCCGAGGCGGCCCACGAGAATGAGACCCGCGACGGACGCCAGGCCTCCCGAAATCACGTAGCTGGCGATTTTGGTGAGTGAGACAGGGACACCGGCAATGCGCGACGCTTCTTGGTTACCGCCGACGGCGAGAAAGTACTCGCCCAGCGGCGTCTTGTTAAGCACCACCCAAACGACAAGCGCAAGAATGGCAATTATCAACACCGGACTTGGCACGCCGAAGATGGAAGAATTGGTCAGGGCCCGAAACTCGGGCGGAATGCCGAAAATCGGATTGCCACCCGTGTAGATCAGCGCAATGGCCCGATAGAGAGACAGAGTTCCAAGCGTCACGATAAAGGGCTGCAATCCGCCATAGGCGACCAGCACCCCGTTGAACGCACCTGCGGTCATGCCGACGATCAACGCTAGAGGGATTGCTATGGCGATCGGCACGCCGGCGGCCATAAGGACCGCTACCACCACCGCCGCAATGGCGGCCGTTGGTCCCACCGACAGGTCGATGCCACCAGCGATGATGACCAGCGTCATGCCAAGAGCCACGCAGGCGTTGATCGAGGATTGCTGCAGAATATTGAGGATGTTCTGCTGGGTGAGGAAGTTCGGGCTGAGGAGAGAGAAGACGACCACGATCACGACCAATCCCAGTAACGTTCCGGCGTCGCGCAGCCCGACGGGCAGGGCAAACTTATTCTGGCTGGTGCTTACGGCGGTGCTATTTGGCGTAGACATGGCTCAGGACCTTGAAACGGAGGAAGCGAGGGGCGATGACTGCGGCACGGCGAGTGCGACGATGCTCTCTTCGCTGAGACTGTCGCGTTCCAGAACGCCTGCGATGCGGCCTTCGCGCATAACGAGGACACGATCGGCGACTCGCAGAATTTCGGGCAGTTCCGACGAGACGACGATCATGGAGCGGCCCTCTCCGGCCAGCTTTTCGATTAGAGCGTAGATCTCGGCTTTGGCACCGACATCGATGCCGCGGGTCGGTTCGTCAAACAGAAGAATTTGGGCGCCCGCAGCGATCCAACGGCCGATGATCGCTTTCTGTTGGTTGCCGCCGGAAAACTGCCCAATTGGACGCTCGATGCTGAGCGGTCTGAGATTGAGATCGCGCATTAGCGCTTGGCTTTCATCGACAACCGCCTTGCGCCGCACAAAGCCGAAGCGTGAGAAACGGCGCATCGAAGGCAGCGCGATATTGCTGCGCACGGACCGGCGCGCCACGATGCCTTCACGCTTGCGCTCTTCTGGCAGCAAGCCGAGCCCTGAGGCGATTGCGGTGCGAGGGTTGCCGAGTAAAAGCGGCCGCCCTTCAAGGCGGATTTCGCCCGCATCCGGCTTATCTACACCGGCGATCAGGCGTAGCAGTTCTGTCCGTCCCGCCCCGACCAGGCCCGAGATACCCAACACCTCTCCACGATGGAGTTTGAGGTTGGCGTCCTTGACGGCCGTTCCTCGCGAAAGGCCTGTAACCTCAAGCACGACGTCGGTTCGCGCAAAGCTCTTGTGATGAGCCGTTGCCAGCTCTCGTCCCACCATCCGGGCGATGACGGCACTTTCGGACGTTTCACTCATGATCACGTCCGTGACGTTGCGCCCATCGCGGAGGATAGTCGCGGTGTCGCAGACGCGGAAAACCTCGTCCATTTTATGCGAAACATAGATGATCGAGACCCCCTTGTTGGCGAGATCCGCGATCAAGACTGCGAGCCGTTCGAATTCGGCTGGCGTGAGGCTCGACGTCGGCTCATCCATTGCCAGTACCCTGGCGTCCTCCATCATGGCCCGGGCAATCTCGACGATCTGACGCTGCGCAACCTTGAGAGTGCGGATCGGCACGGACGGATCGATGGTCGGATCGAGTGGCGCAAGCGCTTCAGCCGCTGCGCGTTCCTGCATGCGGCGCGCCACAAAGACGCCACCTGTCGTCAAGGGACGGCCGAGAAACATGTTCTGCGCAACGGTCAGTTCAGGAACGTGCTGGAGTTCCTGGTGGATCATGGCAATGCCCGCCCGTCTGGCGGCCAACGGTCCGTGGCCAACAACCAGTGTGCCATCAACCTCGACGTGACCCGACGAGGGCGTCAAAACTCCGGAAAGGATGTTCAGCATGGTGGACTTGCCGGCGCCATTTTCGCCCAGCAGTCCATGGACGGCGCCCCGTTTGACCACCATATCGACGCCGTCGAGGGCGCGCACCGGTCCGAAGCTCTTGCCGATGTCGGTCAGTCTGAGCCGAATGTCTTGATCGTTCATCAAAATCTCTCCTCCCGGTTCGCGCTGGAGCGGGGCCCGGCCTCACACGACCAGGCCCCGTCCCTTTTCACTCAGCCGGCTGTGCGAGCAGCACTTTGCGCAGGTCGTCCCCCTTGACCGCGAAGGTGCTGACATTGTCCTTGGTGATCAGCGCTTGCGGTGTCGAAACCACCCGCGGGAGCGGCTGCTTGCCCAACAGGCGCAAGGCGGCTTCCATAGCAACTTCACCAGTCAGGACCGGGAACGAGTCAACGGTGCCTGTCAGTTCGCCAGCCTCAATAGACTTGTAGGCATCTGATATGCCGTCGGTACCGAACACCACGACCTTGTCCTGAAGGCCCGCCGCCTTGACCGCCTCAACCACGCCGAGCGCCATTCCATCGTTATTGGCGTAGAAGCCGACCAGGTCCGGGTTTTGCTGGAGGATGGTCGCGGCGTTGTCGTAAGCAAGCTGGCGGTCCCAATTGCCTGGGACGCTGGCCACAACCGTGAACTTACCGCCCTCAGCAATCGTCTCGCTGAAGCCCTTGGTCCGCTGACCCGCAGCGAACACCCCGGCCTGACCCTCGATAACCGCGACCTTACCGCCCTGAGGGCGGTTCTTCAGGAACCACTTGGCAACACGTACGCCATTGTCCCGCTGGACGTTGCCGAC
>JBEVEP010000259.1:0-8830 GCA_040512755.1 Mesorhizobium sp.
ATTGCCCGGCGTGCCAGGGAGCCCCGAATTCACGGCTGCCTTCAACCAGGCGCATGCCTCGCCGGACGCCCCGAAGCGTCTGCCGGTCACAAACGGCGAAAAACGCCGCCACCTGACCCGCCTGATTATCATAGGCTTGTACACCGGCACCCGGCCAGGAGCGATCCTCGATCTGCAGAAGGAGCCGAGCACGACCGGCGGCTACGCCAACCTCGAGACCGGAGTCATCCACAGGAAGGCTCAGGGTGAAAGGGTAGCCCATAACAAGTCCAAGACGTCGGTGAAGATGGCACCCAGCCTGATCGCTCACATGAAGCGCTGGAAGCGGTTAGACCAAGGCATCCGTTATTGGGTGCATTACAACGGCCAGCCGATCACCAAGCCGAACAAAGCGTTCCGCGGTGCCGTCGCCGCAGCCGGCCTGTCGCCCAAGGTCACGCCGCATGTCCTTCGCCACACGCGCGGCACATGGCTCGCCCAAGCTAGCGTACCCTCCGGCGAAGCCGCTGCGTCGCTCGGACTGACCGTCGAAGAGTACGAGCGCACCTACCTGCACAACGACCCCGAGTTCCAGAAAAACGCCGCCAACGCCTTCTGAACCGTTGCGCTGGAACTGACGGGTGTATGGCCTAAAAATACGTCGAGACCGAGCCTCGGCTATTTATTACGCCGGAACGAACTATGACGCGAACTATGACGCAGGATTTTGGCCGCTGTCACAAATGTCCACTAAGTATTTGATTTTTCTGGTCGGAGTGGCAGGATTTGAACCTGCGACCCCATCGTCCCGAACGATGTGCGCTACCAGGCTGCGCTACACTCCGCGACCAGACCGCGGGCTTATAACCGCCCATATTGCGCACTGCAAGACCAATGGGCGATCGGCCACATCAAAAACGACGCTTTCAGGGAACCTCCTCGACCGAGGTGCCGTGACTGAACCTGACGGGAGTTCCGGCGGTGCCGTATCGAAACGCAAGTCATGGCCGACCTTTACCGCGACTTGCCTTTAACCTATGGCATGCCCACCACCATGTCGCCGCATAGCGGCGGCGATGTACAATACAGTGGGGCCGAGAGGATGTTGTTGGAATTTCAGAAGATGAAAGCGGATGGACGAACTCTCGCCGGACAGCCGATAACAGATCTCGTAACCGTCAACGGTGCGCGCGCGATTGCGGAAGACGAAGTCTTGCGCCGCAATCGCGAAGTCGGCGCCTATAACCAGACGTTCTGACAGGAAGCTGGCCATGGCAGACCGGATCGTCAGTTTTGTGATGAGCGGCGGAGTCGGCTCGCGGCTATGGCCGCTGTCGCGCGAGGACAATCCCAAGCAGTTCCACGATCTTTCAGGCGATGGTTCAATGCTGGTGAAAACCCTACGCCGCCTCGCTGCAAGACCAGCCGGCGCCACTCCAATCTACCTGATCGCGTCCGAGCGGCATGCTGAGCGTGTGCGTACCGACATCACTTCTCTCAATCTGAATGGCGGTGGCGCGATCTTCGAACCGATGGGCCGAAATACGGCAGCCGCCGTCGCGATCGCTACGCTTCAAGCGCTTTCGGCCTTCGGCGAGAAGACGCTTGTTCTGGTCGTACCCTCCGATCATGAAATATCGACCGACAGTCAGTTCTGGGAGACGGTTGAAAGGGGGGGGCCGGCGGCGGTCGCGGGGCGGCTGGTTGTATTTGGGGTCAAACCGAACCAGCCAGAAACGGGTTATGGGTACATCGAGGTTGCGAGCGACGGAAGCGGCATCCACGATGTTTCGCGTTTTGTGGAGAAACCGGACATCGAAAAAGCCAAAGCCTACGTCGAGGCTGGAAACTTTTTTTGGAACACCGGAATTTTCCTTTTTCGCGCGAGCGCGATGCGAGATGCGTTCAAGGAGTTCCAGCCTGAGATATGGGAGGCGTCGGAAGCTGCTTACGATGCAGCCGCGCGTGAGGTATCGGGCCTTTACATGCCGCTCGAGCATTACGCGGCCATCCCGTCGATTTCCATCGACTACGCAATCATGGAGCATGCGCGCCATATTGCGATGGTGCCGGCAACCTTCCGCTGGAACGACCTCGGCTCCTGGCAATCTCTGCTGGATGTCAGCCCCTCCGATAAGGACGGCAATGTCGTCGTAGGCGACGTCGTCGCCATCGATTGCGAAAATTCCTATCTTCGTAGTGAAGGCCGCTTGCTGTCCGCGATCGGGCTGAAGGACGTGGCCATTGTGTCGACACCGGACGCGACATTCGTTGCACCCGTCAGCCATAGCCAGCACGTTAAGAAAATTGTCGAACAACTCGAAAAGAGCGGCCGGCTTGAGACCAAGTTCACGCCGGCACATGACCGCGCCATCGTCAATGGCGCGTGGCGTGAACGGGTCGGCCATTGGCTTTTCGAAGAGACCCTGCCGCTGTGGTCCACCTCGGGCGTGGATGATTTGCATGGCGGCTTCCATGAGGCGCTGGATTTCGACGGCCGCCCGCTGAAAAAGCCGAAGCGGATGCGGACGATGGCGCGCCAGATCTATGCCTTCGCGGTGGCCAAGGAGCGCGGCTGGGATGGCCCGGCAGACAGGTTGATCGAGCACGGCATCGCGTTCATCGCTGGCAACGGACGAACGAACCGCGGCGGATGGGTCAGAACGCTGAATGTGGACGGCAGCGTGGCTGATCCCATGGAAGATGCGTACGACCATTCCTGCGTTCTGCTCGCGTTGGCGCATGCGCATCGCGCCGGTAACAAGGATGCGCTGAAACTGGGAGAAGAGACGTTCCATTTTCTGGACGCCCATCTGGAGGATGCCCGCCTGACAGGTTTCCTGGAAACACCCGACGGCGCCGGGTTGCGCCGATCCAATCCGCATATGCATCTTCTGGAGGCTTTCCTCGCCTGGCACACAATGACAGGCGAACGCGCCTATCTCCGTCGAGCCGCACGCGTCATCGATCTCTTCAGAAGCCATTTCTTCGATCCCGAAAGTTGGACTTTGGGGGAGTACTTCGACGACGAATGGCGACCGGCAGATGGCGAGAAGGGCGCATGGACGGAGCCCGGCCATCACTTCGAATGGGCCTCCCTGCTGGTCGACTTCGCGGGCAAGAGCGGCCAGAAGGATCTGGTTGCATTCGCCCGGAAACTTTATGCATCGGCGATCGCAAATGGGCTGAACCGCGCTACGGGTCTGGCTTATGCAGCCGTTTCACGCCAGGGACTGCCGCTTGATCGTATCTCGCGAAGCTGGCCTCAGTCGGAAGCGATCAAGGCAGCGATCGCGTTGGACGAAACAGCGGGACCTGACCTGAAACCTGAGATCGAAGCGCGGGTCGAGCGTCTTTTTCGGTGGCACATCGATCCTGCTCCGAAGGGTCTCTGGATCGATCAGATCGACGAACGGGGCAGGTCGCTGGCAACGGAAGTCCCCGCCAGCATCTTCTATCACCTGGTGACGGCGCTGATGCAGTACCTGGACAAGACAGAGGGGCAGCCTCAATAAGGGCTCGCGACGTCCCCTATCTCAACATAGACCGACTTTAGCTGCGAATAATGCTGGAGTGCGGCAAGCGAATTCTCGCGGCCGATTCCGGACTGTTTCGCTCCGCCGAACGGGATTTCAGCTGGCGCGAGATTGTAGGTGTTGATCCAGCATGTCCCTGCCTGCAGTTCCCCTATCACCCGGTGCGCGCGGGGAAGGTCGCGCGTGAAAATGCCTGCCGAGAGACCGAATTCGGTGTCATTGGCGCGGGCCACGACTTCCTCTTCATCGGAGAAGGCAAGCACGCTCATTACCGGGCCGAAGATTTCCTCGCGGGCTATGCGCATTTCGTCCTTCACATCTGTGAAGATCGTTGGCTCGACAAAGAAGCCGCCTTCGAAGCCTTGCAGGGCGGGGATCTTGCCACCGTAGAGCAGAGTAGCGCCCTCGGTCTTGCCGATCGCAATATAGCCGGTGACTTTCTCGTGCTGGGCCTTGTTGATGAGCGGCCCCATCTGTGTGTCGGGATCGAGAGGATCGCCGATGCGGATCGCCTTGGTCCGCTCGGTCAGGCGATCAAGAAAGCGGTCGCGAATTCCATCCTGAACGAATACGCGCGTCCCGTTCGAACAGACCTGGCCGGTTGAGTAGAAGTTGCCGAGCATGGCGCCGCCAACTGCATTCTCGATATCCGCGTCGTCGAAAATGATGAGTGGTGACTTGCCCCCGAGCTCCATCGTGGCGTGCTTCATGTGCGACCCAGCGAGAGCAAGAACCTTCTTGCCCGTACCGACCGAGCCCGTCAACGAAACCTTGGCGACAACCGGATGCGCGGCCAGTGCGCCGCCGACATCGCCATAGCCTTGGACAACATTGAAGAGCCCGTCGGGCAGGCCCGCTTCGGAGTAGATTTCAGCAAGCGCGAGTGCCGAAAGAGGTGTGTTCTCCGATGGCTTGAAGACCATCGCATTGCCCATCGCCAGCGCGGGAGCGGACTTCCAGCCGGCGCCCTGGATCGGATAGTTCCAGGCGCCGATTCCGACACAGACGCCGAGCGCTTCACGGCGGGTATAGGCGAACGGACCACCCAGATCGATGTAATCGCCATTGAAAGCGGCAACCGCGCCGCCGAAGAACTCCAGCGCTTCGGCAGCTGATGCCGCATCGGCGACGAGCGTCTCCTGGATCGCTTTGCCGGTATCCAGGGTTTCGAGCCGGGCGAGTTCTGCATTGCGCTCCCGCAGAATATCCGCCGCCCTGCGAAGAATGCGGCCGCGTTCCACAGGTCTCAGCCGCGCCCATGCCGGCTGCGCTTCCCGGGCAGCCTCGATTGCCAGCTCGATGATATTCGGCGTGGCGGAATAGAGAGCAGCGATGGTTTCGCCTGTGGCCGGATAGATGACCGGCAGGGACGCGCCCTGTTCGTCCTCGACGTAGCGCCCGTTGATATAGTGTGATGCCTTCGGCTGCGCCTTCATTAACATCTCCGATTCATTCTGCAGGACCGTGCCGCAAGGAGCGGGATCTTGTGTCAGCGGTCCGAAACCCGCCAGCGCGGGTTGATCCATGGTTCTTGGTTGGACGGCGCGAGGGGCTGGTTCCCGAGAATATGATCTGCCGCCTTCTCGCCCGTCATGATCGACGGCGCATTGAGATTGCCGTTCGTAATCTGCGGGAAGATCGACGAATCGGCCACACGCAACCCTTCAACTCCAATCACACGACATTCCGGATCGACTACGCTCATCCTGTCGTCTCGCCTGCCCATCCTGCAAGTGCCGCAAGGATGATAGGCGCTCTCCACGTGCTCGCGGATAAAGGCGTCCAGCTGCTCGTCAGTCTGCACATGGCACCCTGGCGAAATCTCCTTGCCGCGATAAGGATCGAACGCTGCTTGGCTGAATATCTCACGTGTCAGCCGGATGCAGTGGCGGAAGTCGGCCCAATCCTCTTCATGCGACATGTAATTGAAGCGTATCACTGGTTTGTCCAGCGGGTCCGCAGACCGCAACGTGATTGCGCCACGTGATTTCGATCGCATGGGTCCGACATGTGCCTGGAAGCCGTGCAATTTGGCGGCCGCCTTGCCGTCATAGCGGATGGCCACCGGCAGGAAGTGATACTGTATGTCGGGATAATCGACGCCGGGCTTCGAGCGGACAAACGCGGCGGACTCGAAATGGTTGGTTGCGCCGAGCCCTGTCTTGAAGAACAACCATTCCGCGCCGATAAGCGCCTTCGAGAAAAGATTGAGTTTCGAGTAGAGAGTGATCGGCAAAACGGACTCCTGCTGGATGTAGAGTTCCATATGATCCTGCAGGTTCTGGCCGACGCCGGGCCGGTCGGCGATGACGTCAATGCCGTGCTCCTTCAAATGCTTTGCCGGTCCGATGCCTGAGAGCAAAAGAAGCTTGGGGGAATTGATCGAGGACGCAGCGATGATCACTTCACGTCGCGCCTTAACGACTTGAATCTGTTTGCGAGTTTCGACCTCGACGCCGATCGCGCGTTGATTCTCAATAACAATCCGGCGCGCCAACCCATTGAGAAGAATTACATTTCTCCGGCGAAGTGTCGGCCTCAAATAGGCGTTCGCGACAGACCAGCGGCGGCCAAGGTGGATGGTCTGTTCCATCACCCCGAAGCCTTCCTGCTTCGAGCCATTGTAGTCGGCAGTGGTCTCGAAGCCGGCCTGCCGGCCAGCCTCGACAAACGCCTTGTAGAGGGGATTCCATTGCCGTCCCCGTCTCACATGCAACGGGCCGTCCGTGCCGCGCCAGCCCTCTTCGCCGCCATGGGCGGTTTCCATGCGCATGAAGTATGGGAGCACGTCAGCAAACGCCCATCCCGCCGCGCCCTGCTCGGCCCAGTGGTCGAAGTCGCGGGCATGGCCGCGGACATAAACCATGCCGTTGATGGATGATGAGCCGCCAAGCACCTTGCCACGAGGGGTCGCCAGGACGCGGCCGCCGAGATGCGTCTCCGGCTCGCTGGAGAATCCCCAATCGTAACGGCTCATATTCATTGGAAACGACAGCGCCGCCGGCATTTGGATAAACGGTCCGAAGTCCGTCCCGCCATATTCAATGACGATCACGGAATGGCGGCCGTCCTCGGAAAGGCGGGATGCCAGCGCTGAACCCGCCGATCCCGAGCCGACGATGACAAAATCTGCTTCGTGCATCAACTATTCTCCGCGCGGAAAGCGCTTGCTTTCCTCGATGACGTTCAGGTCCATGTGATTGCGCATATACCGTTCGGATGCCTTCTGGAGCGGTTGGAAATCCCAGGGGTAGTAGGCGCCGTTGCGCAACGCCGGATAAACCACCCTTCGGCGGGCCTGGCTCTCGCGCACAGCCGCATCGAACGCGGCCATATCCCAGCGGGCGCGAACCTTGCTCATGAAGCCCGCCACGAGTTCTGCGCAGGAGGGTTCGGCGGCAAGGTTTGTCAGTTCGTGAGGATCGGATTCCAAATCAAAGAGCTGCGGCGGGTCGATCTCGCAATGGACGAACTTGTGACGTCCTTCACGGATCGCCACAATCGGAGCGGAGGAGCCTTCTGCCGCGTACTCCATCAACACGGGTGCGGATCGTGGCGATCCGGCGATCAGCGGCAACAATGATTGCCCGTCTGTCCAGGGTGCAATGCCGCCGAGCTCGATGCCGGCCAGATTGCAGAGCGTCGGCAGGACGTCCAGATTGGAGACCGGCGTATCGATCAGGGAGGCACTTACTCCAGTTCCCGCGATCATAAAGGGTACGTTCACCGACCCTTCAAAGAAGCACATCTTGAACCATAGTCCTCGCTCTCCGAGCATGTCCCCGTGGTCCGAGCAGAACACAATGACGGTATCGTCAAGCATCCGGGTTCGCTGCAGAACGGAAACGAGTTCGCCGACCTTGTCGTCGATGTAAGAGATGTTGGCGAAATAGCCACGCCGCGCATCGCGGACATGTTCAGGCGTGATGTCGAAGTTCGTATGGTCGCTCGCCAGATGGAGCCGCTGGGAATGCGGGTCCTGCTCATCATACGGAATGAACCCGGTCATCGGTTCGAGCGCTTGGCAGTTCTCGTAGAGGTCCCAATATTGCCGCCGCGTCACATAGGGATCGTGAGGGTGGGTGAATGAAACTGTCAGGCACCAAGGCTGGCAGCTGCCGTCTGTGGATGTTCGGGCGAGCTGATAAAGCTTCTGTGCTGCATGGAACGCGACCTCGTCGTCATACTCCATCTGATTGGTTGTTTCGGCGATGCCGGCGCCGGTTACGGAGCCGAGATTGTGATACCACCAATCGATGCGCTCATTCGGCCTGCGGTAGTCAGGGGTCCAGCCGAAGTCTGCAGGATAGATGTCGGTGGTGAGCCGGCCCTCGAACCCGTGCAACTGATCAGGCCCGACAAAATGCATCTTGCCGGACAGGCAGGTGTAGTAGCCCGCGCTGCGCAGATGATGCGCGTAGGTTGGAATGTCCGACGTGAACTCGGCAGCGTTATCGTAGACGCGTGTGCGAGACGGGAGTTGGCCACTCATGAAGGAAGCGCGGCCGGGCGCACAGAGAGGGGAGGCCGTGTAATTATTGCTGAAACGCGCCGAGCGGGCAGCCAGTCTCTTCAGGTTCGGCGCATGAAGGAAGTCAGCCGGACCATCCGGAAACAGCGTTCCGTTCAACTGGTCGACCATGATGATGAGTATGTTGGGCCGGGTAGTCATCAGCGCGTCTGCCTGAGTTTTGTACCGAGGTAGTCTTCGACAAGCGCGATCGCGCTTTCGGCATTGGGTGTGCCGTCCTTCAGGGCACGGCGAATGTAGAGCCCGTCGATGAGAGCAGCGATTCCCTCCGCCAAGCGTTCCGCGTCGGTCTGGGCCATCAGGCCGGTAAGGCCGCTCATCAGGTTGGAGTGGAGACGCCGGGCATACACGCGCAACAGGCGGCGCAGTCGGGAGGATTTCTGCGCTTCGACATAGAAGGCGAGCCAGGCGGCAATCGTTTCAGGCCGGAACTGCTTTTCGGAGAAGTTGACCGCGATGACCGCTGAAACACGCGCTCGGCCGGTGTCTGCGGCCCGCAACGCGAAACGCATGTCCTTGCCGAGCTCGGAAAGGATATGCCGCATCGTCGCCTGCAGCAGTTCATCCTTGGCCCCGAAATAGTGGTGCGCGAGTGCGGACGATACGCCAGCACGCCCGGCGATCTCTGACATGGTGACATCGAGCGAACCACGCTCTCCGATCGCCAGGATCGTCGCGTCGATCAACGCTTTCCGGCGCAGCGGCTCCATTCCAATCTTTGGCATCGCATCCTCCGATGCCGAACGCTATTTTTAATTGACTGATCAATCAATAAAAATCCTGG
>JBEVEP010000102.1:0-22688 GCA_040512755.1 Mesorhizobium sp.
CAGCTCGGCGTCGTCGACCAGGTCGACCTTGTTCAAAAACACCACCAGCGCCGGAACGCCGACCTGGCGGGCCAGAAGGATGTGCTCGCGGGTCTGCGGCATCGGGCCGTCGGCAGCCGACACGACCAGGATCGCGCCGTCCATCTGCGCAGCACCCGTGATCATGTTCTTCACATAGTCGGCGTGGCCGGGGCAGTCGACATGCGCGTAGTGACGGTTCTCCGTCTCGTACTCGACATGCGCCGTCGAAATGGTGATGCCGCGTGCCTTCTCTTCAGGCGCCGCGTCAATCTGGTCGTAGGGCTTGTACTCGCCGAAATATTTGGTGATCGCCGCCGTCAGGCTGGTCTTGCCGTGGTCGACGTGCCCGATCGTGCCAATGTTCACATGTGGCTTCGTACGCTCGAATTTACCTTTTGCCATGTGAGGTCTCCATTCCTGCTGCCATTCGGCGTTAAATTAGGTTACTAGCGCAATCCCTTGGAATTACGCGTATTTCTTCTGAACTTCCTGAGCGACCGCGGTCGGAACCGGCTCATAGTGGTCGAACTGCATCGTGTACTGGGCGCGGCCCTGCGACATCGAACGCAGATTGTCGACGTACTTGAACATGTTGGCCAGCGGCACCATCGCATTGACGACAGTTGCCACACCACGCGCCTCGGTACCCTGAATCTGGCCACGACGGGAGTTCAGGTCGCCGATCACATCGCCGACATAGTCTTCCGGAGTCACCACCTCGACCTTCATGATCGGTTCGAGCAACTGCACGCCGAGTTTGGCGGCAGCCTCACGGAAACACGCGCGACCGGCGATCTCGAAGGCAAGCACAGACGAGTCGACATCGTGATACGCACCGTCGATGAGGGTCGCCTTGACGCCGATCATCGGGAAGCCCGCGAACGGGCCGGACGACAGCACGCTCTCGATGCCCTTCTCAACGCCCGGAACATATTCCTTCGGAACCGATCCACCAACGACCTTCGACTCGAAGACAAACTCCTCGCCTTCCGGATTCGGCTCGAACTGGATTTTCACGCGAGCGAACTGACCGGAACCGCCCGACTGCTTCTTGTGCGTGTAATCTTCAGTATGCTGGCGGGTGATCGTCTCACGATAGGCCACCTGCGGAGCACCCACATTCGCCTCAACCTTGAATTCGCGGCGCATGCGGTCGACGATGATGTCGAGATGAAGCTCGCCCATGCCAGCGATGATCGTTTGGCCAGATTCCTCATCGGACTTCACGCGGAATGACGGGTCTTCGGCAGCAAGACGGTTGAGCGCGAGGCCCATCTTCTCCTGGTCGCCCTTGGTCTTCGGCTCGATCGCGATCTGGATAACCGGCTCAGGGAACTCCATTCGCTCGAGAATCACCGGCTTCAGCGGATCACAAAGCGTGTCGCCAGTGGTGGTCTCCTTGAGGCCAGCCAAGGCAACGATATCGCCTGCGAACGCCTCTTCAATATCAGCGCGCGAATTCGCATGCATCTGCAGCATGCGGCCGATGCGCTCACGCTTGCCCTTCACGGTGTTTTCGAGCGACACGCCCTTGGTCACCTTGCCGGAATAGATGCGGCAGAACGTCAGCGAACCGACGAACGGGTCGTTCATGATCTTGAAAGCAAGCATCGACAGCGGCTCGTTGTCGTCCGCATTGCGGACGATCTCGGCCTCAGTCTTGGCATCGATGCCCTTGATCGCAGGAACGTCGATTGGCGACGGCAGATATTCCACAACAGCATCAAGTAGAGGCTGTACGCCTTTGTTCTTAAACGCGGAACCGCAGAACATCGGGAAAAACTTCACCGCGATCGTGCCCTTCCGTATCAGCGCACGCAATTCGTCGTTCGACGGCATGTTGCCTTCGAGGTAGTTTTCGAGCGCGGTCTCGTCCATCTCGACAGCCGCTTCGATCATCTTTTCACGGTACTCTTCGGCCCTCGCCTTGAGGTCGGCCGGAATCTCAACGATATCCCACGCCGCACCCAGCGTCTCGTCACGCCATACGAGCGCGTTCATCTCAACGAGATCGACAACACCCTTGAAATCACTTTCAGCGCCGATCGGCAGCTGCATGACGACGGCCTGCGCGCCGAGGCGGGTCTTCACCATCTCCACCGAGCGGTAGAAGTCGGCGCCGATCTTGTCCATCTTGTTGCAGAAAATCATGCGCGGCACGCGGTACTTGTCAGCCTGACGCCAGACGGTCTCCGTCTGCGGCTCAACGCCAGCGTTGGCATCGAGCAACGCAATCGCACCATCGAGCACGCGGAGCGAGCGCTCAACTTCGATCGTAAAGTCGACGTGGCCGGGCGTGTCAATGATGTTGAAGCGACGCATCTTGCCGTCACGACCCTTCCAGAAGGTCGTGGTCGCAGCCGACGTGATGGTGATGCCGCGTTCCTGCTCCTGCTCCATCCAGTCCATGGTCGCAGCGCCATCATGGACTTCGCCGATCTTATGCGACTTGCCTGTGTAGTACAGGACGCGCTCGGTCGTCGTCGTCTTCCCGGCGTCGATATGCGCCATGATGCCGAAATTGCGGTAGTCTTCGATCTTATATTCGCGGGCCATGGGAAATGCCTTTCGCTCTTATGCGTTCGCGCTGTTACCAGCGGTAGTGCGCGAACGCGCGGTTGGCTTCCGCCATCTTGTGGGTGTCTTCACGCTTCTTTACGGCCGTGCCGCGGTTGTTGGCCGCATCCATCAGCTCGCCGGAAAGGCGGTCGACCATCGTGGTTTCATTGCGGTTGCGGGCAGCCGTGATCAGCCAGCGGATCGCCAGCGCCTGCCGGCGCTCGGGGCGCACGTCGACCGGAACCTGGTAGGTCGCACCACCGACGCGGCGCGAGCGCACTTCCACATGCGGCGCAACATTGTCGAGCGCCTGATGGAAAACCGCTACCGGCTCCTGCTTGGTCTTTGCCTGCACCTGGTCAAGCGCACCATAGACGATCGTTTCGGCGATCGACTTCTTGCCGTCATACATGACGGCGTTCATGAACTTGGTGACCACCAGATCGCCGAACTTCGGATCCGGGTTGATTTCGCGCTTTTCTGCACTGTGACGTCGGGACATGGTTCTCGTCTCTCAACTTCGAGGCCCGGCGCAGAACAAAAAAGCGCCAAAGCCGGGAAACCCTTACTTCGGACGCTTGGCACCGTATTTCGAACGGCGCTGCTTGCGGTTTTTAACACCCTGCGTGTCGAGCACGCCACGGATAATATGATAGCGGACACCTGGAAGGTCCTTTACGCGGCCTCCGCGGATCATCACAACCGAGTGCTCCTGAAGATTATGACCTTCGCCAGGAATATAGCCAATCACCTCGAAGCCATTGGTCAGGCGAATTTTCGCGACCTTGCGGAGCGCGGAGTTCGGCTTCTTCGGCGTCGTCGTATAGACGCGCGTGCAAACGCCCCGCTTCTGCGGGTTGGCCTGCATGGCCGGAACCTTATTGCGCTTCACCGGCGCTACGCGCGGCTTGCGGATCAGCTGGTTTACGGTAGGCATTAAACCTTCCTCTTGTCTCTCAATTTCGTGTCAAGCCCTTGCGGGGCCGTCTCGGGCTTATTTCCATACGCAAAGTCGGGCCAGGAACCGCGCTTCGCGGCCTGCCCGAACAAAAGCAGAGGAAGCGTCTAGCGCTTCTTGCATGCCGGAAATGTCTTTTCGCTCGTAAAACGAACCCTGTTTGAGGCAAACTCCAGAACGGGACGTCCCGGAAAGCAGTGCCTCACATCGGCTCAGACGCGGCGGGTAATACTCGCAACACCCGAAACCGTCAACCCCGCCAAGTCAACAAAGTCAACAAATCAGCGACTTGCCCTGCATAGCTGGTCTGCGCGAAATTTTATTGCGCCTCGCACTGGAGACGAAACAGAAAGTGACACGCTTCGGGCTGTGCGTTCCGTATCGGCCGTGGCAGAAAGCCTCACATAGCGTTGGCGCACACGACGCCAGGTCCCAGAATCGAAAGCGTCCGCGATGAACGACAATGAAATGCGCCCGGTTACGATTATCGTCGGTCGCGTGTGGAAGCGGAAAGGCGCCAAACCCCTTGGCGTCCATGTCATGCTCGTCGCCCCTGACGACGATTCGGCAGTTCGTGCTGCCCTCGATTCCCTCGCCAAGGAAGGCTATGCCGAAGCAGAGCTTGACCAGATCGGCGAAATGGAGGGCGAGCCCGACGACGAACCTCACCTGTCTGCCTATCAAGGCGCGTTGGAAGGCGAGGTTTCGATCATTACATTTGCCGGTGACGGGCGTTAGAGACCGGCATGTTCTGCCACGAATTCAAGCATCTACGTTGCGATACGCTGACCTCGCGGGCGACTTTGCCTGCGGGTGGGATGTGACGGCTGTCCGCGAGCACCGGGCGTTGATCTGCGAAGGGTGGGCCATATACGCCCACTCTCGAACCGATGTGTCAGCTGGCCTAATCGAGGTCCGCGACCGGCTGCCCTGCCCCGCCGTCGATCCGATGGGATAGGGACGCTTCCATAAACTCATCGAGATCGCCATCAAGCACATCCGAAGGGCTCGTGCTTTCGACCCCCGTGCGCAAGTCCTTCACCAATTGATACGGCTGAAGCACGTAGGAACGGATCTGATGCCCCCAGCCGATGTCGGTCTTGGTGGCCTCTGTTGCATTTGCCGCCGCCTCGCGCTTTTTCAGCTCTTCCTCGTAGAGGCGTGATCGCAGCATCTCCCAGGCTTTGGCCCGGTTCTTGTGCTGGGATCGTTCGGCCTGGCAGGCGACTGCGATGCCTGTTGGAATATGCGTGATCCGGACGGCGGAATCCGTCGTATTGACATGCTGTCCGCCGGCACCCGATGAGCGGTACGTGTCAATGCGCACGTCCGATTCATTGACGTCGATCTCGATCGTATCGTCAATCACCGGATAGACCCAAACGGAAGCGAAGGAGGTGTGGCGGCGCGCGTTACTGTCGTAAGGCGAAATGCGCACGAGCCGATGAACGCCCGATTCCGTCTTCAGCCAGCCATAGGCGTTGTGGCCCTTGATAAGGAGGGTGGCCGACTTGATGCCCGCTTCTTCACCGTCATGGATCTCGAGCACTTCGACCTTGAAACGGCGGCGTTCGGCCCACCGCGTATACATGCGCAAGAGCATCGACGCCCAGTCCTGACTCTCGGTGCCGCCAGCGCCGGCGTGAACCTCAAGGTAGGTATCATTGGCGTCTGCCTCACCTGAGAGCATTGTCTCGATCTGGCGTGCCTTAGTCTCACCCGACAGCGCGCGGATTGCGGCCTCGGCTTCGGCGACAACGCCGTCGTCGCCCTCCTCTTCGCCAAGTTCGATCAAACCGATGTTGTCGTCCAAGGCTTGCGACAGGCCCTTGACCGCCTTGATATTGTCATCAAGGCTCTGCCGTTCGCGCATCAGTTTTTGCGCCTCCTGAGGATCGTTCCACAGTGTGGAGTCCTCGGCCCGCATGTTCAGGTAGTCAAGTCGTTTTAAGGCTTGATCCCAGTCAAAGATGCCTCCTCAGCAGGCTTATCGCCTGCTTGATCTGGTCGACCAAGTTCTCCGTTTCTGCACGCATTGCAGGCATTTCTTCCCGAATTGAAGGGCTGGATTCCAAATTGGCGCGGACCATAGGCACACCGCCCCAATATGTAAAGTGAACGAACCGGCGTCGTCAGACGGTCCGCGACCGCGTCCCGGTTCGTCAGTACAGGCCGCCACCGCCAGACTGCAGGGCCTTGTTCGCCTGCGGGGAGATGGCTTCCCGCGATCCACTTGCCATCTCGTCGCCGCCAATGACCCAATAGCTATCGGCCGGGCCAGTGCCGGGCTTGAAGGCTTCAATGATCACATTCGGATCGCCTTCGTTGGCGTGCATCCCGGTCTTACGGTTGATGGAGATCAGCTTCATGCCTTCCGGAACCTGAAAATCGACGACAGGAGTGTCCTTCAGGGCCTGGCCCATCAACTCCTTGAAGATCGGCGCGGCGAGCCCGCCGCCGGTCGAACCTTTGCCGAGCGTCTGCGGCTTGTCGTAGCCCATGTAGAGCCCCACCACGAGGTTCGGTGTAAAACCGATGAACCAGGCATCCTTCTCGTCATTGGTCGTCCCGGTCTTGCCGGCGATCGGCCGACCGAGTTCGGAGACAGTTACCGCTGTACCCCGCGTGACGACGCCTTCCATCATCGATGTGATCTGATAGGCGGTCATCGGATCAAGCACCTGAACCGAATTATCGACCAGTTCGGGTTCCGCCTGCTCGCTCCAGCTTTCCGCGTTGCAACCAGGGCACTCGCGCTCATCGTGCTTGAACACGGTCTTGCCGTACCGGTCCTGAATGCGGTCAATGAGGGAAGGCTTGATCTGCTTTCCGCCATTGGCCATCACGGAATAGGCTGAAACCATTCTCATGACTGTGGTTTCGCCCGAACCGAGCGCCATCGGCAGGTAAGGCAGCAGTTTGTCGTAAAGGCCGAAACGTTCGGCATATTCGGCCACCAGCGGCATGCCCATGTCATTCGCCAACCGAACCGTCATCAGATTGCGCGAGCGTTCAATGCCCGTCCGAAGCGTCGAGGGCCCGCCTGGCTTGCCGTCGTAGTTTTTGGGGCTCCACACTTCGTTGCCGACCTTGATGGTGATCGGACCGTCCATCACCACCGACGCCGGTGTGTAGCCATTATCGAGCGCTGCCGCATAGACAAACGGCTTGAAGGATGAACCCGGCTGCCGATAGGCTTGTGTTGCCCGGTTGAACTCCGATTCTGAATAAGAGAAGCCGCCGACCATTGCGAGCACGCGGCCCGTATGGGGGTCCATGGCCACAAGTCCGCCGGAAACCTCAGGCGGCTGACGCAGCATATACTCGCTACCCTGTTTCTTTTCGACGTAGATGGCGTCGCCCGGCTTAAGCACATCAGCAGGCGATTTGGCCTTGACGCGCTCACCCTTCACGACATGGCGCATCGCCCAGCTCATATCCTCAAGCGATACGGTGCCGACTTCGCGATCGGGCTTCAGCGCACCAGATACTTCGAAACCAGGATGAAGGCCGATCGAAAGACCCGCAGTCGAGCTCTCCAGCACGACGGCAAGCTGCCACTCTGGCACGTCGTTCAGACTCTTGACCTTGCCAAGCGCCTCGCCCCAGTCGCCGGAAATGTCGACGCTTTCCCTGGGACCGCGATAGCCGCGCAACCGGTCGAACTTCATAAGGCCATTCTGCAAGGACTTGCGGGCAATCAGCTGCAGCTTCGGATCGAGCGTAGTCCGCACGGAGAGTCCACCCTCATAAAGCGCATTCTCGCCATACCTCGAAATGATCTCCCGCCGGACTTCTTCGGTAAAATACTCGCCCGCAAACAGGTAGGTTCCGTTACGACGCGGTGAAACACCCAGAGGTTCGGCTTTCGCCTTCTCGCCCTCTTCCCGCGTCACATAGCCGTTCACGACCATCTGATCGATGACCCAGTTACGGCGTTCGATCGCGCGATCGGTGTATTTGAAAGGATGATAGTTGGATGGGCCTTTCGGAAGGGCGGCAAGATAGGCCGCTTCGGCAACCGTCAGTTCATTGACCGATTTGTCATAGTAAGTGAGCGCTGCACCGGCCACGCCGTAGGAGCCAAGGCCGAAGAAGATCTCGTTCATATAGAGTTCGAGAATACGGTCTTTGGAATAGGCTTGCTCGATACGGAATGCGAGGATCATCTCGCGAATTTTGCGATCATAGGTCTGACTGGCATTCAGCAGGAAATTCTTCGCGACCTGTTGCGTGATGGTCGATGCGCCAACCGGCCGCCGTCCGGAACCCATGTTCTGGAAGTTCGTCACAACCGCCCTGAAGAGGCCAATGATGTCGATGCCGGGATGGTTGTAGAAGTTCTTGTCCTCAGCGGACAGGAATGCCGCCTTTACGCGATCGGGCACTGCCTGAATAGGCAGATAGAGGCGTCGCTCGCGTGCAAACTCGCCCATGAGCGCCCCATCCGAAGCGTGCACGCGCGTCGTCACCGGAGGCTCATATTTGGCAAGCACTTCGTAATCCGGCAGGTCTTTCGTCAGGCGGCCGAGATAGATACCAGCCGCTCCCGCGACAAGCAGGCCCAGCATGATGCCGATGCCGAAGAAGTAGCCTATAAGCCTTATCATGCCCGCTCCAGTGCAGAGATCGTGATTCCTGCCGCAATCAGGCTGCAGCTATAAGGCCGCCAGAACCAAGGCGATCTGTCAGGTACGTCTCTTGTCGTGCCGTTGTGGGCAAAATGCGGCAGAGCCGAGAAGCCCGTCTATCTCAACCTGTATAAATCACGAACTGTGATCGTTGCGCAACGCTTTGTACAGGGACCGGCTAACTATAGTGTCATCCACCGGCGCCAACTCTTCCCTCCGCGAAGAGTGCAACGGCTGCCGAAATTCGCTCGGCGGCCTTACTACGCCAACTCGGATCACTGAGTTGCGCTTCATCCTTCGGATTCGAGAGATAGCCAAGCTCCACCAGCACGGAAGGTACGTCGGGTGCTCGAAGCACCTTGAATCCGGCCGACCTGTGCGGATTGTTGATCAGCTCAACCGCCGTCGACATTTCGCCCACGAGAGAGCGTGCGAACTGAACTGAGAACGAGTGCGTCTCGCGACGGATAAGGTCTACCAGTATGTCGGCAACCTCGTGATTCTCTTCCTTGATTTCTATCCCTGCCAACTGGTCAGAGAGATTTTCACGCACCGCTAGTGCTGCTGCCTCGGCGTCGGATGCCTTGTCAGAGACCGTATAAACCGTCGCGCCTCTGATCCCCTTCAGACGGATCGTGTCGGCGTGGATCGAAATGAAAAGATCAGCTCCATGCTCTCGCGCAATACGGACCCGTTCGTCGAGACGCAGGAACTCATCCTTTTCACGGGTCAGGGAGATGTCATAGGCGTCGTTCTTGCCGAGCAACTCCTTCAGTTGGAGCGCAAAGGCCATCGTGATGTTCTTTTCGACCGTGCCATTGGCGCCTTCCGCGCCGCCATCGATTCCGCCGTGCCCGGGATCGATCACTATCGTAAATTTCTTATTGTCGTCACGAGCTAGGGAAAGTCCGATGGAATCCGACTTTTTCGTGACCTCTGTCGATCCTGTGATTTGGGTCTGTTCCGCAAGCGCCGTATCAAAGGCCTGATCGGACGAAGCTGTGATATCGGCGACAAGCCGATAACCGCCCCCCTCCTCATTCGCCAGAATATCGATCCGCTCCACGGCAAATGGACCGCGCGCCGCAATTATTAGCCGCGATCTTCCTTCCGCAATGTTCCCAAAACGGACGCTTGTAATCAAACCTCTCGACTTGAGCTCTTTGGGATCGACTGAAAAATTGGTTTCGGGAAGGTCGACCACCAGCCGGAACGGCCCGCGCAATAGGAACCACTTCGGATCGGGTTCACGGTCGAACTGCAAAACGACTCGCATGCGTGTCGCGTCGCCGGCCATCTTGTAACCTTTCGCCTCAAGCGGCGCAGCGTCCGAAGGGATCACCGACAGCAACAGAGCGAACACGAGCACAAAGAGAGCAGCCCAGCCGACAAAAAGACGCCTGACCCTGGGGCGAAGATCAGCCCTCCCGATCAAATCGACACTGCTCATGACGCTTCCCGCATAGTCCATCACGCCGCCTCGGCCGACTCAGTAAAGCTTACGCGAGACTGCGTACGACGGCGATTAACAAGTCGTAGCTTCTTACGGTTAACTAAGCGTTTCGTCACCCCGTAACGTGGCGGAAGGCTCGACTCGCCAGATCGAAACGGGGGTTGCCATTGACGTCGGCAAATCTTAAAAGCGACGGTGGATCACCGCAATGCCCGGAACCGGTCCACACCGCCGCATCAATTCTTGTCTGGCGAGAAAGCACGGTTCCAATCGCAAGAAAATGCGATCGGCACGGGTGTTTCCGAAGGATTTCTTCAAGGCGTTTCCCGTGAGGTGGAAACCCTTAACGTGAGGAAAACGGCCGGGACGGAACTCCCGCGCCGGCTCGACAGAGCAAATATGGTTGGTCCGGAGTATCCGGGCCTTGGTTGTAACGGTTTCGCAAGGTCACGCGATGGCTAACAGCGCGATCATGGACAAGACCGGACATTCCCGCGCCCTTCCCGCGGCGGGCGGTCTGTCGATCGGGCTAAAGCAGCTGACTGCGAGCCACCAATTGTCCGGCAAGCCAGTCTCGACAGATGCAAGGCGGGGCGTAATCGCCCGGTTGCCTCTGCTCCTGGCTGCCGGGGAGATAAGAAATAATGCCCAACAAAATGCTCATAGATGCCTCCCACCCGGAGGAAACACGGGTTGTCGTCGTTCGCGGTAACCGCATCGAAGAATTTGATTTTGAATCGCAGGACAAGAAACAGCTTAAAGGGAACATCTACCTTGCTCGTGTTACGCGGGTAGAACCTTCGCTCCAAGCTGCGTTCGTCGAATATGGCGGGAACCGGCACGGCTTCCTTGCCTTTAGTGAAATTCATCCGGACTACTATCAAATCCCGGTTGCGGACCGGCAGGCGCTGCTGAAAGCTGAGGCGGAAGAGGCCCGCCAGGCCGAGAATGACGATGATCATGATTCCGGTGATGAGCGCCCGGATCGAAGTCGCGGCAACCGCCGGCGCCGACGTAGCGGCAAAAATCGCGGACGCGGTGATGAACGTCAGGCTGCCGAAGGTGAAAACGCCGAAGCCGACTTCAATGCCGCTGATGACCCACTTGATGAAAAAGGCATGCAGCCCGAGGAGGAACAGTCTCTCGATGGTGAGCATGATGAAAATGACGGCGGCGAGGTAAGTGTCGTCGCTGCCGCAATCGAGACCGACGTCATCTCGGAACCTGTGCGGGCAGGAACATCGGAAACGGAAGCGCCCGCCGGCGAAGCTCGCGGCGTTGTCGAGGAAGTCCACAACGCCGGCGCCGACGAAAATGAGGTGGAGTCGGTCGGCGCCGAGGATGCGCTGGAGGAGGTCCGCAACCGGCGCAAACCGATGCGGCGCAACTACAAGATCCAGGAGGTCATAAAGCGCCGTCAGATTCTGCTGGTCCAAGTCGTCAAGGAAGAACGCGGCAACAAAGGCGCGGCGCTGACGACCTATCTTTCGCTGGCAGGCCGATATTCAGTGCTGATGCCGAATACTGCGCGCGGCGGCGGCATTTCCCGCAAGATCACGAATGTCCAGGATCGCAAGCGCCTGAAGGAAGTGGTCCAGGACCTCGGGGTTCCGGAAGGCATGGGCGTTATCCTGCGCACGGCCGGCGAAAGCCGGACCAAGGCCGAGATCAAGCGCGACTACGAGTACTTGATGCGGCTTTGGGAGAATGTGCGGAGTCTGACACTTCAATCCACAGCGCCTGCCCTGGTCTATGAGGAAGGCAGCCTGATCAAGCGATCCGTCCGCGACCTCTATAACAAGGACATCGACGAGATCGTCGTTTCAGGCGACGAGGGCTATCGCGAGGCCAAAGACTTCATGCGGATGCTGATGCCGAGCCACGCCAAAGTGGTTCAACCATATCGGGACAGCGTGCCGATCTTTGCGCGCAGCGGCATCGAGGTGCAGCTCGATCGGATGCTTCAGCCCCAGGTGACGCTCAAATCCGGCGGCTACATCATCATCAACCAGACGGAGGCGCTGGTTTCGATCGACGTCAACTCCGGGCGTTCGACGAAAGAACACTCGATCGAGGACACAGCACTCCAGACGAATCTGGAGGCTGCCGAGGAAGTGTCCCGCCAGTTGCGCTTGCGCGACCTTGCTGGCCTCATCGTCATCGATTTCATCGACATGGAGGAGAACCGCAACAACCGTTCGGTCGAGAAGAAGCTTAAGGACTGCCTGAAAAACGACCGTGCCCGTATCCAGGTGGGCCGGATATCGCATTTCGGCTTGCTAGAAATGTCGCGCCAGCGCATTCGCGCAAGCGTCCTTGAATCAACGATGAAACCTTGCCCGCACTGCGGCGGCACCGGTCACGTACGCTCGGACTCGTCAGTGGCCCTTCTCGTTGTGCGCGCAATCGAGGAGTTCCTGCTCAAGGATTCCCGCAGCCACATCACCGTACGGACGCCAGCTGCGACCGCGCTTTACGTCCTGAACCATAAACGCAGCAAGTTGGTAGAACTCGAAAACCGTTTCGGGGTGACGATCAGCTTGGAAACCGACGAAACGGTCGGTGCCCAACACTATGCGATTTTCCGTGGCGCGCAAGCTGAGAAGCCGGCAGGCTGGCTCGAAGCAGGTCCCGCCCCGGCCATCGCGCATGTCGAAGCCGAGGAAATTGAAGAAGCGGAGATTGTCGAGCTGCCGGAGGCGGCTATGGATGAGCACTCCGTCCCAACCGAACATGCCGGAGACGGTGATCGGCATCATGAACGCAAGCGCAAGCGGCGGCGCCGTCGGCGCGGTGGCCGCGATCGCGGCGCGCCTGGCGAATCCGCACAGGTCGTAGCCTCTCCGGGTTCGGAGGGCTCGGATAGCGCGGTCGAGACCGAGATCGTTCAGGCTGTGGAAAGCGAGAGCACAGAGCCTCTAGCAGCCGATGAGGCTTCCGGCGAACACAAGAAGCGTCGCCGTGGCAAGCGTGGTGGAAAGCGCAATCGCAAGGAGGCTGAGGCCGGTGCCGACGTAGCTACCGAAGCTGTCGAGCCGACGCCAGCCGAACCAGTCCAGGCAGATCCCGTCGAGGCTCAGCAGGAACAGGTTGCGGAAAAAGTGGCAAAACCGAAGAAACCCCGCCGGACCGCAAAGTCCAAGAAGGCCGCGGATGAAACCGCGTCAGCCGAAACGGCCTCCAACGGTCCGGAGGCCATAAAGCTGGCGCAGGCGGAACCTGAGGAGCCCCGCGAGCCTGCTGCCGAAGAAAAGCCGAAGCGGGCACGGTCTACGCGACGCAAGCCGCAGCAGACCGATACGCTGGAACCCGTTGTTTCCTCAAGTGTCGCAAGTGATGCAGCCTCCGATGAGGACGCCAAGCCCAAGAAAGCCGGCTGGTGGCAACGGAGGAGCTTTTTCTAACAGGTCGTGTGAACGCTAAAAACTGCGGAAAACCGGGGCATTCCCCGGTTTTCTTGTTTCCGGCGGCCAGACTATCGCAACCAGCGTTCGATGCGGTCTGTTGCGGCGATCATGTCTTCGGGGCTGCCTGCATAGGAAAATCGCATATAACGGTGACCGGCCAGCGGATCGAAATCAAGGCCCGGCGTTGCTGCAACATGCGCCTCCTGAAGCATCCGCTTAGCGAACTCCATACTATCGTTGGTCAATCGCGAGACATCGCAGAATGCATAAAAGGCGCCATCCATCGGCGCAGCAATGTCCAGTCCCAGTTCCGGCAATCGTCGCATAAGCAGCTTGCGGTTTCGGGCATAGCGCCCCTTCACGGCCTCAAGTTCAACGGTGCCCTTGAAGGCCTCGATCGCTGCGATCTGCGAGAGTTCTGGCGCTGAAATATAGAGGCTTTGCTGGACTCTCTCGATCGGGCGAACCAGTTCTTGCGGCAGCACCATCCAACCGATTCTCCAGCCGGTCATGCAGTAGTATTTCGAGAATGAGTTGATGACCGTGACGTTGGGTCCGCATGACAGCGCGGTGACGTCTGGAGCCGTATAGCAAAGGCGGTGGTATATCTCGTCTGAAATGACGGAAATCCCACGCTCCGCGCAGACATCGACCAGCCGACGCAGCTCGTCGGCTGGAATGATAGCTCCAGTGGGGTTGGCCGGGCTCGCGAACAGAACACCTTTCAGCGGTTTGCGACTATGCGCCTCTGCAACGTGAGCGGCCGTGATATGGCCAGCGCCCTCGATCTCGATCTCCACGACTTCGAGGCCAAGGGCGCCCATGATGTTGCGATATGCGGGATAGCCTGGCGCCGCGATCGCGACGCGTTCGCCGACGTCGAACATAACTAGAAAGGCCAGATTGAACGCGGCCGACGACCCGGTCGTAACGGCGATTCGCTCCGGCGTCATGTCCAGTCGGTAGTGATCGCGGTAGTGCTGGGCGATGGCCTCGCGCAATTCGACGATGCCGAGCGCGTCAGTGTAGCCTATGCGACCGTCGCGAAGAGCGCGGCGGGCGGCTTCCCGAACGGCATGCGGCGCCGGATCCGACGGCTGGCCGACAGCCATGGATATCACGGGATGTCCGCGGCTTTTCAAGCGGTTGGCCTCTGCCAGCACATCCATTGCGTGAAACGGCTCGACGGCGCTGCGGCGGGATGATGAAACGACCATGCTGACCTTCTCCGTTGCGGGCTGGCCGGATTGGCCTGTGGTCCGCGCCGCCCAACGCCGCACAAATGCCCGAATGATATGGGCTTCACAAGTTGATGATCCCCAGCATGCCGACTTTTCATAGTTGCCATGCTCGTCTACGAGTGGTTTTCGCTATGCAGATCAGATCGACGCTTTCCGCAACACTTGCCGTCGCGCTCCGATCGGTTGCCGCCGGTGCGATGGCTCTCGTCGTGGCCCCGTCCGGGACCGAGCGTGCTTTTGCGCAGCAGGGACGAGTGCCGATCGTGCGTGATGCTGAGATTGAGGCTCTAGTGCGCGAATATGCGCGGCCAGTCCTGAAGGCGGCGGGGCTTGAACGGTCCAATATCGAGATCGTTCTTGTCAATGACAGAAGGTTCAACGCATTCGTTGCCGGCCGCCGCATCTTCATCAACACTGGCGCGCTAATGCAGGCGGAGACGCCGAACGAAATCATCGGCGTCCTGGCGCACGAAGCCGGCCATATCGCCGGCGGACACCAGGAGCGGCTGCGCCAGCAACTGGAGCGGGCTCAGACTATCGCCATCGTTTCGAGCCTGCTCGGTGTCGGCGCCGTCGCAGCCGGAGCGGCGGCAGGCTCGGGGGAGCTTGCGCAGGCCGGTGCTGGCATAGCCGCCGGCGGCGGAGAATTGGCCCGCCGTGGTTTGCTTGGCTACCAACGGACCGAAGAGATCACGGCGGATCGTTCGGCCATAACCTATCTCAATGCGACCGGACAGTCGGCAAAGGGAATGTTGACCACTTTCCAGCGTTTCCAGAACTCGCTGTCCCTTTCCGGAGCGCGTGTCGACCCGTACCAAGTCAGCCATCCGATGCCGCGCGAGCGCATCCAGAACCTGCAGACTTTGGCCAAGAGTAGTCCGTACTTCGACAAAAAGGACCCGCCAGAGCTGCAGCAACGCCACGACATGATGCGCGCCAAGATTGCCGTCTTCACGCAAGGTCAGGGAGTGTCCGCGCGCATGTTCCGCAGTCAGTCCGGCGGGCTTGCGGCGAACTACGGCGATGCAATGACGTCCTACTTGCATGGCAACCCGCGAGCGGCAGTAACCAAGGCAGACAGCCTGATCAAGTCGCAGCCCGACAATCCGTATTTTTACGAACTGCGGGGGGATGCCCTTATGAAAGCCAACCGCCCTGCGGAGGCTGCAGAGTCGTATGCAAAAGCGGCCCGGCTCGATCCGGCCCGATCAGGCATCCTGCAGGTCAGTTACGGACAGGCGCTTCTTGCGACCGGCAAACCGGACCTTGTCCGCAAGGCGGTAACGGAACTGCAGAAGGGCCTCGATCGCGACCGCCAAAACACGATCGGATATCAATACCTTGCACAGGCCTATGGTCAGCTTGGGAAAGTAGCTGAGGCGGAACTCGCCATCGCTGAAGGCCACTACTACAGCGGCAACTACCAGGAGGCGAAAATTTTCGCCATGCGCGCCCAACAGAAGATGAAGCGCGGTTCTCCGGATTGGGTACGCGCGCAGGACATCATCAACTATCGCCAGCCCGGCAAAGGCAAAAAAAAGAAGTGAACCTCCCGGTTGCGTAGCGCGACTGACGGCAGGCCACAGGATCGGAACAAATGACAAAGGCAGTTCTATTGAGTACTACGGCTGCGGCTGTTGGCCTCGCCATTCTTGCGTCTGGCTTCATCGCCGGCCGGCAGACATCGGCCATCCAGGACCCGATACAGGCCGCAGCGTCCTTGCCCGCTGCTAAGGCGCTTGATCAAAAAGGGGTCGAGTTGATTGTACGCGACTATCTGCTCGCCAATCCAGAAATACTCATGGAAGTGCAAGTCGCGCTCGAGGCCAAACAAAAGGAAGAACAGCGGATCGCGAACCTCGGCGTGATCAAGAATGCAAAGGATGAAATCTTCAACTCCTCGTTCGATGGCGTTGTTGGAAATCCAAATGGCCCGGTTACGATTGTGGAGTTCTACGATTACAACTGCGGCTACTGCAAAAGGGCCATCGAGGATATGCGTGCCCTCACCAGCGAGGATCCGGACCTCCGTTTCGTGCTCAAGGAATTCCCCATCCTTGGGCCGGATTCACAAAAGGCGCATATGGTATCGATGGCTTTCCGCAAGCTCATGCCGGAGAAGTTCAGCGAGTTTCACAACGGCCTGTTGGGCGGTCCTGGCCGGGCCACCGAAGCCAGCGCGCTCAAGCTGGCCCTGTCCTTGGGAGCCAACGAAGCCGACCTCCGCGACGCGATGAAGGACCCGGCCATCCCTGCTGCCTTCGAGAAGACCTTTGAGCTCGCTAACAAGCTCTCCGTAACGGGAACGCCTTCTTATGTTGTCGGCAACGAGGTCGTGTTCGGAGCCCTCGGCCAGGAAGTGCTCGCCGAAAAGATCGAAGCCGCCAGAGCCTGTCTCCAGGACGCCACTTGCTGAGATCTTCCAATTGCGGCTGAATTCACCGCGTTGTGGAAAGCAAAAGAACCCTCTTGCGCTCTTTCCGCAGCCGACTATGCCGACTATAGAGGTTCCGTCGCGCCGGGAGGTCCCGGCGTCGAAAGGTCGGCATTTTGAAAACGGTCTTCATCCTCAACGGTCCCAACCTCAACGCGCTTGGCAAGCGCGAGCCTGGTATCTATGGCGGCAAGACGCTCGAGGCGATCGAAGAGGACTGCCGGGTTATCGGATCGGAACTCGGACTGGCTATCGATTTCCGGCAATCCAATCATGAAGGCGATCTGGTCGACTGGATCCAGGAAGCAGGCGACAAGGCGGCGGGTATCGTGATCAATGCCGGCGCCTACACGCATACGTCCATTGCCATCCATGACGCCTTGCGCTCGGTGTCGCCTCTCCCGGTGGCCGAGGTACATCTTTCCAACATTCATGCACGCGAGTCTTTTCGCCACGTTTCCATGGTCGCTCCGGTCGCTGTCGGGATGATCTGCGGCTTCGGCCCGCTCGGATACACTCTGGCGCTCAGGGCGCTCGCATCCCGGTTCTGACCGGAAAACATAGGGACATGCCTCGAATGTCGATCAAGAAGAATGGTGTTGACCAGCAACTCATCCGCGAACTGGCTGGCATCCTCAACGAAACAAATCTGACCGAGATAGAAGTCGAGCAGGGCGATCTGCGCGTTCGGGTTTCGCGGCAGTCGACGACTGTTCACACAGTTTCTGCCCCTGCACTCCAGCCGTCGCACGCTCCCGCACCTGCCGCTGCGCAGCCTGGTTCAGCTCCAGCCGCACCGATCGATCTCTCGAAAAATGCTGTCCCCTCGCCTATGGTCGGCACTGCCTATGCGGCGGCATCACCCGACGCAAAGCCCTTCATCGAGGTTGGCCAGCAGGTTCGTGAGGGGCAGACGCTTCTCATCATCGAAGCTATGAAGAAGATGAATCAGATTCCCTCGCCGCGGGTCGGAACGATAACGGCGATCCTTTTCGAGGATGGGCAGCCCGTCGAATATGGCGAGCCGCTGGTCGTTATCGAATAGGGCGGCGCGGCATGTTTCAGAAGATCTTGATCGCCAACCGCGGCGAAATCGCCCTCAGGGTGCTTCGCGCGGCCAAAGAACTCGGCATCAACACGGTCGTGGTCCATTCCACCGCCGACGCCGACGCAATGCACGTAAGACTGGCCGATGAGAGCGTCTGCATCGGTCCGCCGCCTTCTCGCGAGTCTTATCTCAACATTCACCAGATTGTTGCGGCCTGCGAGATCACAGGCGCCGATGCCGTTCATCCAGGCTATGGATTCCTGTCGGAGAATGCGAAATTTGCTGACATACTGGCTGCCCATCACATCACATTCATAGGGCCTTCCGCCGAACACATTCGAATCATGGGCGATAAGATCGAAGCCAAACGCACCGCCAAGCGTCTCGGAATTCCCGTCGTGCCCGGCTCGGATGGCGCGATATCCGATGAGAAGGAAGCGAAACGGATAGCCGCAGAGATCGGCTATCCAGTGATTATCAAAGCCTCCGCAGGTGGCGGCGGGCGCGGCATGAAGGTCGCCCGCAATGAAGACGACCTCGAAACGGCGCTTGCGACGGCGCGCTCCGAAGCCAGCGCTGCGTTCGGCGATGACGCCGTCTATATTGAGAAGTATCTTGAAAAGCCGCGCCATATCGAGGTGCAGATCGTCGGCGACGGCGCCCACAAGGCGATCCACCTGGGCGAGCGTGACTGTTCCCTGCAGCGGCGGCACCAAAAGGTTTGGGAAGAAGCCAATTCGCCCGCCCTCAATGAGGAAGAGCGTTCCCGCATCGGCGAGATCTGCTCGAAGGCCATAGCCGACCTCGGCTATTCCGGGGCGGGCACCATCGAATTCCTCTACGAAGACGGCAAGTTCTATTTCATTGAAATGAACACGCGCCTTCAGGTCGAGCACCCGGTCACGGAGGCGATAACCGGCATCGATCTCGTGCACGAACAGATCCGTGTCGCCTCAGGGGGCGGCCTCTCCGTGCGCCAGGAAGACATCCGCTTCCACGGCCATGCAATCGAATGCCGCATCAACGCGGAGGATCCTCGCACGTTCGTTCCGTCGCCGGGCACGATAACCCATTTCCACACGCCGGGAGGACTTGGAATCCGCGTCGATTCGGGCGTCTATTCTGGCTATCGCATTCCGCCTTACTACGACAGCCTGATCGGCAAGCTGATCGTCCATGGACGCAATCGTATCGAGGCTATGATGCGACTGCGCCGCGCGCTGGACGAATTCGTCGTCGACGGCATCAAGACTACTTTGCCGTTGTTCCGCGAGTTGGTTGGCAACCCCGACATCGCTAACGGCGACTACGACATTCACTGGCTCGAAAAGCATCTGGCGGAGACTGCGTAAGAGCATATTTTAGGCGCATGACCCGCCCTTACGCACCAGGTTATCGCATTCCGCCTGACCTGCTCTTGAAGGCCTACGCCTCTGGTGTGTTTCCGATGGCGGAAAGCGCGAGCGACCCGGAGGTGTTCTGGGTAAGGCCCGAATCACGCGGCATCATTCCGCTTCACGCGCTCCATGTCCCGAGAAGCCTTCGCAAGACAATCCGGCAGCAACGCTTCGATGTCCGGATGGATTATGACTTTGAGGCGGTTATCGATGGCTGCGCCGAGGCGCGCGAAGGACGCAGGAGCACGTGGATAAACGCGCCGATTCGCGAGGCCTACATTGGGCTGCATCAGCGCGGCAATTGTCACTCGGTCGAGGCCTGGCGAGATGGGTTTTTGGTTGGAGGGCTCTACGGCGTTACTCTCGGCCGCGCGTTCTTCGGCGAAAGCATGTTCTCACGCGAACAGAACGCATCGAAGGTCTGCCTGGTCAAGCTGGTGGAGCATCTTAACAATCAAGGCTTTCTGTTGCTCGATACGCAGTTCACCACCGAGCACCTCAAGCGCTTTGGGGCGATCGACGTGCCGAGAAGAAACTACGAGAAGCTTTTGGAAGAAGCGCTCCGCGGTGAAGCAGTTTTCTTGCCCTAGCTGGCTGCGCTGGCGTTCAATGGCGTTTGCAGTGACATGGTGACGCTCCGGTTCGTTCCGGAAGCATCCTGCCCTCAGTTCGTCTTCGGCTTTTCCGGTGGCGGCACGTCCGACTTCTGTTTGCAACCCTTCAGCCACACGTCGTAAACTGCATGCTCGACGGCATTGAGGCCCGGGCTTTCAGCAAACATCCAACCTGTAAAGATGCGCTGTATCTTGCGGTCGAGCGTTATCTCGTCAACCTCGACGAAGGAGTCCGTCTTCGGCTCCTCTTCCTTGGGCCGGGAATAGCAAATACGAGGCGTCACCTGCAGCGCGCCAAACTGCACCGTCTCGTCGATATAAACATCGAAGGTCGTGATTCGACCGGTGATCTTGTCGATTCCCGCGAACTCCGCGATCGGATTCTTGATCCTTTCGGCATTCGCGGCCGGGATGCCGACGAACAGCCCTACGAGAGCCGCCAAAACCAACCTCGCGGGTCGGCTCAACGAAAGACGACTGTCAATTGCCATGAAGATACCGAATGTTCCGCCCGAGTCCGGTTTCCGATCCTCGGATCCTGTTCCGCCGATAGTGGGAACCGGTTAGCCGTGAATTGTGGCAACAAAAGACCACGGTTCGAGGGCGCTCCAGTCTAGCTTAGCTACCCGGAGTCCAGGCGTCATAATCACCTGTCACGCGCGGCCGGTGTTCATTTGTCAAAACCGAACCTTTCGGCCGGTATGCGGCGCCTGAACCGGTGAGGTTTGGCTGATGCGGTTTTTGCCACTCACGCGGCTTGTAGTTTTCCTTCACAGGCGGCGTGTCAACGCGATGATGCATCCAACCGTGCCAGCCAGGCGGAATCATGGAAGCTTCCGAATACCCGGCATAGATCACCCAGCGGCGCGTGCGCCCCTCCGAATCCTTGCCGCCTTCGTAGTAGATATTGCCGAATTCGTCCTGGCCGACTTCCGTGCCATGTCTCCAGGTGTGAAACCGCGTTCCAAGCGTCTGGCCGTTCCACCAAGTGAAGAACTGTTTCAGGAAATTGGTCATTGCGTTCCTCGCGCGGCGGGTCTCAGGCTCCCGCTTATGGCGTTCCGCGCGGTCTATGGCAAGTGGTTGTCGGCTCCCCGCCGGAGTCGCCGTTGCGCTCATTCGCGCAGCTTCATTTTGAAACCAGCATGTGACTGGCGAAAACCCAGCCGCGTATAGAAGCGATGAGCGTCCCGCCGGTTGTTGTTGGACATCAATTGGACCATGCGCACGCCGGCGGCCCTGCCTTGCTCAATGGCATAGCGGATCATCTCGGCCCCGATTCCCTTGCCGCGCATGTCCGCACGCGTCTGTACGGCTTCGATTGTGAGGTTCGAGGAACCACGTCCTGTAAGGGACGTCACCAATGTCGTCTGAAAAGTCCCGACCACCTCGCCAACGAATTCTGCGACATACAGGGCATCGCAAGGATTGGCGGCTATGCGCTCGAATGCCGCTTCGTAGGCTGGCTGGAGTGCCGGATCGTTGGTATCCCCGTGTCCTCCGACGCGGTCAGCAGCAAAAATTGCCGCCAACTCTGGCAAATCTTCCCGGCGAGCGGCTCGAATCCTCAGTTCTCCGATGACGTCCACTACCGGAGGCATCAGACGAGCGGCTTCTCAAGGATCAAGGCCGGAATGCCTGACTGGCCGCCTCCGCAATTTGCCGTTCGCCCCGCTTCGGTAAAACCCTGGGCGCGATAGAATCCAATGGCAGGGGCATTCGCTTCTTCAACTTCAAGCCGGACCAATCTGGCGTCCGGAAACGACTCCTCAATCTCCCGCAGCAACATGGCGCCCACGCCGACACCCTGATGAGCAGGTGCGACATAGAGTTGATGCAGCATGACAGTGTTGCCATCTTCGACAGCGGCCGCGAAAGCCATGCCGCTTATCGCTTTCGCGTCATCCGCCACGAGGAATTCCGAGTTTGGTCTGGTAAGCCGTGCCTGCAGGGATGGGATAGAATGCCACTCGTTGGTGATCGCGGTCACCCTGTCCACGCCATAGATATCATCATATGTCGCGTGCCAAGTTTTCACCAGCAGTGCCCGAATTGCAGGCAGGTCCCGCTCGCTGGCTGTCCTGACAAACAAAGGACTATTCCTCGATCCCCAGCTTTGCCTTCACCAGAGCATTGACCGCTTGCGGATTTGCCTTGCCGCCGGTGGCCTTCATGACCTGGCCGACGAACCATCCAGCCATGGTCGGCTTTGCGCGCGCCTGCTCCGCCTTGTCGGGATTGGCAGCGATCACGTCATCGACCGCGTTTTCGATCGCGCCAGTGTCGGTAACTTGTTTCATGCCGCGGCTTTCCACCAACTCGCGCGGATCGCCGCCTTCATTCCAGACCAGTTCGAATACGTCTTTGGCGATCTTCCCGGAGATCGTCCCTTCACGAATGAGGTCGATGATCGCGCCGAGCTGAAACGGCGAGACAGGAGCATCATCAATGCCTTTGCCGGCTTTGTTCAACGCGCCCAAGAGATCGTTGATCACCCAGTTAGCCGCCGCCTTGCCGTCGCGCCCTTCCGCCACCTTTTCGAAATAGTCTGCAATCGACTTCTCCGAAACCAGGATCGAGGCGTCATAGGCTGACAGGCCGAGCTTGGTGACCAACCGCTGCTTCTTGTCGTCCGGCAATTCCGGCAGGTCTCGCGCGAGCGCATCGACACAGGCCTGATCGAACTCCAGCGGCAACAGGTCCGGATCGGGGAAATAGCGATAATCGTGGGCCTCTTCCTTGGACCGCATCGAGCGCGTCTCGCCTTTGTTAGGATCAAAAAGCCGAGTTTCCTGGTCGATTTTCCCACCATCTTCAAGAATGGCGATTTGGCGCCGCGCTTCGTACTCGATTGCCTGACCGACGAAGCGGATCGAGTTAACGTTCTTGATCTCACAGCGCGTTCCGAGGGCCCCGCCGGGCCGG
>JBEVEP010000337.1:0-9003 GCA_040512755.1 Mesorhizobium sp.
GTTGCCACCGCCACTCACCATCGTTTGAGATTTGCTGAAGCGCTTTTTGCCGCGCGTCCCCTTCACCCCCTGTGGGAGAAGGTGGCCGAGCCGAAGGCGAGGGTCGGATGAGGGGTGCTCGAAGAAGCGAGACACGTCACAACTGCGCGCCAAGCGTTTGATTTCACAGTCATTTCTCCTGCGTTGCACTCTGGCCAACACCCCTCATCCGTCTCCGCGCTGCGCGCCGATCCACCTTCTCCCACAAGGGGAGAAGGGGGAATGGCTTCGTTGCCACCGCCACTCACCATCGTTTGAGATTTGCTGAAGCGCTTTTTGCCGCGCGTCCCCTTCACCCCCTGTGGGAGAAGGTGGCCGAGCCGGAGCGAAGCGCAGGCGAGGTCGGATGAGGGGTGCTCGAAGAAGCGAGACACGTCACAACTGCGCGCCCAGCGTGTGATTTTACAGTCAGTTCTCCTGCGTTGCACTCTGGCCAACACCCCTTATCCGTCTCGGCGCTGCGCGCCGATCCACCTTCTCCCACAAGGGGAGAAGGGGGAATGGCTTCATTGCCACCGCCAATCACCATCGCTTGCTGAAGCGCTTTTTGCCGCTCGGCCCCCTTCTCCCACAGGGGGAGAAGGAACGCAGTCGCGCGATTGCGCCGTAACCTCAGTGCAGGATCTGGCTGAGGAACAGTTTGGTCCGCTCGTGCCGGGGGTGGTCGAAGAACTCGACCGGCGTGTTCTGCTCCACGATCTGGCCCTGATCCATGAAGATCACGCGATTGGCGACCTTGCGCGCAAAGCCCATCTCGTGCGTCACGCAAAGCATCGTCATGCCTTCTTCGGCAAGCCCCACCATGGTTTCCAGCACTTCCTTGATCATTTCAGGATCAAGCGCCGATGTCGGCTCGTCGAACAGCATGATGCGCGGGTTCATGCAGAGCGACCGAGCGATCGCCACGCGCTGCTGCTGGCCGCCGGAAAGCTGCCCCGGATATTTGTTCGCCTGTTCCGGGATTTTCACCCGCCGCAGGAAGTGCATGGCCGTCTCGTCGGCCTGCTTCTTCGGAACCTTGCGCACCCAGATCGGCGCCAGCGTGCAGTTCTCCAGAATGGTGAGGTGCGGAAACAGATTGAAGTGCTGGAACACCATGCCGACCTCGCGGCGGACTTCGTCGATCTTCTTGAGATCGTTGGTCAGTTCCTTGTCGTCGACAATGATCTTGCCCTTCTGGTGTTCTTCCAGCCGGTTGATGCAGCGTATCATCGTCGACTTGCCGGAACCGGACGGACCGCAAATCACGATGCGTTCACCGCGCATGACCCTCAGATTGATGTCCTTGAGCACATGGAACTCACCGTACCATTTGTGCATGCCCACGATATCGATGGCCACATCCGTGTCCGAGATGTGCATTTTGGCGCGATCGACTTTGATTTCGTCGGCGCTAACTGCATTTTCTATAGCCATCGATCCTTCCCCTTTTCGCGGCCTTGTTCTTTGCTAACGCTTGTGCGCGGTATCAAGCCTGCGCTCCATATATATGGAATAGCGCGACATTCCGAAGCAGAATATCCAGAATACGAAGCCGGCAAAGACCAAACCGGTCATCGGCGTCTGGGCTGAAGCCCAGACGGCATCCGAGAAGTTCAGGCGGACGACGCCGAGCAGGTCGAACATGCCGATGATGTAGACCAGGCTGGTATCCTTGAACATGCCGATGAACGTATTGACGATCCCGGGGATCACCAGCTTCAGCGCTTGCGGCAGTATGATCAGGTTGGTCTTCTGCCAATAGCCCAGGCCGAGTGAATCGGCGCCCTCATACTGCCCCTTCGGAATTGCCTGAAGCCCGCCGCGTACAACCTCGGCCATATAAGCGGAGGCAAACAGCGCAACACCGATCAGTGCCCGCAAAAGCTTGTCGAAGCTCATGCCCGCAGGCAGGAAAAGCGGCAGCATCACGCTGGCCATGAACAGCACCGTCACCAGCGGCACGCCACGAATGGCCTCGATGAAGATTACGCAGATCAGCTTCACAACCGGCATCTTCGATCGGCGGCCAAGAGCCAACACAATGCCGAATGGCAGCGACACAGCAATGCCGACAAAGGACAGGATCAGCGTCACCATCAGGCCGCCCCACAGCGGCGTCTCGACGTGACGCAGACCGAACCAGCCGCCTGTCAAAAGGACAAAGGCGACGATCGGGAATACGAAGAAGAACAGTATCGCGTTCCAACCCTTGTAGGGAACTTTAGGGATAAGCAGCGGCGCCAGCAGTGCGACGAACATGATACCGCAAAGGATCACGCGCCAGCGTTCGTCGACCGGATAGAGGTTGAACATGAAAAGGTCGAACTTGGCGCGAACGAAGGCCCAGCACGCCCCCGACCATCCATCCGGCTGAATGCCGCCCTGCGCTACAGTCGCGCAGAACGTGCGGTCGGTTCCGGCCCATTGCGCGTCTATGAACGCCCAGCGGATGAACGGCGGCAGGATGTAGGCGACGATCAGCAGCCCGATGATCGTAAGTGCTGTGTCGCCCTTCGACGCGAAAAGGTTCTTGCGAACCCAGCCGATAAGGCCGGCCTCCGTAACCGGAGGCGCCTGGTTTGCCGCCATTTCGGCGCGGACGAAGGTGAGGTCGTGTTCCTGCATCGCCCTTACCTTTCGACCAGCGCCATTTTGGCGTTGAACCAGTTCATGAAAGCGGAGGTGATCAGGCTGAGGCTCAGATAAACCACCATCCATATGGCAACGATTTCGATCGCCTGTCCTGTCTGGTTGAGGATCGTTCCGCCTATGGCGACAAGGTCCGGATAGCCGATAGCGATCGCCAGCGACGAATTCTTCGTCAGATTGAGATACTGACTGGTAAGCGGCGGTATAACGATCCGCATCGCCTGCGGAATGACGACCAGCCTCAGCGCCTGTCCCGGCCTGAGGCCGAGTGCATAAGACGCCTCGGTCTGACCCTTGCTGACACCCAATATGCCGGCGCGCACGATCTCGGCGATGAATGCCGCTGTATAGAAAGACAGCGCCAGAAAGAGCGACAGGAACTCTGGTTTGACCTGGAAACCACCGGTCAGGTTGAAGGTCGACTGCTTCGGAAAGTCGAAAGTGAGGGGAAAGCCGGCTGCCAGGAACGCGAGCACCGGCAGTCCGATAATGAGCGCGAGTCCGGTCCAGAGCACCGGGAACTGCTGCCCCGTCGCCATCTGGCGCTGATAGGCCCGGCGGGCGACGAACCAGGTCATGCCGATAGCAAGCAGCAGGGCCACCGGTATCAGCCAGGCGCCCTCGCCCCAAACTGTCTTCGGGAAATAGAAGCCTCGGCTGTTCAGATATGAGCCGAAAGGCAGTTCGATACTGTCGCGCGGCAGCGGCAAGACAGACAAAACGCCGAAGTACCAGAAGAATATAACGAGCAGCGGCGGGATGTTACGGAAGACTTCTACATAAACGGTCGAAATCTTGCGGATCAGCCAGTTGTGGGAAAGCCGGCCAATACCGACAATGAATCCCAGCACCGTCGCCGTGATAACTCCCAACACGGCGACAACGATCGTGTTTAGAAACCCAACGATCAGCGCGCGGCCAAAGGTGGAATCCGACGAGTAAGCGATCAGGCTGTCGCTGATGTCGAATCCTGACCGTCCCCGTAGAAAGCCAAATCCGGAAGCGATGTTCGAACGCCTCAGGTTCTCGACGGTGTTGTTAGTGATCCAGTAGATAAACGCGGCAATGAGAACAAAAACAAGGATTTGAAAAAAGATGCCGCGGATCTTCGGGTCATAGAAGAGCGAACCCCGGTCGGGCCTGACCGGCCGAACGATGTCGTGCGATGCCATCGAAACTCCCCTGATTATAGGAGCCGGAGAACGGCTATCCGTTTCTCCGGCCCCGATTCTTTATCAGCGGATCGGCATTCCGTACTGCAGACCACCTTTTGTCCAAAGCCCGTTCACGCCACGCGCGATCTTGAGCGGGCTACCGCTTCCAACGTTCTTTTCGAACATCTCGCCGTAGTTGCCTACAGCCTTTACAGTATTGGCGACCCAGTCGTTCGTCAGGCCAAGGTCGGTGCCAATCTTGGTGTCGGCCTCGGTGCCGAGGACACGCTTGATCTCGGGATTCTCCGAGTTCTTCATTTCCTCGACATTCGCTTGGGTAATGCCGAGTTCCTCGGCGTTGAGCAGCGCGAAGTAGGTCCACTTCACGACGTCGTACCACTGGTCGTCGCCCTGGCGTACGGCCGGACCAAGCGGCTCCTTGGAGATGATCTCGGGCAAAACAACGTGATCGTCGGGAGCGCCCAGCGTCAGGCGGGTAGCATAGAGGCCCGACTGGTCGGTTGTGAGGACATCGCAGCGACCGCTGTCATAAGCAGCATTGGTCTCTTCCAACTTTTCGAAAACAACCGGATTGTACTCCATCTTGTTCGCCTTGAAGTAGTCGGCAAGATTGAGTTCGGTCGTCGTGCCGGACTGTACACAGACAGCAGCACCTGAAAGCTGCAGCGCGGAATTGACGCCCGGCAGTTTCTTCGAGTTGATCATGAAACCCTGGCCGTCATAGTAGGTGACGCCAGCGAAGTTCAACCCGAGCGCCGTGTCGCGATTGATGGTCCACGTGGTGTTCCGCGAGAGAAGATCGATCTCACCCGACTGAAGCGCGGTGAAACGCTCTTTGGCGTTGAGCGGCGTGAACTTCACCTTGGTGCCATCGCCAAAAACCGCCGCCGCGACCGCGCGGCAGAAATCGGCGTCGAGACCCGCCCATTCGCCCTTCGCATCCGGCGCCGAAAAACCGGCGAGACCGGTGTTGACGCCGCATTGGACGAAGCCTTTCGCCTTGACGTCGTCAAGTGTAGCGGCTGAGGCGACCGATGCTGTCAAAGCAAGCGCGGCCACGCCCAAAACCCCTGTCAGAACGTTTTTCATACCCACAAACCCTTTTCTGTTTTTTTCAGAGAACCAGCCCTGAATGATTCCCGTGTGGAAGCTGGCTTCCCGTTCCCGTGTCTGGAACGCCGCATCTTATCTGACGCGTGTGCCCCATCTCCCATTCACGTGCCACATCGAAGGCGATTATTAGGTTGCGGTCAAGGGCGAATGACCGCTGCAACGTCGGTTTGCAAACTGACGCCCCACAATCTGCACCATATTGCTATGGACGCAAGGATAACGCCGGCAAAACACAGGGAAAGCTGCGCTCGCTGGGCCAATCACTGGAGCCAAATGCCCGGTTGCGCCGGGCGAGCCCGCGTCCTATGCGTAGCGCCGTTTTTTCCCATGAAGGCTTACGAAACCATGGCCAAGCGCGACTATTCAGGAACCGGTGTCAATACACGGCTCGCCCATTCCGGCAACGATCCGCATGACTATTTCGGTTTCGTCAATCCGCCGGTCGTTCATGCCTCGACCGTGCTCTTTCCCGACGCAAGCACGCTCGCCTCGCGCCAGCAGAAATACGTCTACGGAACCCACAATACGCCGACATCAGATGCGCTTGCGGCTGCCATCAACGAACTTGAAGGATCAGCGGGCACGATCATGGTCCCGTCCGGCCTCGCCGCGGTGACGGTGCCTCTGCTCGGCTTTCTGTCGGCCGGGGATCATGTGCTGATCGTTGATTCGGTCTATGGGCCGACGCGCCGGTTCGCTGACACCATGCTTGTCAGGCTCGGTGTCGAGGTCGAGTACTACGATCCGCTGATCGGCGGCGCGATCGCGTCGCTGATCAAATCGAACACGAAAGTGGTGTTCACCGAATCACCCGGCACCATGACCTTCGAGGTGCAGGACATTCCCGCGATCGTCCGCGCCGCCCACGAACGTGGCGCGATCGTGATGATGGACAATACCTGGGCGACCCCGCTCTACTTCCGCGCGTTCGATCATGGCGTCGACATTACGATTCACGCATCGACCAAATATCCGGCTGGCCATTCCGATGTGCTGCTCGGAACGGTTTCCGCGAATGCGGCCTGCTGGGAGCGGCTCTACCACACCTATCTGGTGCTTGGCGTCTGCGCCGGTCCCGACGACGTCTATCAGGTGCTCCGCGGTTTGCGCACGATGGGCGTTCGCCTCGAGCGCCATCAGCGCAGCGCGCTGGAGATCGCCCGCTGGCTGGAGACCGAGCCCGGCATTGCGCGGGTGCTGCATCCTGGGCTGGAAAGCCATCCGGGCCACGCTCTGTGGAAACGCGATTTTTCCGGCGCCAGCGGCGTCTTCTCTATTGTGCTTGCCGGCGGCGGGAAGAAACAGGCGCACGCTTTTCTCGATGCGCTACGGATTTTCGGCCTCGGCTATTCCTGGGGCGGCTACGAGAGCCTCGCGGTTCAGGGATCGCTTGCCGACCGCACCGTCGCCAAGGGGCCGTATGAGGGCCCGGTGATCCGGCTCCAGATTGGATTGGAGGATGTCGAAGATCTCAAGGCGGACCTCGCCGCTGGCCTCAAGGCTGCCCGGGAGGCGAGCGACTGATTTCGGCTGCTCACCAAATTTCCATCGTTGCGGGGAGGATTCTCCGCAATTGCTGATGACTTTGAGGCAGCTCGGATCATCTTGGATCGAAAAATGACGCTGTGAATCAGCTCTGCCGCCTACCGCATTGATCCGAAACGGCTTTTTCCACGCCGCCTCCAAAACGGAGACCGGATTTATCCACCCCGCCGAAACGTGAGCCGCGTCAGGACGTGGCGGGGGTCGATGATTCGCTTGCTTGCTTCTCGGCGGCCAGCCGCTGTTCCTCGCGCTTGCGTTCGACCATTCGGGCGGACCAGATGGACACTTCGTAGAGAAGGATCGTCGGCAGAGCGAGGCCGATCTGGCTGACAGGATCGGGCGGCGTCAGCACAGCGGCCACGATGAAGGCGATCACGATCGCCCATTTGCGCTTTTCCCGCAGCCCCTCCGAAGTCAAAAGACCAACCCGCGCCATCAAAGTCGTGACAACCGGAAGCTGGAAGACCAGTCCGAACGAGAAGATCAAGGTCATGATCAGGCTGAGATACTCGGAAACCTTCGGCAGCAGCGAAATCTGCACATCTGAGCCTGGGCCGGTCTGCTGCATGGCGAGGAAGAACCACATCACCATGGGAGTGAAGAAAAAGTAGACCAGCGCTCCGCCCATCAGGAACAGGATCGGAGACGCGATGAGAAACGGCAGGAAAGCCGCGCGCTCATTGCGGTACAGGCCCGGCGCGACGAATTTGTAGATCTGCCCAGCAATCAGCGGAAACGCGATCACCAGCCCTCCAAACATGGCGAGCTTGACCTGCGTGAAGAAGAACTCCTGAGGCGCGGTATAGATCAGCTCGACCTTCTGATTGGCCAGCCCAGCCCAATGCACCGCCCATTTGAAAGGGATCACCAGCAGATTGAAAAGCTGCTTGGCGAAGAAGAAGCAAACCAGGAACGCGGCAAAAAAGCCGCCGATCGACCAGATCAGCCGCGAGCGCAGCTCGATCAAATGCTCGATCAAGGGCGCCGAGGATTTGTCGATTTCTTCGTCTTCGGCACTCACGAGGCGCTTCCGGCTGTCTTCGTCTTGTTCTTGGCTGTAGCTGTTTTCGGCTTCGCTGGCGCTGTTGCCTTCGCCTGTTCTGACGGGGTCTTCTTGGGAGCCGCTTTTGCAGCGCCTGTCCCGACGGATGATTTCGGCTTGGAGGGCCTTGCGCCATCTGCCGTGCCGGCAGCTGCGGCCCTGGAGGCCTTCGGCGCTGGAGCGGCCGTCGATTCGACAGCAACCGCAGGAGCAGCCATCTCGGCCGGGAAAACCGGCTCAGGCGGCATCGCCGTCGGGCCATTGACCCCCGGTATCCCGGTGGCGCCGCTCTTCAACGGTTCGGCGGAAAGTGCCTCGGCAGACGCGGGAGGCGCGGCCACCGGCGGTGACGGTTTCAGTGCGGAATCGAGGCCCGTGCGGATATCGTGAGCCGCCTTCTCGAACGGATTCAGTTGCTTCCTGATCTCGTTCGCAGGGTTGAGACCGCGCAGATCATCGACCGACTTCTTGATGTCTTCCAGCTCGGCTTCTTTCAGCGCTTCGTTGAACTGTTTCTGAAAATCGCCCGCCATGGTGCGCAGCTTCGCCGTCGTCTTGCCGAACGTGCGCAACATGCGCGGCAAATCCTTGGGCCCGACAACCACGATCATCACGATCGCGATGACCAGCATTTCGGTCCAGCCGATATCAAACATCGTTCACGTTCCGGCAGTGAGGGCGTTGCCCCGCCTCGCGGTCAGGACTTCGTCGCCTTTTCCTTGGCCGTGTTGACCGTTTCGTCAGTGCGGTGCTCCACGGTCCTGGCGGTTTCCGCCTCATCCTCGTCGTCGGACATGCCCTTCTTGAAGCTCTTGATGCCCTTGGCCATGTCGCCCATCAGTTCGGGGATCTTGCCGCGACCGAAAAGCAGCAGCACGACCACCAGCACGATCAGCCAGTGCCATATCGAAAAGGAACCCATTGTAACTCTCTCTCGACCGATTTCTGTTTGTTGATTTATTCATTTTCAGGCCGTGTTTCAAACACAAGCACATCGGACTTTCTCAGCGATAGCCAAATATCGCGCGCTGCAGCGGACAAAGCGCCGCACCTTACCCTGGCTCTAACAGGAATTTCCGAGCCTTGCACTGCCAGATCGAGCAGTTCGACGACGCCGAGATAGCGCCGCGACAGGACGCGGGCGGGAACCCCGCCGCCCAATTCGCTGACATCGAAGCCCGCCATGCGGACGGCCACGGTCGCCGTCGCGCCTTCGTTAAACCCCGCCGCCTCGACCTTGCCAACAGGCGTATCGACCGTCCCGTTGCGGACCCGCGCCACGAAGGTGTTCAGCTCCGAAAAAAAGCCTGCGGCAAACAGATCGGCAGGCTGCTGGTAAATCTCCTCGGCCGTGCCGACTTGCACAAGGCGTCCCTTTCTCAAAAGTGCAATGCGGTCGCCCATGCGCATCGCTTCTTCCGCATCGTGGGTAACGACAATCGCCGTGGCGCGGCTATG
>JBEVEP010000426.1:0-3739 GCA_040512755.1 Mesorhizobium sp.
TCATCCTTGTTGACGTCGGTGAACTGGAACGTGACAGGCTGCTCACCGAAGATGCACCCTATTTGCCGCCGTTCGAACTCACGGTCTCCACAACGAATGAACCCGCGACAAAAGCCGCCGCTTCGGCCTTCACCACGGCCGTGGAAGGTGCGGAAGCAAAATACCGTTCACCCCGTATCACCAGAGTGCGTTCGGCGGATGACCCTTGTGCGCAACTGGCCGCGCTCAGCAATATCCCATGCATCACCGTGCGATTTGCACCGATTTACCGAGTGCCGAAATCGGAAAGCATCTATCCCGAGCTTCGCCAGAGACTGGTTGCGAACATTCTCGATGCCGCTTTGCAAGCAATCGCTGCGTTTACTAAAGCCAGTGGAAGTCTCGTCCTTTCGACCCATCGAGCACTCGGAAGGCAAGCCTTTGTAGACGCCGTCCGTCGCGCCGACCGCAACATCGATGAGATTGCTGCAACCTTCGACTTTCTCCTCGCAGTGACGCCCATCAATTCGGACGCCGCGTGGTTCGAATTTGAGGCAGGCGGGTTCGAACGTGCGCCGAAGTTCCTGTATCGGCCGCTCACTGTGGAGGTGGATGCTGAAAAGCGGAAGCTCTTCTCCGTCGCCTTCGACGGCTTCGAAGATCCAGTTCTTCTCGACCTTTATCGTGAAAAACAGCAGGAACTCGATCTTCAGCTATCAATGCTCACGGCTCGCGAAAGGCCCCGATTCGTCGAACTTGGCCGGGCGCTTTACGGCTCGGTCGAACCCGTGCTGCTGGGCATGGCAAGAAATATCCTGACAACCACGGGAGCGTCGGAAGAGGCCGACGACCGCGAAGAAAGCGCGGACTGCTATTGCCTTGAACGCAAAGCGATCGCGATGATTGACAGCTATCACCGGCGCTATGCAGGATTCGAGGCTACGGTCCAACTGCGCGACGATCTGCCCGCCGGATTGATGGTTTCGGGTGCCTGCCTGTTTATCTCCCGCAGCACGAAAATGTCTCCGCGTAGAGTAGAAGCCCTGCTAAGCCATGAAATCGGCGTCCACTTGTTGACCTATTTCAACGGTTCGGCCCAGGGACTGCACGTTTTTCGATCGGGCCTGGCAGGGTATGAAGGCATTCAAGAGGGGCTTGCGGTATTCGCCGAGTATTTGGTCGGTGGAATGACATCGACACGCCTGCGCCTGATTGCAGCTCGTGTCGTCGCTTGCGCCGCCATGCTGGAGGGAGCTTCGTTTCGGGAAACGTTCCTTTCGCTCGTGCGCGAACATGGCTTTGCCCAGAAAAGCGCTTTCAACTTGACCCTGAGGCTATATCGCGGCGGCGGGCTGGCGAAGGACGCTATTTATCTGCGCGGCCTCTTGGAGCTACTCAGCCATCTGAGGAACGGCGGAGCGCTGGACCCGTTCTGGATGGGCAAGGTCTCTGCATCGCATTTTGGCATCATGCAGGAGTTAAATTTGCGCGGCCTGCTGAAGGAGCCGCAACTGAGGCCGGCCTTTCTAAATCATCCGCAGGCGGAGGCGCGGCTGGCGCGCGCCCGTTCTGGCCTCTCGGCTGTCGAAATGATCGGAAGTTAGGAGCGTCCATGAGGATCGCATTCTTTGTCAACTCTATCGAGGGTGAATATCCGCACTACACGACGACCGTGCTCGCATTATCCGCACTCAGTCGAGGCCATGAGATATTCTATGTCACTCCAGGCGATTTCGTGTTGCGTCCCGACGACAGTCTTGTCGTTCGGGCACTCAGCCTGCCAGGCTCTAACTACAAAAAACCAGATACGCTGCATAAGGATCTACAAAGCGATCGGACGGAGATTGGGACAGTCGACGTAAGCGAGATCGATGTCATCTTCTTACGCAATGACCCGTCCCAGGACGCCGTCGAGCGCCCTTGGGCCGCGCTCGCCGGAGCCATGTTCGGCCGCCTCGCTGCCGAGCGAGGGGTTCTCGTCGTCAACGATCCAAACGGGCTCGCGCTCGCTCAGAACAAACTCTACTTTCAGGACTTTCCCCAGGCAGTACGGCCAGCCGCGTTGATCTCAAAGAACATTGAGGAAATCCGCGCCTTCATCAAGCAACAGGGCAAGGGCGCGATCGTGAAACCGTTGCAGGGTTCCGGCGGCAAGCATGTCTTCAAAATCGACTCGCCTCAGGACGCCAACCTCAATCAGATCTTCGAGGCTGTCAGCGGCGAAGGCTATCTGATCGCGCAAGGCTATCTTCCCGAGGCCAAGGCAGGCGATATTCGGTTGTTCTTGATGAATGGAAGGCCTTTGGAGCGCGACGGCAAATATGCCGCCTATCGCCGCGTACCTGCCCAGGGTGATGTTCGTTCAAACATCCACGCTCAGGGGACCGCCGAAGCTGTGACGGTTACCGACAAGATACTTACCATAGCGGAAACGGTACGACCGAAGCTCATACAGGACGGGATGTTTCTGGTCGGTCTGGACATTGTTGGGGAGAAAATACTGGAGATCAACGTGTTCACACCGGGCGGGCTTTGGAGCATGTCCGAGATGTACGAAACCGATTTCATGCAGAGCGTGATTACGTCTCTGGAGCGCAAACTCGCTATACGGGACGCGTATCCGTCGCTAACAAATCGAGAACTTGCGACATTGTGAACCCTCATCTCAGATTGATTTGAGGTACTCGATCAGCTCGCTTTTTTCATCGTTGCTCAAGTTCAACTGGAAATGGTTGTCGTAGTGATCGACCACCTGCTGTAATGTCGCAAAACGGCCATCATGATAGAAGCCGCCCTTGTGGATCTTGTCGGTGTCCCAGAGGGCGCGCAGCGGCGCCGTGCGGTAGCGCTCATCCGGAGAGCGCATCGCCTGGAAGTCATCAATGCCGATCTCGTCGGCCGAGTGCAGGTTCCAGCCCGGTTCGGTGAAAATCGGCGGCACGTGGCAGGTCGCGCATTTGGCTTTGTCGTTGAAGAGAACTTCGCCCTGCTCGGCGGCTGCGCTGTCAAAGGCGCCCGGTGGCGGCTTTGGGATGGGCAATGAAAGCTGGTAGAAGTGCAGCGCAGGCAGTTTGGCGGTGATGCGGTCTTCCTTGTCGTGCTTGTGGCCCTGTTTCGTTCTGGCGGCGATCGGATACTTCTTGGCGTCGTCGAGCCGCGGATCATAGAACACGCCGGCGCCATGCATTTCGAGATTGCCGACATAGGCGTTCCAGTAGCTTATTGATCCCCAAGACCCGGTCCAGGTGTGATTGTTGACGCCCGCCAGACCAAAGGTCGGGGGATTGAGCGTCGCGGCGCTCTTGCCGTCCGGACGGAACGCCTTGCCATCAAGGTTCAACTGGGCGTCGAATTTCCCTGGTCCCCAGGCCGCCACGGCCTTCTTGACGTTCGCTTCCGGAATTTGCAGCAGGGCAACGAGGGCGCTCAGGTCAGGCGCCAGGCCCACAATTGCCCCGACATTGAGGTCGCGATTGGGCCAGCCGTCGAGGCGGTGCCCGATGCCGGGGGCGTAGGCGTCATCGACCGTCGAATGACACAGCGCGCACTGAATGCCAACGGAATTGAGCGTCTTTCCGTTTTCGCTGAAAAAACCAGTCACGCCGACAACCGCATTGGCCTTGAGCAGCACCAGCGTGCTCGCTGGGTCCTTCAGATCGACCTTACCTTGGTTCAGTGCCTCGGCCACTTCGGCGGGGATGGCGTTTACGTCGACCTTCAGCCCGACTTCGAGCGCCTTCTCGGGGCTGAGGCCGGGACC
>JBEVEP010000002.1:0-14049 GCA_040512755.1 Mesorhizobium sp.
TTTGCAAGTGAGAGTTTGTCCGATAAAAACCGCGTCAGGTATGGGCAAAAGTACCCATACTGTAGAGGCAGCTGTATGATGCAGGTGAGCGCTACAGGTGCAACTGGTGGGTCCGGAGTGCCTCCACTACCGCTTGGGTGGTGGAGCTTACATTGAACTTCAAATGGATGGCGTTCATGTGATTGCGCACGGTCTTCTCGGAGATGTTGAGGATGTGCGAGGTCTCCCATGCTGTCTTGCCAATTGCCGCCCACTGAAGAATTTCGCGCTCACGGGCCGTAAGCGTGACACCCCGTTCCGCAACGGCGATCATGTCGGACGCAGCCATCTGGAAATAGATTGACGCCATCAGGAGCATGCCTTCATCCCGCTTGCTGGCTTCAACCGGGCGGTCGCTTGCGAGTGACATCACCGCCTGCCATCCTTGGTTCGTGCGCATGGGGAAAGCGATACCGCCGACAAGCCCGAACTCCTTGGCCTCCCCGTTTATCTGCCGCACCCTGATCGTATCCGGGTGAGCGTCCCAGGCTTCGGTCCAATGGAAAGGGCGGTCCTTCGACAAGGACCATTTGCTGACCGGATCATCAGGAAAATACACCTGCTCTTCATACCGTTTCGACCATTCGTCGGGCCAGTGGTTGCAGATCATCAGGTGGTCGAAATTGGACCCCACCACCGGCAACCCGGTCAGGATGAATGAAGTGAAACCTTGCCCCGAAACCATCGTGGAAAAGTCATCGATGAGGGGCTGGAGCGTCCTGTAATGCTGACTGCGCTCTACGAAGTCGAGCGCTTCGGAATGTACCTTGAGCATAATCGGCTCCCCGCGAAATACATTCAATTGAACAGTCCGGAGGGGCCCAAGGTCAAGGGCGATTTCCGGACTTGGAATTTGTCGGAGTCGGTACTGGCCTCGAAACTCCGCGATGATTACTCAGCAGGTCTGGGGTCGCACCACAAATCACCCGGCCCGAACTTCTCCAGGCAGTAGCTGGGCCAAGTCAAAGTGATGAGACGGAACTCGGCGCCAGGCTCCCCGCCGCAGGAAGAACCGATTGCAGCTCGGACAACAAAGCGCACCATACACGTCCCCCAAACGCTCACATCAGTGATCGTATACATAATCTGGTTGTAAATCCACAGCACGATGAGACTCTGTGACATGGCGCATTGCAGGTAAATGCCAGATGGGCACTGGGTTATCGCGCAAAACGGGCCGATGCATCTGAATGTGGGTCTGAGTCCTTCAAAGCCACGAACGCCGGTATGCCGACGTCATCCAATGTGATGACAGACAAGACACCACCAATGCAGGGCGAGAGGTCGCGCTCTACCCCGAAAGCGCGGTTGACGGAAAACGCCAGCCGCAGGAACATTCATTGCTGACCTATGAGCGTCGAAAGCAATCATAGTGGCCTGTCCGAGCGTGTGTGTGTGTGACAGGATAGGGGCGACGTCGCAATCCCGCCTGCGGTCTCCCCTATCGCCACACCCAGGACCGCGCCGCAACTCGCGCGACGACGTTCATCCATCCATCATGCAACGGCTGGCCGCTACGCCCAAATGAGTGCGCTTCAACCGGACAGCTAAATGTTTGGTCGGTTCAGTCAGCGGTATGCTTCCCAAAACAGGGGGTAGGTCCATGAGTGCCGAAGGTCTGACTTTTGTGAATCGCTGGCTGGATGAGAACATAACGGCCGACTGGTATCGTCGAGACGACGATGAGGGCGCTTTGAGATTGGCCGGCCAATGCGCCTCCGATGCTATCGCCTGGGGAGTAGAGCCCGTCGAAATTTTAGAGGAAGTCGGCAGCATCGAAGGAGCGATTCGCCAGGCTCTGGAAAGGGTCGTAGGCCGCCATCCCCTTGGATAACGACCGCAGGCAAGCCAGAAGCCTCACCCGGCCGCGCTATTCGAAGCCGCTGGCACGCTGGCACAACGCGTCCCGATCGCCGAAAACGTCCGAAAAGTTCGACTTCGCGCTCAATTGATTACCTTCAACGCGTCACACCTGGTCGCCATCGCCGCTAAGCCGCACGTCTGGGGCACAAATCCATCAGAACAGTGAACCACTTCACGGAACGTCTGAACGCTTGGAGGTAGCTTCTGCGTGTCGGAGTTCCCGCTCACGGTTCGCTACCTCTGATGAAAGGAAGAATCCGGTGCCGCGCGGCCTCATGAAACGCACCCTGTCGTTCAGGCCACTCACGCCGACACAGATCGGAACGTGGTCTTCTTCGTCTGCTGATCCCGCCGCGCCGAATCGTAGCGTCTCCGGCGTGAAACCACTATCCGACGGGGAAAGGGCAAGCCGCATGCTTGAAGGACTTCGAGTTTACGCGGCGGCGCCAAGACAAGAACAGGCGCGCGCCGAAATGTACGATGTGGCGCAGCGGCGGCGTCCCGCGATGGCGGTCGCCGCCCGGCACAGCAAGACCTCCCGGCTGGTCATCGCGCGGCCTCTGGTTTTCACTGTCGTTGTCGTGACCACCTGGCTACGCCGACGGGGCAATCGTCGACGCCTGATGCAGGCAACAAATCAGCTTTGCATCGCGCCGGACCAGATTTTGGAGGATCTTGGTGTCTCACGAGACCAGATGCTCGCGAAATCCATGTGCCGCCCGTGTGAGGACGAAGAGTTGGACGAAACGGAGCCCGACCAATAGCAACACTACTGCCCGCGTCCCTTGGATGAGCATGGGACGCGGTTGCTGCGCTTCTTTCGCTTGGCTCTACGATCGCGGCACCGGCCGCCACCGGTTCGCGGCGGTGACGTGACTGCCTTCGCCAGGTCAGTCAAGCTGGGTCTGCATTCTCAATGACCATTGCGATTCCCTGCCCAACGCCAATACACATGGAGAGGACGGCATAGCGTCCGCCCATGCGATGCAGTTGGCGGGCAGCGCTCATGACGATCCGCGCCCCAGAAGCGCCAAGCGGGTGTCCGACCGCGATTGCGCCGCCGTTCGGATTGAGCCTGCTGTCCTCGCTCGCGATGCCCAACTGCTTCGTACAGGCAAGTACCTGCGAGGCGAAGGCCTCATTGATTTCGATAAGGTCCATTAGTTCAAGAGCGAGACCGGCGCGCGCCAGCGCCTTGGGGATTGCGTAAGCGGGGCCGATTCCCATGACGCGCGGTTCCACTCCGGCAATAGCCCCCGAAAGGATGCGCGCTTTCGGTCTGGCGCCGGCTTTCTCGCCAATCGCGGCGGAACCGACCAGAAGCGCGCCGGCTCCATCGTTCACACCCGAAGCATTGGCGGCGGTCACCACGCCGCCTGGCTGCAGCGGGGATAACGCAGCCATCTTGTCCAAGCTCGTTTCCGGCCGTGGGTGCTCGTCGGTGGAGACGGTTCGCGTCTCCTTGCGCCCGATGCTGATACTGACCGGCGCGATCTCGCCGTCGAAGAACCCATCGCGACGCGCCGCCTCAAACTTCTGCTGACTTGCGTAGGCGAAGCGGTCGGCTTCGTCGCGGCGAATCGAGAACGCAGCGGCGACATTGTCGCCTGTTTGAGGCATTGAATCGTCGCCAAACTGCGCCACAAAGGCGCTGTTGGGAAACCGCATCCCAATCGTTGTGTCATACATCTGATGGTCGCGATCAAACGGCGCTTTGGACTTGGCCAGAATGAATGGCGCGCGGGTCATGCTTTCGACGCCTCCCGCCACGTAGAGCTGAGCTTCGCCGAGCCTGACCGACCGCGCCGCGTCGAGTATAGCCGACATGCCGGAACCGCAGAGCCTGTTGACCGTCAGTCCGCCGGCGCCAATGGGCAGACCGGCAAGCAGGCCGGCGAAACGCGCTATGTTCCTTCCATCCTCGCCCGCCTGGCAAACGCAGCCGAGAATCACGTCCTCGACGTCTGCCGGATCAAAGGGGTTGCGGGTCATGAGTTCGCGGATCACATGCGCGGCCATATCGTCCGGTCGAAGGTGGGCGAGGGCGCCGGCATGGCGGCCAAAGGGCGTACGAACGCCATCGTAGATGAAGGCATCAAGCATCGATTGTACCATTTCAGTCGTTGGGCGTCTGAAGCCTTTCCGATCAGTATCATGTGGCCGCTTGCTGGAACATGGCCCGAGCACACGACAGGCCACGGAGTGATTGCAACCGGGTCGGCTTCGACGCCAGTATAGACTGCAACGATCTCGGCAAGTCAGATAGCCAGAGGCCGGGTTGCTTGCCAGGGACGCAGACTCGTAGCCAACTTCCTGGTCATGTCCGGTAATGTAGCTGAACACGCAGATCCATCAGGCAGATCACCGGAGGTGAGGAATGTCGGCAGTCCATTACGAGGTTCTCGATCAGAAGTTTGAGAGATTGTTCAACTCTGGCGCCCAGGTGGATCGACTGTTTACTGGCTGCCGCTGGGCAGAAGGCCCTGCCTATTTTTTTGCTGGGCGCTATCTCGTCTGGTCTGACATACCGAACAACCGGATGCTTCGATATGACGAGACCAACGGACAAGTCGGCGTTTTCCGGCAGCCATCGGCCAATTCAAATGGCAACACCATCGATCGCCAGGGCAGGCTTGTTACCTGTGAGCATTCCGGCCGGCGCGTCAGCCGTACTGAACATGACGGCAGCATCGTCACGGTTGCCGACAATTGGCGCGGCAAACGTCTCAATTCCCCGAACGATGTTGTCGTAAAGTCGGACGGTTCAATCTGGTTTACAGATCCCACCTACGGGATCGATACCGACTATGAAGGCGACAAGGCCGAAAGCGAGATCGGAGCTTCCAATGTCTATCGCGTCGACCCGGCAACCGGTGATGCCGACGCCGTAATCACGGATATGGTAAAGCCCAACGGGCTTGCCTTCTCGCCGGACGAAAAGCTGCTTTACGTCGTCGATACCGGCAGGACGCATGGTCCCGAAAATCCGGCACATATAAGGGTTTTCGACGTCGCTCCGAACGGTACCGTTTCGGGCGGACGCGTCTTCGCCGAGTGCACGTTGGGCATTTTCGACGGGTTCCGGCTCGATGACCAGGGCCGCATCTGGACCAGCGCCGGCGATGGCGTTCATTGCTATGATCCTGACGGGACCCTCATCGGCAAGATCAAAGTGCCGGAGATGGTGGCCAACTGCGTCTTTGGTGGTCCCAAACGCAATGTGCTCTACATCTGCGCCACGACGTCGCTCTACGCAGTGCGCCTGATGGTGAATGGCGCGAAAACCGTCTGATCAGGATGTTCCGCGGGACGTGCGTCGGCCTGCCATTGGCCCAACGGGGCTTGTGGGCCTTAATCTGACGGGGGGCGGTGGACCACGTCCAGCTTTTGCACTCGATCCGCTGCGCAATGCTTCGGCAACCGACCGACAACTTGGCTGGTCCAGCCGCCGGTCGATTTAGAGAGCCGATGGTTGCGAACGTGTCAGGCTTCTTGGTGGAAGAAGCAGACGATGTCGCGAATATCAAAATCATCGAACAAGTTACCCGGACCGGGAGAGTCTGCATCTACGCGGCCGATGATCAGCGTATTTGCCTGCGAACTACCGGAATTCAGGATGTTGGTCTTGATCACGAATTGCTCGTGCCGCCAGATGTTGGCGTCTGAGATCGGTTGGATGCGGCCAATTTGAATTTCGTTGTTGCCAGTTGTTGGGCTTTTTATAGCCACTCTCGCGGAACTGGTTGTCAGGCCACGTACCATGAATGAGAGGAGGGCCGGCGCATGATGCAGTCCCCCGGTGTTGAAGGGCAAGACCAGCTTTCCATCCGTGTCGCCAACTGTGAATGGATTGTCAAAGTTTTCGTGGTCGGAATCCCTTTGGATCACGGTGAAATCACTAAGAACGGGCATGCTACTTTCTCCTTGCTTCAAACGTCGCGGAATGCGCCGTTGGGCTTGTGTTTCGACAAACGCAAGGAAGGTTCATCAGTTAGAGCATTTTGCAGACAAGTAGAGTCACTTGGCGTCGCACAATGCGGCTAAAACAAAGAGTTAGAGCGGCGGTCCGGTTCCATCCGGATGCACGCAGCTCTAGGTGAGCGAACCGCGAGATCATGCACAGCGCCGCCAAGCGTCCGCAGTCGTCCAGCCGGTTGAGAAAGGCGGAGTAGCCCCGGTTCCTTTCGAGCCGGCCCGATCACGCGTGCGGTCGGTCCCGGAGAATGATGGGCCTGCCGTCAGCCTGAAGACCGGCGGACGAGGAGGGCGTGACGTTCGCTCACATCGACCAAGCTGCGCCGATCGCCTCGACGGCCGCGCGCGCAATGTGCGCGTCGGTCTCCCAATCGCCGCCACTAACCCCGATGCCGCCGATACACTCGCCCTCGACGATCACCGGGAAACCGCCCTCTAGGGCGGTCCACCTCTCCGGGCCCGCCGCGAGCGCCAAGCCGATAGCCTGGACGACGTCAAGCAGTTGCGCCTGCGCGCCCTGAGCCGAGGTCGGTCGCTTGTTCGAGGCCGCGCAGACGGCCTTGGTAGTTGCTGAATGAACGGTATGAAACCGCCCGCCGTCCATGCGTTCGAGCACCATCAGATGGCCGCCCGAATCCGCAACGGCCACCGCGATGGCAATCCCGGCAGTCTGTGCGTGCTTTACCGCGACGGCGGCCATATGCTTGGCCCCCTCGTGAGTGAGACGCTTGGTGGCGGCCACGTACATGATGTTTTCTCGATGCGCTTTGCCGCACCGTTCCAGAGGCGGCAGACACTCCGGCAAACTGCATCAAGTCGCCGGCCGGAGCAAGCTGCTGAAGCGGTTGATCTTCGACGTCTGCGTCGGGGTCAGCTGCCCATAGCGAGGCGGTCCCGCTTTTATTTGGCGCAATCGTGCCAATTTCGCCTCTTGCCGAACAAGATACAAAGTCGCAAAGCGGGCTAGGAGCCGGCCGTCAACGCTGCTTTTGGCACTCAGTCCAGCACCTCTCGTATAGCCCTCGCAAAAACTGGCAATGCCCGGTCAACCATCGCGTCGGTTGCAGTCAGGCTGATCCTCAGCCGGCCCGGCAAGCCGGCGACACTACCGGGCATTACCCAGACGTCCTCGGCGGCAAGCCGCGCCGCGAATGCGGCCTCGTCCGATATCGGGCAGCGGGGGATAAGATAGAAGGTTCCTTCAGGCTTCGGTACGTCGTATCCGGCCGCCCGTAGCCCTTCGACCATGTGGTCGCGCCGCCTTTGCAGTGCGCCCACGTCGATGCACAGTTCCTCCAGGTCTGGCAGTGCGCGCTGCAATGTCCGGCCAGCGAATGCCCAGCCGTGCGAAACCTGCGCCATTTCCACCGCCTCACGCAGTGCAGCGCGATCGGCCTCGGGCATGTCCGGGCACAGCGCCAGCCAGCCCAACCGCTCGCCGGGAGCGAGCAGCGTCTTCCCATAGGAGTAGGCAATGAGCGTGTAAGGGTAACTGCCGGCCGGGCTAACATGCGAGCGACCATCGAAGACCACCCGCGCATACGGCTCGTCCGCGAGCAGGTAGATGATTTTGCCATGCCGCTCCGAGGCGGCAGTAAGCACCTGAGCGAGTGCTTCGAGTTGCGCGCGGGGGTAGATCCGGCCCGTTGGATTGTGCGGCGTATTCACCACCACCATCCGCGTGCGTGGGCCAATAGCGGCGGCAATTGCCTCCACGTCGAGATCGAAGCTCGCGGGCACCAAATCCACCGGGACGGGTGTACCTGCCGCGCCCCGGATCACTGCGCCGTAGGCAAACCAGCCAGGGCGAGGATAGCAGACCTCGTCGCCAACTTCGATTACTGCGAGCAACGCGGCTGCGATGGCGCCGAAGCCACCAGCTGTGATCGCGATGTCTGCCGGCTCAAAATCCTGCCCCCGTACCTTGCGGAGCGTGCGGGCGACCGCGTCGCGTGCCGACTGGTCGTACTTCTGGTAGCCGAACCAGTGAACATCACGTGGCTCGGCATGGCGGATGATCGCTTCGACCAGTCCGCGCAGCGGCGGTTCCTGGGGGTTACCGAACATGAAGTCGCAGGCGTCCGGACCAAGACGACCTTCCAGGACCCGCTGCCCAAAGGCTGTGACCGCACGCATTTCCTCGGCAACGTCGAGCATTCGGCTCGACACCGTAGCGTCTGACACGGCGCGTCCTCCCGTTTTTCGTCGCCAGCGGCGCCCGTTGGCACCGTTGTCGTACGACCGTCCCGCAGGGTTTCGTCGTCGTGATCTTGTGCCAGGATCGATCCTACCACTCAGTCGCGACTTGCGACAGGAACACCTTTGTTGCGGCAGGACGGAAAGCTGTCAGGGGTGGCGCGTACTTCGTTGCAACCCAAGCCGGAATTCCAGCCTGGCTCGAATTTGCAATGGGAATGGCCGCTTAGCGGTCACGATTTCCGGTTCGGCGGAGAACAAATTAACGACCGAGAAGGATCATACCTTCGCATTCGCGCACGGCAAAGTCGCGCCGGGAGCGGGCGTTTGTCTACCCATCCTCTACGGTTGGAGCCCATCGCGTGTTGGCCTGGACTTGGCCTGCCGAAGACTCCTGTCACCTGCTTGGCGATTGGGATTAACAAGATCCAACTGACTATCTGCAGCCTGCCCTGCATGCTACGTTGCAAGTTTCCTCCGGAGAGGTGCGGACGCAGGAGCAAACGCCATGGGATCCAGGGCCATCGGGTTTCTGATCGGGTTAGCTGCCGGCATTCTCGTATCGCCCTATTCAGTTAGCGCGCAGGAGGTGATTTACATCGTCCGGCACAGTGATCCGCCGTCGACACTGAACCTCGATGAAATTCTCGACGAAACCCCTTTGTCGGAGTCCGGACAACAACGAGCGAAGATGCTGGGTGAGCGACTGAAGGATGCCGGCATCACTGCTGTCTATGCCACGCAAGCCAGGCGCACAGTCGAGACGGCCGAGCCTCTCGCGACTGCCCGTGGACTTGAGATTCGTGTCCATTCCTATGAGGACACCGACGGCCTGGTCCGCCTCCTCCGCTCAGAGAACGGCAAAGACAAGGTGCTTGTGGTGGGGCATTGGAGCACCATTCCAGAGATTCTCAAGGCGCTTGGATATCCCGAGGAAGTCAAAATCGAACGAAGTGCATACGACAACCTGTTCGTGGTCATTCCGAGGGGCGAGCAAGCGCCGTTTGTGCTGCACCTTCACTACTGAAACTGGAGCCGAGAGCTTCAATCCATCAAGCGAGCGCCCTCACGGGAGGCAGTGTCCCGGACCACTTCGTCCCCGCTTTCTTGCTCGCGGTTCGCTGATCGTCAGATGTCTATTGTCGGCCCGAAACTGCAAAGGGTTTTGGCCTGGAAGCTCCTTCCCCGGGCGAGGTCGAAAGGCGGTAGCATGGCTCGGCCCAATAGCGGCGAGTCGGCATCGTTGTGGCGGCCGCACCGCGTCCCCGTACACGTTGCATTGGCTGTCACGTTCGGCGTCATCATCGCAGTAACGGCAGCCGCGCTGATCCTCGCCCTGGAAAGTGGCCGCCAGAATACCATCGCATTGGTCCGCGACCGGAGTGAGCGCATTATCGACACGATCGTAGAACGGACTCGATTGCACCTCGATCCAGCCCGCGACCAGTCCGAATTCCTGGCCAAGCTTTTTCTCGACGGCGATCTTGACCCGCAGGATGAGGCTGCCTCGTTGAGCCAGCTTCGGGCAGCGCTCGCCGGTATTCCACAGATCGCAGCGCTCGCCGTCATCCGCACCGATTTGAAGCAGCTGCGCGTCGAACGCCACGGCGACGATGTCGTCTTGCGAAAGATCGACATGCGAACCGTGCCCGGCCTCGACGAAGCATTCGAGATGGCGCGGACCGCAGGTCATCCTGTCTGGGGAGAGCTTCTTTGGAGTGAACGGCTGAATCAGCCCCTGGTCAATGTTCGCACCCCATTATGGCACGAGGGTACTTTTCTCGGAATCCTATTGACCACCGTTACGGTCGCGGAACTGTCACGTTTTCTCGCCGAATCGCCCGCGGGGTCAGACGTCGGCGCATTCATTCTCCTCGGCCGCAACCGCGTCCTTGCCCACGCAGCGCTCGCGCACAACCCTCGACTGTTCAAGCGCGACAAACCCCTTCCAGACGTTACCGAAATCGGGGATCCGGTGCTGGCGTCGATCTGGAGCCCTGATGCGGAGACGAGCTCGGCCGCTTTCGTCGGTTCTTCGAAAAGCCACACCGTATCTGTCAATCGCGTTCCCTATGTCTTCATCTACCGCGACATCTCAGGATACAGCGACCAGCCTTGGGTGGTTGGCCGATACCTGCCGCTCGACGAGCTTGGCAGCGAAGTCCGCAGACTTGAGCATGCAGCCTGGCTAGGGCTCGCGGCAGTCCTTGCTGCGGTCACCGGCGCCTGGCTGGTCGGCTATGCGATTGGAAAACCGATATTGCGCCTGGCGCGAGCGACTACAGCAATTCGTACTCTCGATCTGACCGCAGCCCGCCCGCTCGACGGTAGTCATCTTCGCGAACTCGACGAGGCGATCGGGGCTTACAATTCGCTCGTTGCGAGCTTGCACTGGTTCGAGACCTATGTGCCTCGGCGCCTAGTCCAGCAGCTCATGGCACAGGGCGAACAGGCGACAGCGCTTGTAGAGCGCGAAGTCACGGTGCTTTTTACTGACATTGTCGAGTTCACGAGTCTTGCCGAGGAGCTATCGGCGTCCAATGCTGCGACTTTCCTCAATGATCATTTCCGGCTTCTCGCCGCCTGCGTGGAGGCGGAAGGCGGCACCATCGACAAATACATCGGCGACTCATTGATGGCATTTTGGGGGGCGCCTGAATTGCAGCTGGATCATTCCGCTCGAGCATGTCGCGCCGCGCGCGCGATCGCAACCGCGATCGCTGGCGACAATCGGCGTCGGCGGGCGCTTGGCTTGCCGTCCGTGAGAATCCGGATAGGAATACATGCCGGCCCTGCAATGGTGGGAAACATCGGGGCACCGGGGCGCATCAACTACACCCTGGTCGGCGATGTCGTGAATACCGCGCAGCGCATCGAAGATGTCGCCAAAGAGTACATGACCGATGATGACGAGGCTGTTGTTCTGATCAGCGATGTCGTGCAGCGATCCGCCGGCTTGGAATGTTCGGCGCTACCCATCGGCCAGCATGTTTTGCGCGGACGCCATGAGGTGACAAACGTTTTCAGACTGGAGGCGAGTTGATCGCTTTGCAGACCCTTCCGGTCCAACCGTTACAAGGGTGGACTTCGGGGTCAAACCTTCACATTGGCGAACGGGAAAGCTGCGCCATGTGCAGACATTCGTCCCGCCGGTGTCGAAGGCCGCTTTGCGCCAGGTGCAAAGTCGCGCTCGGGTCAAAAAGTTCGCATTCGGGATAGGCCGGATCACGGCGTGAACGGACATTCGAGCCAAGCTTTGTCTGTTTGCCTTTGTGCGGAAGCCGGTATTCTTCGCCTGGTCGACGAAATACCGCCTGCTGATGCGGGGAAACTGCTAAGGTATACTCCGAAACAAGCAGGCCAACCGAGGTATGGAACGCCGCCTAACAGCAATATTGGCCGCCGACGTGGTCGGCTACAGCCGGCTCATGGGCCTCGACGAAGCTGGGACACTCGCAGCCCTCAAAACGCACCGCCGCGAGATGGCGGACGCCAAGATCGCCGAGCATCAGGGCCACATCGTCAAGGTCACCGGCGACGGCATGCTGGTCGAATTCCCGAGCGTGGTGAACGCCGTTGCTTGTGCCACAGAGATCCAGCGCAGGATGCGCCAGCGCAACGTCGACGTGCCGGAGGATCGCCGCATCGAATTTCGCATCGGCATCCATCTCGGCGACATCATCTTCGAGGACAACGACATCTATGGCGACGGCGTCAACGTGGCGGCGCGCATCGAGAGTCTCGCCAGGCCGGGTGGCGTCGCCGTGTCCAGCTCTGTTCGCGACAATGTCGGCAACCGGCTTGACCTCACCTTCGAGGATGCAGGCGATCAGACGCTGAAGAACATCGACCGGCCAGTGCAGGTCTATCATGTCGACTTCTTCCAGCACATGGCGACCGGCGCGGCGCCTAAGTCAGCGCTGGCAAAGGAAAAGCCTTCGATCGCGGTGCTGCCTTTCAACAACATGAGCGGCGATCCGGAGCAGGAATATTTCTCGGACGGCATCACCGAGGACATCATCACCGACCTGTCGAAGATTTCCGGGCTCTCGGTCATCGCCCGCAATTCGGTGTTCACCTACAAGGGCAAATCAGTCGACGTGCAGGAGGTGAGCAAGCGGTTCAACGTCACAACGATATTGGAAGGCAGCGTGCGCAAGGCCGGACAACGCGTGCGGATCACGGCGCAGTTGGTCGACGGCAAGGATGGGACACATCTCTGGGCCGAACGCTATGACCGCGACCTCACCGACATCTTCGCCATCCAGGACGAGATCACACACACCATCGTCGACCAGCTCAAGGTCAGGCTGCTGCCCGAAGAGAAGAAGGCGTTAGAACAGGCGCCGACCGCGAATGTCGAGGCCTATACCAACTATCTCAGAGGGCGCGAGTTTTTCCACACGCGCACCAAAGGATCCCTGCAGCTGGCGCGACGCCTCTTCGCCCGGGCGGCTGATCTCGATCCGAACTATGCGCGCGCCTATGCCGGGATCGCCGATTGCGATTCGGCCCTGCATGGCTGGCACGGTGCGGAAATCTCGCTCGAGGCTCTGTTTGCGACCTGCGCCAAGGCGCTTGCGCTTGATCCCAACCTTGCCGAAGCGCATGCTTCGCACGGCCTTGCGCTGTCGATAAACGACCGACACAATGACGCGGTCGCCGAATTCGAAAGGGCGATCGCGCTCGATCCAAATTCCTATGAAGGCCATTTCTTCTACGCCCGACACTCGTTCGCACATGGCGATCTTGAAAAGGCAGTCGAACTCTACGAACGCTGCACCGACATCAACCCCGACGACTACCGGTCGCCGCTGCTTGTCATGAACATCTTGCACACGCTCGGCCGACATGACGAGGAGGCCAAGCTGGCCGCGGTGGGGCTCGAGCGGGCGGAGCGCGCCCTCAGCCTGCATCCCGAGAATTCCGACCCCGCCCAACTCGGCGCCATCGCGCTCATTGGTCTCGGCCAGCGTGAGCGGGCCAAGGAGTGGGCAGATCGCGCTCTTGCGATCGATGCTGACGACAACAACGCGTTGTACAACGTTGCCTGCGTCCATACTCTGCTCGGCGAAGCCGATCGCGCCTTCGACCTGCTGGAACCTTTCTTGCGGAAGGTGGGACCTCACATGAGATCTTGGTTCAAGAACGATTCGGATTTCGATTCCATCCGCACCCATCCACGCTATGAGACGCTTCTGAAGCTGATCGACGGCCAGTCAACCAGCGACGAGGACAGCGAATGACAGCTCATCGCCCAAATCCGGACATTCAAGGTGATGCGACGGAACGTAAGGAACGGGTCATTGGTGTCATTCGGTGAGCATTATCCTACGTCCTAAGCGGACTCGGCGGCTTGTCCTGGCTCCGGCCTTCTGTGCGCCAGATCCCCAGCCGCTGCTGGATTCTGCGTTCACGTCGCTGGCTGGCCCTGCTTATTAGCCGGCAGGTGGACTCAATCGCCGACATCGGCCGGCGAGAAGGCGTCGCGCGTGCCTGGATCAGCAACCAACTCCCGCTCGCCTTCCTCGCACTTGACATCGTTCGCGCCATCCTGACGGGCGGGCATCCTGCTGCACTTACCCTCGATCATTTGATTGAGATTGCCGGCTCGCCAAGCTGGGTCGATCAGCGCATTGCGATCGCATCCATTTGAGCAACTTAGTCACCCCTTGCTGAAACCGTGTGCGTTGCAATGCCCCACCTGCCAGCGTTAGTCGAAAATCAGGCTCCAGAGACCAAGTGCCGTTACTCCCCGAAATGGCAGGCAATGACGTCTCTCATGAACCCACGTGCGCGCGTTCACGCAGCTAAGCCGCGGAAATGTCGGGACTATTCCAGAGAGACAGAGAATGGCTGTTTTGCAGCGAGGTGGTTGGCTGGGGAACCTGGATTCGAACCAGGACTAACGGAGTCAGAGTAATCTAGCCTTACCCTTTGTATATTTGAGATTTATTGTTTTTATTCTGATTTCCA
>JBEVEP010000004.1:0-3295 GCA_040512755.1 Mesorhizobium sp.
AATACGAAAGCGCCGTAGTAGTTCGGATGGTAGTGCGGCCGCAGGCCCGGCCCGCCATTGTCGCGGCCACCGGCAGCGATTGCGGCCTCGTAGAAAGCATCGACTTCCGCGCGGGAGCGCGCGGCGAAGGCTATGTGCTGATGGTCCTGCTGCCGCTGTCCCTCGTGGATCCAGAAGGAGGGATGGTCACGGCCATAGCCGCCGACCTTAACGCCGCCGGTGTACTCCTCCGGCACGGTCATCATCAGCGACGCGCCCAGCGGCGCCATGGCTTTGTCGTAGAAGGCCTTTGAAGCATCGAAGTCAGTGACGGTTATGCCGATATGGTCGATCATGGATGTGTCTCCTTACCTGGCTCAGCAAAGGTGGTTGCACTGGTATCGGCGTGATCCATTCCAGAAACGATAACAATATGTTGGCACACATTCTCGATATCGCGCATGACATCATCATTCCAGAAGCGAAGAACAGTCCAGCCAAGCGCCTCGAGCCGCAGCGAACGATCCTTGTCGGCCGCAGCATTGGCAGCATCGCCGTGTTGGCAACCATCCACTTCAACGATCAGCTTTTTGGAAGGACAGGCGAAATCCACAATATAACCCGCGATGGGCATTTGCCGTCGAAACGGAAGGCCCATCAGACGATGCGCGCGAAGTTCGTTCCAGAGTTTCAGCTCTGCGTCGGTCAGCACCCTACGCATTTTCCGCGCGTTCTGGCGGTTATTGGCGGGTACCGCAAAGTGATTCACCAGGCACCCCCCTCTGTCCTGCCGGACATCTCCCCCTCAAGGGGGGAGATCAGCCATCGCGCCGGGTTTCGCCATTCGCCAGCGGTGTGGAAGCGACAAAGGCGAAGGAGCGAATAATCTCCCCAGGCACCCCCCTCTGTCCTGCCGGACATCTCCCCCTCAAGGGGGGAGATCAGCCATCGCGCCGGGTTTCGCCAATCACCAGCGCAGAAAAGAGAGGGCCGAGCTCGACGCTGCCGATCTCCCCCCTTGAGGGGGAGATGTCCGGCAGGACAGAGGGGGGTGGCCAGAATCGCGCCCATCAACGTTTTCCGCTCCCCTTCACCGCCTCACCTCCCATGTTGTCACTCGCTCGCCCGTGACAGGGTCCTTGCCGTCCTTCAACTGGATACCCTGCTCCAGTAGGTCATCACGGATGCGGTCGGCCTCCGCCCAGTTCCTGTCGCGGATGAAGGCAAGGCGACGCTGGATGGCCTGTCCGATTTCCGCAGCCGCCGAACCATCGAGGATGACGGCCGACGCCAAAGCTGCGCCGGAGAAAGCATCAATCGCTTCAAATCCAAGCAGGTCGAGACCCAGCCGCAACTCCTGTTTGGCGCCCTGGTCGCCTTCTTCGGCCTGCTTTGCAAGTTTATGAAGCTCTTGAACCAGCGCCGGCGTGTTGAGATCGTCGAGCAAAGGATTGCGCTCGTTCAACCGCACTTCGAACGCTGCCGCTGGAATGCTGTCGATTGCTGGATCGCGACCCTGCACGGCATCCGCCCAGCGCCCAAGGATCGTGCTCGCCTCCTCCAGCTTCCGTACACTGAAGTCGATCGGCTCGCGATAGTTCGTCATCAGCATCGCCAGCCTGAGCACTTCACCCGGCCATCTCCGCCCGCCGAAACTCTCGGTGTTCAGCAACTCGTTGATGGTGACGAAGTTGCCTTCGCTCTTCGCCATCTTCCTGCCTTCGACCTGCAGAAAGCCGTTGTGCATCCAGATGTTGGCCATGCGCTCTGAACCAAAGGCGCAGCAGGACTGAGCGATCTCGTTCTCGTGGTGCGGGAAAACAAGATCGATGCCGCCGGCATGAATGTCGAAGACGTTTTTCTCGGGATCGTCGCAGGTGAGGCCGCCGCCGAACGGCTCCAACAGCTTGGCCATCGACATGGCCGAGCATTCGATGTGCCAGCCGGGCCGGCCGAGCACGGAGATGCCTCCGGGGGACGGCCAGCCGGGCTCGCCCATCTTCGACGGCTTCCACAGCACGAAATCGAGTTCGTCGCGCTTGTACGAGGCGACGTCGACGCGGGCTCCGGCCAGCATCTCGTCCAGCGACCTGCGGGCCAGCGCGCCATACCGCGGACCCGTGCGCTTGTTCATCTCCACGGGGGAGAACAGTACATGGTCTTCCGCCACATAAGCGACGCCGCGCTCGACAAGCCGGTCGATCAAGGCGCGCATTTCGTCGATGTGCTCGGTCGCGCGGGGCTGGCTATCCGGCTCCAGGCAGCCGAGCGCTTTCACATCGGCCTGGAACTGGGCGTTCGTCTCCTCGGTGACCTTGCGGATCGCCTCGTTGAGCGGCAGGTCGGGATAGTCGCGCGCCGCGCGCGCATTGATCTTGTCGTCGACGTCAGTGATGTTGCGGACGTAGGTGACATGCTCGGCGCCGCAGAGATGGCGCAGCAGCCTGTAGAGCACGTCGAACACAATGACCGGCCGCGCATTGCCGATATGGGCGTAGTCGTAGACCGTCGGGCCGCAGACATACATCCGCACGTGATCGGCGCAGATTGGCACGAAATCCTCTTTCGTGCGCGTCAGCGTGTTGTAGAGCCGCAAACCCTTAAAACCTTCAGACATATATAACCCAGACATACATAACCCTGCCTGCTGGCCGGTGCGTTTGCTTGTCTGTCGAGAGAGAAGGCGAAAACGTCCGGACCAGCGCGTGCGCTAGCCAATAATGCAAATGCCGCAAATGGCAAAAGACGTTTTCATCAATGGCGTTATCACCCCTGCCGCCTGCTGCCGTCAAGCTGCCATTTGAGCCCGCACGATTGCCGCCGGCGGATGGTTCCGTAAGGTTTTATTAAACATGTCTATACAAAATGAGCGTAAAAGTACGTGTTTACGGTTCCGGCGTCACGATTTCGTCCCATTCGGCCCCCATTTGCGTGCCCTCGACGCAACATGACCTAAGGGAAGAGACCCATGAAACGAACCAAGTCCGAACCAGCCCGACCTCAACGTATGGAACTTGCCAAGCAGTATCGTGCAATCGGTCCGGCAGCGATCCAGGCCGCTCTCATCTGCGTCGCCAAGAAGCGCAAGCCGTCCACTTCGCAGACCACGAAGGTCGCCTGATCAGGCGAGACGGGCTACCAGCCCAAGGCCGATAGCGGCCATGATGATGCCAATCAGGATATCAAGAACGCGCCAAGCCGCCGGTTGAGCGAAAACCGGCTGCAAAAGGCGGGCGCCGTACCCCAACCCGAAGAACCAGACGAACGACGCCAGCACTGCGCCGGCGCCGAAAGCTATGCGTGCCTTCCCCTCGAA
>JBEVEP010000082.1:0-9126 GCA_040512755.1 Mesorhizobium sp.
GCTGCTGATTGAAGATGACCCTGCTGTGCTGCTCGGCACACAGCAGACGCTCCAACTCGCAGGCTTTGAGGTCGAGCCGTTCGCCGACGCCGAGTCGGCTATCCCGAGCATCGTTCCCGGTGTGCCCGCGATCGTCGTCTGCGACGTTAAGTTGCCTGGACTGGATGGCATGGGCCTGCTTGTGAGGGCGCAATCAATCGACAGAGATCTCGCAGTCATTCTGATTACGGGTCATGGCGACGTCGCCATGGCAGTGAACGCCATGCGGCTGGGCGCCTACGACTTCGTGGAAAAGCCCTTCCCGCCCGACCGATTGGTCGAAATGGCGACGCGAGCGGCTGAAAAACGCCGCCTCATCCTCCAGGTCAGAGCGCTGCGGGCCCAGCTCGCCGATCAATGCGGCATCGAGGCGTCAATTATCGGCAGTTCGTCGGCGATCCGGCGCGTGCGACAGTTCGTTCTCGATCTGGCGGGTCCACCCGCGAACGTCCTCATTCAAGGAGAAACGGGAACCGGCAAGGAGTTGATTGCCCGCAGTCTGCACCAGCACAGCCCGCGAAGCTCGAAGCCGTTCGTGGCCGTCAATTGCGGTAGCGTACCAGAACAGCTGTTCGAGAGCGAGATGTTCGGCCACGAGCCCGGTTCATTCACCGACGCATCGCACCGCCACATTGGGAAGTTTCAGCATGCCCACGGCGGCACGCTGTTTCTCGACGAAATCGAAAGTATGCCAGCGGGATTACAAGTTAAGCTCTTGCGCGTCCTGCAGGATCAAAAAATCGAGCGGTTGGGATCGAATGAATCGTTGACTGTGGACGTGCGCGTCATCACGGCGAGTAAGGAAAGCCTGAAGCAGCTTGCCGAAGAGGGGCACTTTCGCACGGACCTGCTCTATCGTCTCAACGTCGCGGTGCTGGACATTCCACCGTTGCGGGATCGCACGGAGGACATTCCACTGCTGTTCGAGCATTTCGTTGTCGACGCCGCGCGCCGCCACAACAAGCTCATGCCGGTCATCACCGCGTCGCAGCTCAACGAATTGATGAGTCATAACTGGCCGGGAAATGTCCGCGAGCTGCGTAACGTCGCTGACCGCTTCGTGCTCGGATTGTTGGATGATTCGGTCGGCGTTTTGTCCGAACGGAAGCTTCAAAGAATCTCGCTCGGCGATCAGATCAATCGATTTGAACGCGTGCTGATCGAAAATGCACTGGCCGAGCACCACGGCAATGCAACACTGGTTTGTCGGACTTTGAGAATTCCGAAGCGAACCCTTTACGACAAGATGCGGAAGCTCGGCCTTTCGACCGAAGGGTTCCACGCTTCAGACACTCGAGGGAGACGGTCGTGAATGTGCTGGTCGGCAACCAGTCGGAGGCCTTGCCCGATGGGTGTCGGTCCGAGCCACATCGAACTGGGCATAGAGCCTGGCCGATGCACGTAGGGGACGCGCGATGACGCTCGACCCTGTGCTGCTGTCTCGACTCCAATTCTTCTGGGTCATCTCGTTTCACATCCTGCTTCCGGCATTCACGGTCGGGCTGGCTTGCTATATCGCCGTACTCGAGTCGCTCTACCTGAAGACCGGCGATCACACTTACTTCCGCGTCTCCGTCTTCTGGACCAAAATCTTCGCGGTTTCGTTTGGCCTTGGAGTGGTTTCCGGCATTGTCATGCCGTTTCAGTTTGGCACCAATTGGAGCCGTTTCTCGGATGCGGCCGCCAATGTTATCGGCCCGCTGATGGCTTACGAGGGCCTCACCGCCTTTTTCCTCGAAGCGAGCTTCCTCGGCGTTTTGCTGTTCGGCCGCAAATTGGTGCCGCCCTGGGCGCACTGTTTCGCGGCCGCCATGGTTGCCGTTGGCACTCTCTTTTCCTCGTTCTGGATCTTGGCGCTAAATTCGTGGATGCAAACTCCGGCTGGGTACGAGATTATCGATGGCCGGTTCCATGCAGTTGACTGGATTGCTGTCATCTTCAATCCGTTTTTCCCTTTCGGATTTCACACACTGTTACAGCCTTTCTGGTGACGACCGGCTTCGTCGTCGTCGGTGTAGCCGCGTATTATCTTCGGCGCGAGCGTGCCACGGTCGAGGCGCGCAAGATGCTGTCGATGACGCTGTGGCTGCTTACCTTCCTGGTGCCGCTCCAGGTCGCCATTGGTGATCTGCATGGTCTCAACACCTTTCACTATCAGCCTGCCAAGCTCGCTGCCATGGAGGGGCATTGGGAGACACGGTCGGGGGCGCCGTTCGTCATTGTTGGCTGGCCCGATCAAGAGGCCGAGGTCACGCGATGGGCAATCGAGGTGCCGTACCTCGGCAGCCTCATCTTGACCCACACGCTGGACGGCACGGTACGCGGATTGAAGGAGTGGCCGCGCGAAGACAGGCCGCCGCCGGCGATCGTCTTCTGGTCATTTCGCGTGATGGTCGGCATCGGAATGCTGATGATGCTGGTCGTTGTCCTTGCGAACTGGTTGCGCTGGAACAATCGACTTTACGACACCGTCTGGTTCCTGCGCGTGTGCGAGGCTTGCCTCCCGCTTGGCTTTGTCGCCGTGATTGCCGGATGGATCACGACAGAGGTTGGACGCCAGCCTTGGGTGATCTACGGCCTGATGCGCACTAAGGACGCAGTGACCCCATCGTTGGCCGGCTCCGACGTCTTGGTCTCGCTCATCATTTACATGATCGTCTACCTCGTCGTTTACCCTGTGACCCTCTACTACATGATCGGTCTCGTGCGTGCCGGTCCCGAGATCGAGGAGGAACCGGATCGGCCGATCGAAGGGCTGCAGCGACCGTTGCCGGCCCGTGCCGCGGCCGGCGCGGCGGGGCGCCCCGGTACTCCCATTATCGCGGAGCCTCGCCCATGATGCCGCTCGACTTCGTGCCATTGTGGACGTTGATCCTGGGATTTGGCGTCTTCATGTATGTGCTCATGGATGGATTCGATCTCGGCGTGGGCATCTTGTTCCGGCGAGCCCCGAACGATGCAGCCCGCGACATCATGATGAACTCGGTGGCACCGATCTGGGACGGCAACGAGACTTGGCTCGTGCTGGGCGGCGTCGCGCTGCTTGCCGCTTTCCCGCTCGCGTTCGCTATCATTCTGCCGGCGGTCTACTTCCCGATCCTGATCATGCTGATGGCACTCATCTTTCGCGGCATCGCGTTCGAGTTGCGCTTCAAGGCTTCGCCCCAATCGAAGCATCGCTGGGATGCGGCTTTTCACTATGGCTCCCTGGTTGCCACGCTCGCACAAGGTTTTTTGCTTGGCGCATTCGTGCAGGGGTTCCGGGTCGATGGCCGCTTCTTCGCCGGCGGTTCGTTTGATTGGTTGACGCCGTTCTCGGTCCTGACCGCGATCAGTCTGGTGTTGGGCTATGCACTGCTCGGGGCGACTTGGCTGATCATGAAGACAGAAGGCGTCTTGCAGGATTGGGCGCGCGCGCAAGCCCGATGGCTGATGGGGGTCGTCCTCGTCTGCGTCGGCATCGTGAGCGTGTGGACCCCATTTCTCGAGCCCCAGATCTGGGCGCGTTGGTTTTCGTGGCCCAATATCGCGCTGCTAAGCCCCGTTCCGATCATATCGATCTGGCTTGCCCTCTGGGTCTGGCGTTCAATCGACCGTCGTGCCGAATTTCTGCCTTTTCTCGGCACAATCGCGCTGTTCACGATGGGCTATCTCGGGCTCGTAATCAGTCTCTGGCCGAACATTGTACCCCATTCGGTAAGTCTGTGGGATGCGGCCGCCGCCCCTCGCTCGCAGGCGTTTCTCCTCGTCGGCACGCTTTTTCTGCTGCCGGTAATCGTCGGATATACGGCGTGGTCTTATTGGGTCTTCCGCGGCAAGGTTCGTGCCGGGGCGGGCTATCACTAGTCTAAGGCGGTAATCATAAAATCGGGATTGTCCGGGCTACACTGACAAGAGCGGAGTACGGCGATGAAAGTTCGATTGACAGTCGAGCGTGACGGAACGCCACTTTTCAGCACGATATTCGAAGTGACGAATGGCGATATTACCGTTGGACGCCAGCGGCTCTGAATGTGTTTCACCGTCAGTATCCCGACATATCGCTTCTTGATGAGGGCGTTCGGATCAAGTTTGACACGGCAGACTGAAGAATCGGCATAATGGTCGCATGCCATTGGTGGAAACTCGCCAACCTGCCACCTGCCTGATCGGATTGGAAGCCTTCGTCGGCGCGCATCATCTCAGTCGGAAGCTTGATGCTTGGTCACGACTTGGCGGTCACAGGCTATCGCAGCACCGCTGTTGCTAGAGGTCGCAAAGGTTGCTGGAACTCCAAGGCCGAAAGGCTCAGAATGAGCAAATGTCTCCCACTCCCGAAAGAGCAAACCTCCGTGCGTTAATGTGCACCTTCTATTTGCTCGCGAACGCTCAATTGTAGTCTAAGCTTCATTGTCTGGACCTTAGACGTAATCCCCAAGTACCAGGGAGGTCCATGGAAAACACGGCACAGCAGCGACCTGGTCGTCCGGCGGCCGCGGGGCTCATGCCGACGATGTTATCAATGAAGCCGGCCAGCCTGGCGCATCAAATCTGGTTTTGGATTGGGTTTGCAGCGATCACGGCTGCAATTCTTACTTCTGCTTACGTGGCGGCCGACCGCCTTGGTCACGAACGCCTGCGCCGAGAAGGCTTGCATCGGCTTGAGCTCTCTGCGGCTGCTCTCGAAAGCGAATTGGCAAAATATGACTTTCTACCAGATCTACTGACCCTTGAACGCGACGTCATTCTTCTGTTGCGGAATCCCACCGATTCGAACCTAGTGCGCGCGGTGAACGACCGGCTGGAGGGCATCAATCAGGCAACGCATACCTCGGTCTTGTATATCCTAGATAACAATGGAATTGCTCTTGCCTCCAGCAACTGGAACGAAGAAGCCAGTTTCGTAGGAGTCGACTTGTCCTACCGCCCCTACTTCCAGGAGGCGATGCAGCACGGGAGCGGCCGATTTTACGCGATCGGCACCACCAGCGGGATCCCAGGCTTTTTTTTCGCTCGCGCGTTGCGCGACGGCGAACGTACGCTGGGTGTCGGGGCGCTCAAAGTGAGTATCGACCACTTGGAGCGGACCTGGGCAGGCACCACCGATGTCGTGCTCGCTGCCGATGCTAACGGCGTCATTTTTCTTTCATCAAATCCAGAATGGAGGTTCCACACCCTGGGCCCATTGCTGCCCGCTGCCGCCCAACGGATCGCAAAGACCCAGCAGTATTGGAACGTGCAATTGACGCCTCTGCGCGCCGAGGTGAAAAAGGTTTTCGCCGATGGCGCCCGGGCAATGAGCGTCGACGCGAACGCCGGGGGGTGGCAACCCGATTCGGACTACCTGGAACTAAGACATCCAGTCCCAGAGGCGGGCTGGAACCTGATACTACTCTCCAGTCGTCGCTCCGTTCACGAACTGCGCCAACTCGCTGTCGTTCTCGCCGGGTTACTGTCAGCATTCCTGCTGCTCCTGATCCTCTATGCCCGCCAACGCAGACTGTTCGTAGCGCAAAGTCTGGCCGCGAAAGAAGCTCTCGAACGCACCAACGACGCTCTCGAAAGAAAAGTAACGGAGCGCACGACCGATCTAGTCACTACCAACAGGCAGTTGCAACGCGAAATGAGCGAGCGCCGGCGGGCCGAGGAAGGATTGGTCCAGGCAGGCAAACTCGCTGCGCTCGGCCAGTTGGCGGCTGGAATCACCCATGAGCTCAATCAACCGCTCGCGGCTTTGCGGACGCTATCCGCCAATGCCGGCGTTTTTCTCCAACGCGGGCGGATGAATGATGCTGTCAAGAATCTCGGGGTGATCGAAGAGTTGATTGATCGCATGGGCAAGATTACAGGCCAGCTCAAGGCGTTTGCTCGCAAGGATCCGGTTCAACGGCGACCCATTTCCTTGAAGCGGTCGATGGCGAACGCCCTTTTTTTGCTTAACCAAAGGGCTAACGAACAGCAGGTCGCAATTGCGGAAGAATGGCCCGGTCGGGACGTCTGGGTCTTCGGGGATTCCACGCGGTTGGAGCAGGTTATCGTCAATCTGGCGGCTAACGCCATGGACGCCATGGCCGGGGGGTCTCAACAGAGGATGACGATCCTAGTGACGGTAGTCGGCGAATGGGTGCAGATCGCGGTGCGTGATAATGGCCCTGGAATTCCACAGCATCATCTGCCGCGACTATTCGAGCCGTTCTTTACGACCAAAGAGTCCGGCCGAGGTCTCGGCCTCGGTTTGGTGATTTCGATCGGTATCGCGCGCGAGCTCGGAGGAGATTTGACCGCCGCGAACCGGCCGGAGGGGGGCGCGGAGTTCGTGCTTCGTTTGCAGCACGCACCCAAGGAGCTTCTGGATGCAGGACAATGTGAAGGTCATTCTCATCGATGATGACAAGAGCGCTCGCCTAGGCACCGAACAGGCGCTTGAGCTGGCGGGACTCAAAGTCGACTCGTTTCCGTCTGCGTCGTTGGCCCTGCCTCAGATCACACCCGCATCGAGCTTGATCGTTGTCTGCGACGTGCTGATGCGCGGTATGGATGGTTTGGAGCTGCAGCAGAGATTGCATCAATTGGATCCCGACATGCCCGTCATTCTTATCACGGGGCATGGCGACGTAAGCATGGCCGTTACGGCCATGCGGCACGGGGCCTACGACTTCATCGAGAAGCCGTTTGCTCCCGACCAACTCCTCGCTGCCGTCAGGCGCGCTGTCGAGAAGAGGAGACTGACGCTTGAACTCGATACCTTGCAAGCCAAACTGAAGAATAAGCAAGCGATCGCGACCCGCATTCTTGGGATATCCGCCGCGGTGGATATGGTGCGTCGCACTGTGCTGGACCTCGCCGAGACCAATGCTGATGTGCTCATCGTCGGCGAGACCGGGACCGGAAAGGAGATTGTTGCACGTTGCCTTCACGATTTAAGTGGTCGGCGCCATGGACGCTTCGTTGCGGTCAACGGCGGTGCTTTGCCTGAGTCTTTGTTCGAAAGCGAGATTTTTGGTCACCAGCCTGGCGCATTCACGGGGGCCAAGGGGAAGCGAATGGGAAAACTGGAACATGCTCATGGTGGAACCTTCTTCCTCGACGAAATTGAGAGCATGCCGCTTGGTCTGCAGGTCAAGCTATTACGTGTCCTGCAAGAACGGACAGTCGAGCACTTAGGATCTAACGAAGTCATTCCTATCGACTGCAGGGTGGTGGCCGCAACGAAAGTCGATCTCCATGATTTAAGTTTCAAAGGCTACTTTCGTGCGGACCTTTACTACCGCCTGAACGTCGCGCCGGTCTTTCTACCGCCCCTGCGCGACCGTCGCGAGGATATCCCGCTCCTGTTTGAACATTTTGTGTTGGACGCCGCCATGCGATACGGCCGTCCGGCCCCGATCGTCAGCCGAACGCAGATCGGTGCATTAATGCGCTTTCAGTGGCCTGGTAATCTGCGCGAACTTCACAATGCCGCAGATCGATTCGTGCTGGGGCTTTCGGACGAAGCACTCGGCCTAGTGACGGTGGAAGAGCCGCTAACCGATCAAATCCGGCATTTTGAGCGCGCCCTAATTGAGGCTGAACTCCGAAAAAACATGGGCGATGTGCTCGCGACAAGCGAGATGTTGAGCGTGCCGATCAAGACGCTCTATGATAAAATGCAACGGCATGGTATTTCTTCAGAGATGTACAAAGGGATGCATACTAAGAGTTTTCTGCGTTAGAATTTGTTCTACGGCAATACGGTGTAGCGGGCCTCGGTCTTGCCATCACGCGGAAGCTTGCAGAGATGATAGGCCGACACGTGACGATGGCAAGCGAACCGAACTGGGGACGGCTTCCGTTTTTGCAGTCCTGAGCATACCGAGGACTCCATCCGTGTTGATCACGTGAGCGAATCGCCTAACGTCGGCGACGATGATCGCGCTGTTCCGCCTCTGCGTGGCCCTGTTCGTCTCGCCGTTCAAGTCGAAGAGCCGACTTGAGGCAGAGAACCCGGCTGTGTGTACCGACGCGGCTTGGGCACAAGAACATTCGCTACACAGAGCTGGCGCCGGATCGGCTCAAGAATTTCTGAAGGTGACAATGGCGACACTGAGAAACCAAGAGAGACCTATTCGCCAGCGCCGAGGATGACCTTAAAAGCAATTCTGGAGGGCACTATCTCAAGGATTGCGCGCAGCACCTCGCGCGATTGCTAAGCCCGTCCAGCAGGAGCGTTCCAGTAGGATCGGGGTAAAGGCTACCCCCGTCTTGGCTGTCCGCCGCCGCGCCCACCCGCCCCCTATCTTCGGACCTGCCCATTAGGGCGGCATCGGCCGCTGGCGGAACAGAGGACGCGAGCTTTCTAGCTGCACCGGCGCCTACCAACTTTTGCTCCTGAATCCAGTGCCCGGGCCGTTGCGCGAACGCCCACGTCGCGCCGACTCCCCCATCATCGTTAGATCCACCGACCAAGGCGACGCTGCTATCAGCGGACACCGCAACGGAAGGGACCGGTCAGGAGAAGCCAACTAGTCGTACTTGTGGCTATCCGTATCCTTTTTGCCGCCTCCAGTGGCGAAAACCGCGATGGCTGCGAGCGGGGCAATGGCCACGGCTAAGAAGAGAACGAACTCTACCATCATATTGCCCTCTGGTTTTTACGGGCTAGGCGGCGTAGCCGCACGGCCGCTGTGCGGCTGCCCGGCGCCAGCACATGGCTGGAATCTCTAACCAGCGGCCGTGTGACAGTCTTGAAGCCAAGCTTGAATCTCTTTGGAGATTTCCTGGAGATTAGCGCCGCGCGCGGCCAAGCCTTCGCTAGCGTACGACAGGACGCGGAGGGCCCCACGTCCTAGTGGATTTCCCGCACCAGAGGCGGCCCCCCTTATAGTCGCGAAGCCTTCCAGGGCCGGGGGGATGGAAGAAAATTTTCAAGCCCCCGAAACCCGAGCGCGGAGGCGCCTCACTTATGCTATAATTGAGCAAAACATTCGCGTGAGGAAATCATGGGGAGAAAATCGCAAGAACCACTGACGTTGGTCGCCGGATCGGCGCCAACCTTAGCTGATCCGCCGTCAACCCTGCGTGAAGCGGGCGCAACCCTGTGGCGTTCGATCATGGCCGAGTATGCGATCA
>JBEVEP010000079.1:0-2953 GCA_040512755.1 Mesorhizobium sp.
CGGCGGGGCAAACCTGCCGAATCAGGACGAGGTCTTTCCCGACCGCGAGCACTTCGGCCGCATCTTCTACAATCAGGCCAATATGTCCGCAGCTGGCATCCCGCAGATCGCCTGTGTCATGGGATCGTGTACCGCGGGGGGCGCCTATGTGCCCGCAATGTCCGACGAGACGATCATGGTGCGGAAGCAGGCGACGATTTTTCTCGGCGGACCGCCGCTCGTGAAGGCCGCCACGGGAGAAGACGTCAGCGCCGAGGAGCTTGGCGGCGCCGACCTGCACACGCGTGAATCAGGCGTTGCCGATCACTATGCGATGGACGACGAGCATGCATTGGCGATCGCGCGCCGGATTGTCCGAAATCTCAATCGCCGAAAAAACGTAAGCCTACACTTACGTAATCCTGTCCCTCCTGTCTACGCCGCGGATGAAATTTATGGCGTCATACCGTCCGACCTTCGCCAACCCTACGATGTCCGTGAAGTGATCGCCCGCATCGTCGACGGATCGGAGCTCGACGAATTCAAGCAGAATTTCGGCGCGACGCTGGTCACCGGCTTTGCCCATCTCTACGGCATGCCGGTGGGCATCCTCGCCAACAATGGCGTGCTCTTTTCCGAAAGTGCCCAGAAGGGAGCCCATTTCATCGAGCTCTGCTGCCAGCGCAGGATCCCGCTGGTGTTCCTGCAAAACATCACCGGCTTCATGGTCGGCCGGAAGTACGAGGCCGGCGGCATCGCCAAGGACGGCGCCAAGCTGGTGACGGCGGTCGCGACCGCCCAGGTTCCCAAGGTGACGATGATCATCGGTGGGTCATTCGGCGCAGGAAACTATGGCATGTGCGGCCGCGCCTACTCCCCGCGCTTCCTCTGGATGTGGCCAAACGCCCGTATCTCCGTGATGGGCGGCGAGCAGGCCGCCACTGTGCTGGCTCTGGTCAAGCGCGAGGGCATCGAACGCAAGGGCGGACGCTGGTCGCGCACTGAAGAAGCCGAGTTCCGCCAGCCTATCCTCGAAAAATACGAGCGCGAAGGCCACCCGCTGTATTCGTCGGCGCGCCTCTGGGATGACGGCATCATCGACCCGGCTAAGTCACGGGAGGTGTTGGCGCTGTCGCTGTCGGCTGCGTTGAACGCGCCAGTGACGGATACGAAGTTTGGCGTTTTCAGGATGTAAGCCGACGGACGATCATTATCTTATAAACTGGATGAAAGCGGCAAGGCAGGCCTGGTCGTCTTCGTCCGAGCCGGTACACACGCTGAATTGTTCGGCGATTGAGCGGCGTTTCGCGCCGCCGGCCAAAGCTTGAAAAGCGCTATCGCGCCTGCAAGGCAAGCGATAGAAGGCGGTATTGATTCAACCTTCAGGATTCTCTCATGTCTCTCTCCCTCTATGACGTTTCGATCCCGGCCTTCATTCGCGCCTTCGGCAATCTCTCCAGAAATCTCGACAAGGCCAAGGCGTTTGCCGATGAGAGGGGAATGCCGCACGAGGAATTGCTGAATGCACGGCTGATTGAAGACATGTTTCCGCTGACTGCGCAGGTTCAGCGCGCTTCTGATACGTCGCGTTTTGTTGCCGTGCGTGTGGGGCTGCAGGAAGCTGTTCCGATGGCTGACAACGAAGCAAGCTTTGACGAGCTGCAGGCCCGGATCAAGGCGACCGTGGATTATCTGAAGGCTGTGCCGTCCGACGCATTCGCCGGTCGCGAGACGGCCGAGGTGACCTTCAATGCCGGCTCCCGCACGTTCAACTTCACCGGCAGAGACTATGTGCTGGGCTTCGCCATCCCGAATTTTTACTTCCACGCCACCACCGCCTACGCCATCTTGAGGCACAAGGGCGTGCCGCTCGGCAAGGTTGATTTCCTCGGCGGACGGTGACGCCGTCTGAAACGGCGGTGTGAGTTACGGCAGCGGGAACATTGCGATGTTCCCGTGCCAACGCACTGCCTTCGAGACGGCTCTATCCTGCGCTTCCATGAGATGCCGGGCGGTCCTAGTATGCCGGCAACAACCGCTTGGAGAAGAAGATGATCCTCATCGGCCAATATGATTCGCCGTTCGTGCGGCGGGTCGGCATCGCCCTCACGCTCTACGGGTTCACTTTCGAGCATCGGCCCTGGTCGATCTTCGGCGATGTGGAGAAGATCCGGCCTTACAATCCGCTGGTGCGCGTGCCGACCATGGTGCTGGATGACGGCGACGTGCTTGTCGACAGCCACAGCATCCTCGACTACATCGACAGCCTCGCACCGGCTGGGCAGGCGCTCTTCCCGGCTGCCGAGCCTGCGCGGCGGCGGGCCATGAAGATCGCGGCTCTCGCCACAGGCCTTTCCGACAAGGCCGTTGGCCTGTTCTACGAAATAAGGCTGCACGACAAAGTGTCGGACGTCTGGGTGGCGCGATGCCGTAGCCAGGTTCTCAGCGTCCTTGCGCGACTGGAAGCAGACCGCGCCGCGCGCAAGACCGAGTATTGGTTCGGGGATCGAATAAGCCATGCCGACATTGCCGTGACCTGTTCGCTGCGCCATCTCACGGACTCACATCCGGACCTGGCGTCAATGACAGACTTTCCAGCGCTTGCGGCCCATGCGCAGCGTCTTGAGGCGCTCCCGGTTTTCCAGACAATCAGCCAGCCTTTCATCGCGCCAGCATAAGGCTGTCGATTTCCTGATCGGAGGTAGAAATGCCAGATCCGATCCTTTCGCGACTCCACATCGCCGTCGGCGACATCACGGCGCTCGAGATCGACGCCATAGTCAACGCCGCCAACAGTTCGCTGCTTGGCGGCGGCGGTGTGGATGGCGCGATCCATCGTGCGGCGGGACCGGCGTTGCTGGAGGAATGCCGGGCGCTCGGCGGCTGCCAGACTGGCGACGCGAAGATCACCGGAGGCCATCGCCTGAGCGTCAGACACATCATCCATACCGTCGGACCGGTGTGGAGGGGCGGC
>JBEVEP010000101.1:0-4679 GCA_040512755.1 Mesorhizobium sp.
GCAACTCGCGGAACACGAAGTGCTTCGGCACCTTGAACCGCGCCATGTGGTCGCGGCAGAACGTCCGCAACTCCTCCTCGGTCACACTGGCACCCGGCTTCAGCTCGATGAAGGCGCACGGCGTCTCGCCCCATTTTGGGTCGGGCTTGGCCACCACGGCGGCCGAGTCCACCGCGGGGTGGCGGTGCAGAACGTCTTCGACCTCGAGTGAGGAGATATTCTCGCCACCGGAAATGATCACGTCCTTCGAGCGATCCTTGATGCGGACGTAGCCATCAGGCTCGATCACCGCGAGATCCCCGGTGTGGAACCATCCCCCGGCGAAAGCCTCTTCCGTGGCGGAGGGATTCTTCAGGTAGCCCTTCATCGTGATGTTGCCGCGGAACATGATCTCGCCGACGGTCTCCCCGTCTGGCGGCACCCGCTTCATCGTGTCCGGGTCGAGGACTGCCATCGCCTCCTGCGCCAGACCGGCAACGCCTTGGCGCGCGTTCAGCCGGGCGCGCTCGGTCAGCGGCATGGATCCCCATTCTTCGTGTTTCGCGCACACCGACGCCGGGCCGTAGGTTTCGGTCAGGCCATACACGTGGGTGATGTCGAAGCCGATGCGCTCCATGCCCTCGATGACGGAAGCGGGGGGAGCGGAGCCCGCTATGAAGCCGCTAACCTTGCGGCCGAAACCGCCGTTCGATTCACCTGCAGCATTGATCAACATGTTGTAGACGATCGGGGCGCCGCACATGTGGGTGACGCCATCTTCACGGATCGCCTCGAAGACCAGCTTCGCGTCAACCCGCCGGATACAGACATTCGTTCCGGCGATGGCCGCCATCGTCCAGGGAAAGCACCATCCATTGCAGTGGAACATGGGCAGCGTCCAAAGATAGACCGCGTGTGCCGGCATGGCCCAGGATACGATGTTCGACAAAGCGTTCAGGTATGCTCCGCGGTGATGCGTGACCACGCCCTTGGGGTTGCCCGTGGTGCCAGAGGTATAGTTCAGCGCGATGGCCTGCCACTCGTCTTCCGGCAGGGACCAGGCGAAATCGGAATCGCCTTCCTCCAGGAACGCTTCGTAGTCCTTCTCTCCGAGCAGGGTGCCACCTGCGTACAGCTTGTCGTCGATGTCGATTACTAGCGGCTGGCGTTCCATCAGCTGCAACGCCCGTTGTATGGTTCCGCTGAACTCGCGGTCGGTGATCAGTACCTTTGCTTCGCCATGCGCGAGCTGGAACGCAATCGCTTCGGCGTCGAGCCGGATGTTCAGTGTGTTCAGCACCGCGCCGATCATCGGGATGCCGAAATGGGCCTCGTAAATGGCGGGAACGTTTGGCGCCATCACCGCGACGGTATCGTCGGAACCTATTCCACGCTTATGCAAAGCCGATGCGAGACGGCGGCAGCGTGCGTAGGTCTCTGCCCAGGTCCTGCGTTGTTCGCCGTGGATAACGGCGATCCCGTTGGGATAGGTCTCGGCGGCCTTGGGTAAGAAGCTCAGCGGCGAGAGCGAGGCGTAGTTCGCCTCGGTCTTACCCAGGCCAGCACTGTACGGGCCGCCTCTCTGAGTGTTGATTTCCAATAACGTCGTCATTGCCCTCTCCTCGATATTGTTGTCGTCGCTGTACCGGTTCCACGAGTGTCGCGTGACACCTTGAATTGGCCTGCTGCCGCTTCCGTGGACGACCTCCTAAGCAAGGGCAGCCTCTTTTTCGAACGCGACCGGACTGAGATATTCGGGGGGCGAGGGAGCAGGGAGTGCGACCACGGCCTCGCCCTCGATCACCACCAGTCCGCCAACCGTGCAAACCGTGGTGAGCAAGACGCGAAATCTCACTGGGATCATCTCTTTGACGGTGACGGTCGCACGGACAGTATCGTTGGCCCGGACAGGCGCCCTGAATCGCAGGCTTTGCGACACGTAGATGCTGCCCGGACCGGGCAGCTTGTTGGCGATCGCCGCGGAGATTACGCTTGCCGACAGCAATCCATGGGCAATGCGGCCCTTGAAAATGGTGCCTGCCGCGAACTCCTCGTTGATGTGGATGGCGTTGTTGTCGCCGGACACGGCGGCGAACAGGACGATGTCGGCTTCCGTGATGGTCTTGGCGAACGTGGCGCACATCCCGACCCGCAGATCTGCAAATGCGTAACCTCCGAGCTCATTCATCGGACCGCGCTCCTGGATTGTACGGAAACCCGCAATTCACTTTCGGCTGCTGTCAAGATCATCTGCACACAAATGCCTCCAAATTTGATGTCCGATAGGGACAGATCCCCCATGCTATTTTTCCAGAACATAGCTTCCCGGTGCGTCCTGGATCGGCGGGTAGGCAGCACTGCCGACAGCCGCCGCCGGCATTCTCTTTCCGGAACGGGCCTCAAGCCATTTGGTCCAATCGCCCCACCAGCTGCCCTCGTGCTTTTTCGCACCAGCCAGCCACGCCGCCGCCGTCCCGGCCGCCGCCGCATCGCCGGTCTCGTCGGTCCAGTAGCCGCCTTTGCCTGCGCACGGCGGATTGATCATGCCGGCGATGTGCCCACTCGCTGCAAGCACGAAGCGCGTCTTCGCACTTGTCAGCTGCGCTATCCGCCAAGCCGAGCTCCATGGAACGATGTGGTCCCTCTCGGCGCCGATTGTGTAGATGTCCTTGCGAATACGACGCAGATCGATCGGTTGATCGAGAAGAGAGATCTTCCCCGGTTTGACCAGGTTGTTCTCGAGATAGGTGTTATGGAGATAGAAGCCGTGCGCCGCCGGGACCATACGGGTGCCATCGTCGTTCCAATAGAGCAGATCGAAGGCGGACGGCTTGTTCCCCATGAGATAGCTGTTGGTGAACGTGTTCCAGATCAAGTCATTGGAGCGCAGAAGATTGAACATCTTCGCCATGTCGCTGCTGTCGAGATAGCCGCGCTCAAGCATGCGTCGCTCCATGAACTCGATCTGGGGCTCGTCCATGAAGACAGCTGTATCCCCGACCTCGGAGAAATCCTGCAGCGAAACCATGAAGGTGGCCGGACCGAAGCGGTCGTCTTCCCGCGCCGCCAAATAGGCCAGCGTCATGGCGAGCAACGTTCCGCCAATGCAGTACCCGACCGGGTTGACAGATGCCGCCCCGGTGATCTGGCGCACCACATCGCTCGCGGTCAGTGGCCCATCGGTCATGTAGTCCTCGAACGCGATTCCCTGCATTGATGCGTCCGGGTTTTTCCAGCTGATCATGAATACCGAGAAGCCATGCTCGACGAGGAAGCGGACGAGACTGTTCTTGGGCTGCAGGTCGAGAATGTAGAACTTGTTGATCCAGGGCGGAATGAACAGCAGCGGTACCGCGTAGGTCTGCGTGGTGAGCGGCGCGTACTGGATCAGCTCGATGAGGCGGTTTCGGTAGACGACCTTCCCTTGCGTGATGGCGAGGTTCTTTCCTGGCGCGAAAGCTTCGGTGTCGGTCATAGTCATCCGACCCTCGCGCAGATCGGCAACCAGATTACGCAGGCCGTCAGCCACGCTGCCGCCACCCGTCTCCAACGCCTTGCGAAGAGCCGCCGGGTTCGTCGGCAAAAACAAGGTAGGACTCGTCGCATCGATCAACTGTTGGACGTGGAACATGAGGCGATGCCGTTCGGTCGGATCGGAAACCTCCCGGTCGGCTTCCTCGCGAAGCTGGGCGGCGATCGCGAGATAGCACTGCTTAAGGATCCGGAAAAACGGGTGCTGCTCCCATTCCGGCGCCTCGAAGCGGCGGTCGGCTGCGGGGCCCCGAAGTTTTTCTTCGGTTGGCGTCGCCAGTCCCCACCAGCGCGATGCGGTGCCGATCCACGTCTCCGCCGCTTCCTGCCACAGCCTCATATTCAGTTTCGCGGCCACCGTTGTCGCGTTCACCGGATCTGCCATCGACCGGGCACCCAGCGTCGAGAGAGCCTGCGTGATCGCTTCCCAATCCACGGGCAGGAGCTTCTGGAGCGGATTGGCCTGCCAAATCTGGTCGATCACGGCGGCGGTGGGCAGTCCGTCGACAGGCATCTGGTCCCGTGCTGGATCAGGCGCGACAGTGACCGCTGTTTCCAGTACGATGTCGTGGACTATGTCGTGCTGCTGCGCTTTGGTCGCAGGCAGTCGCCGGGGGGCCCGCGATTTCCTTCGCGCTGGTCGCTGTGGATTGGTGGGCGAAGCGCCAGTGGTGCTGACGGGCAGGCTCATTGCATCCTCCCAGCGGAAGTTCGCCAAAAGCCGAAGCCCGAATTCGGCGGGTTGACTTCCGATCACACGCTGGTGGCCGGAATCCATGCATCAACATTTACGGTCCCGGCCGCTTATGTCGACACACAGTTGCGCCGTTGTCCGCATGGAGTCTGAGCAAAACAGCTCAATCTTGAGGAATATCTGTATGTACTGTGTGTACCGAAAACCTCACCCGACTTGATTGACCGTCTTCGAATGCTTTGGGACAGACCGAGGAGTGTTGGAGCGGAGGCTCTGGCTCATATGGTTGGCAGCAAGGACACGGCACAGGGCTTATAATATGAGACCCGCGAAGCAACCCAGGCTCATCGAGAGGGAAAGTGGCGGCAAGCCTGACCCACCGCCGCGAGGTAGCCCGGCCTCACTACTTCAACGCTCTTGAAGTTAGGAAAGTGCAGCGGGCACTTCGCATGCATTCGATGGCCTGCGAGGGTTA
>JBEVEP010000141.1:0-5625 GCA_040512755.1 Mesorhizobium sp.
TTCTTGACGCAGCCGCACTGATGTTGATTGCATTGCGGATCGCGTGCGGCGAGGCGAGGCCCTATCCGGATCCCCCCCTTGTCGACGGTTTTGGAATTCCGGTCGCAATCTGGGCGTAGAGCAGTCGCTCGAAAACCCGGATCGGGAGCTCTCTCTAGACCTTTGTTTTCGCATCGGAATATCCGAAAACAGCTTTCGGATTTAGGGCCGATGCTGTGGGCGGTTTCGAAACGCCATTGATTGATGTGCGTCTTCCGGCTAATGGCCACCCATGCTAAATCTGCCTGACCATCTTCTCGCCGGGTACCGCAGCTTCATGAGCGGTCGCTATGTTTCCGAAGGCCATCGCTACCGCGATCTGGCGCGGGAGGGGCAGACGCCGGAAACGATGGTGATTGCATGCTGCGATTCGCGCGCCGCTCCGGAGGTGATTTTTGACGCCGGCCCCGGCGAACTGTTTGTCGTGCGTAACGTCGCCAATCTGGTGCCGCCCTACGCGCCTGACGGCGAGTATCACGCTACATCCGCCGCCCTTGAATTCGCTGTGCAAAGCCTGAAGGTGAAGAACATCGTGGTCATGGGCCATGGACGCTGCGGCGGTATCCGGGCTGCGCTTGACCCGACCAGCGAACCGCTGTCTCCGGGCGATTTCATTGGAAAGTGGATGAGCCTCGTTGCCCCGGTCGCGGATACGGTTGCGAGCAATACTCTGATGACGTCCGGCGAGCGGCAAACCTCGTTGGAACGTATTTCAATCCGCTATTCTCTTGCCAATCTGCGCACTTTTCCGTGCATCAGCATCCTGGAAGGCAAGGGCGATCTTTCCCTGCATGGCGCATGGTTCGACATCTCCTCCGGCGAGCTTTGGGTTATGAATCGGGAGACCGGCGACTTCGAGCGCCCGGAGATGGACTAAGGCTTCAGTCCACTTCAGATTCTTTGATTCGAAGAATACCTAACCGTCACGCGTGGACAGATTTTTCTCCATCGGGATTCGCGATGGTCAGAAAACACTGCAAAAACAATATATTGTGCTAGAGCCACCGGTTCTGCAGACCGGAATCTGTCCTAATGCGGTTCGTCGACGGTGAAGTCGAGCCTTCCCATTCAATTGGACCGATCGCTGGCGCGATTCCGGCGTCAAACTCTATCTAGTAGCAACCTCGCCGGCGAAGTTTAGCGAAAATGCTACTGGTTGCGGTCGCAATGGCCTTACCCTACATCGTGGCAGTGACTGCAATCGGCGCAACGCTCGGCCGCCGATACATTGTACGTGCTTGAACACAATGATCGCGTGTTCCGGAAAATTACCCGACGCGGCAGCTCTACGAAAGAGGTTCCATGCCTGACAAGCAACCCGCCATCGATTTGACCGCTCACCCGCTGACGCACTGGACAGGTCCGCTTGGCCTGCCGGACTTCTCGAACCTCTCTGACGAAGCTTTCGGTCCGGTTTTTGATGCGGCTTTGGCTGCGCATCGCGCCGAGATTGATGGGATTGCCAACAACCCGGAAGAGCCGACGCTCGAAAACACGCTTGCCGCGCTTGAGTTGTCCGGCCGCCCTCTTGACCGCGTGTCTTCAATTTTCTGGTGTCGCACAGGCGCGCACACCAACGATACGATCCAGGCGATCGAGCGTGAGATGGCGCCGAAGATGGCGCGGCACTCTTCCGCGATCTCCATGAATGCGGCGCTATTCGCACGGATCGATGCGCTTTATCAGCAGCGGCAGACGCTGGACCTGGATGGAGAGACGCTTATGGTCCTCGAACAAACCTGGAAGAACTTCGTCCGCGCCGGCGCCAAGCTTGATGAGACTGGCAAGGCGCGGCTTGCCGCCATCAATGAAGAACTTGCGTCGCTCGGCACCCGCTTCGGCCAGAATGTGCTGGCGGACGAGAAGGAGTGGGCGCTGTTCCTCGAAGAAAGTGACCTCGCCGGACTTCCCGAATTCCTGAAGGGGGCGATGGCGGAGGCGGCCGAACTCCGTGGTCACAAAGGCAAATACGCCGTCACGCTTTCCCGCTCGATCTACGAACCCTTCACCAGTTTCTCGCCACGCCGTGACCTTCGCGAAACGGCGCTTCGCGCCTTCGCGATGAGGGGAGAAAATGGTGGAGCTACCGACAATCGCGACGTCGTAAAGCGAACCCTCGAACTGCGCGCCGAGAAGGCAAAGCTGGTCGGGTATGAGAGCTACGCAGCTTTAAAACTCGACGACACGATGGCGAAAACCTCCAAAGCCGTGTTCGAACTGCTTGACCCCGTATGGGACAAGGCGCGGGAAAAGGCTGCCGAAGATGAGGTGCAGCTGCAGAGGCTCGCCGCGCAGACCGGCAACAACCACCCGATCGAACCCTGGGATTGGCGGTATTATGCGGAAAAGCTCCGCGAGGAGAAATTCGCCTTCGATGAGGCTGCGCTCAAGCCATACCTGCAGCTCGAACGGATTATCGAAGCCTGTTTTGACGTGGCCGGCCGGCTTTTCGGCGTCCGGTTCGAGCCGAAGGAAGGAGTCGCGACCTGGCATCCGGACGCTCGCGTTTTTGAGGTGAAGAATCAGGATGGCAGCAGCCGTGGCACCTTTGTCGCCGATTATTTTGCGCGGCCGTCGAAACGCTCGGGCGCCTGGATGAGCGCGCTGGAGTCCGGCTACAAGCTCGGCGATGGCGCGAAGCCCATCATCTACAACATCATGAATTTCGCCAAGCCGCCGTCGGGTGAAGCTGCGCTGCTTTCGCTCGACGAAGCGAAGACGCTGTTCCATGAATTCGGTCATGCCCTCCATGGAATGCTGACCGAGGTGACCTGGCCATCAGTCTCCGGTACGTCGGTCGCGCGGGATTTCGTAGAACTGCCTTCGCAGCTCTACGAGCATTGGCTGACCGTGCCTGAAGTGCTGGAGAAGCATGCGCTGCACCACAAGACCAGCGAGCCGATGCCAAAAGACCTCATCGGCAAGATGCTGGCGGCCCGTACCTTCAATGCCGGTTTCAACACCGTTGAGTTTGCGGCCTCGGCGTTGGTGGACATGGCGTACCATGCGCGTCCGGACGCACCGGATGACCCCCTTCGTTTCGAAGCCGAGACGTTGGCGAAGTTGGACATGCCACATGCGATTATCATGCGCCATCGTACACCGCATTTCCTTCATGTGTTTTCCGGAGACGGTTACTCCGCCGGATACTACTCCTATTTGTGGTCTGAAGTGCTCGATGCTGATGCTTTTGCCGCCTTCGAAGCAACCGGGAACGTTTTCGATCCGGAACTGGCGGGAAAGCTGAAGGAGCACATCTATGCCGCAGGCGGATCGGCCGATCCGGAAAAGCTCTACATTGCTTTCCGTGGAAAGATGCCCACGCCTGATGCGATGATGAAAAAACGTGGATTGGTTTGACTTATCGAGCCGGGCAATCGGTTTGGCGGCTGAGCGGATAGGGTCGACCCGGCTCCGGTCGAGCTGACAATTGCGTGAGATTGGGGACGCGCCAAACAGTCGCTCTTTCGCACTTGCGAAAAAACATGTATGAGCGCGCCCAACGAAACAGGGCGGCGTTCATTCGCGCCCGTGAGATCTCCCGAGCGAAAAGCCCATGAACCTCCGCAATATCGCGATCATCGCACACGTCGACCATGGGAAAACGACCCTGGTCGACGCGCTACTGAAGCAATCCGGCTCAGTTCGCGACAACCAACGCGTTGCCGAACGCGCGATGGACTCCAACGAACTCGAAAAGGAACGCGGGATCACCATCCTGGCCAAGGCGACTTCTGTCGAGTGGAAGGACACCCGCATCAATATCGTCGATACGCCGGGCCACGCCGACTTCGGCGGTGAAGTCGAGCGCATCCTCAATATGGTGGACGGTGCGATCGTGCTCGTCGATGCGGCCGAAGGCCCGATGCCCCAGACCAAATTCGTCGTCGGTAAGGCATTGAAGGTGGGGCTGAGACCCATCGTTGCGATCAACAAGATCGACCGTCCCGATGCGCGCGAAGTCGAGGTCATCAACGAAGTGTTCGACCTGTTCGCAGCTCTCGACGCGACTGACGAGCAGCTCGATTTCCCGATTCTCTACGGTTCCGGCCGCGACGGTTGGATGGCGGAGTCTCCCGAAGGCCCTAAGGATAACGGCCTCGCGCCGCTGTTCGATCTGGTCCTCCAGCATGTGCCCGAGCCCAAGGTCGGCTCCGGGCCCTTCCGCATGATCGGAACCATTCTGGAAGCCAATCCCTTTCTTGGCCGCATCATTACGGGCCGTATCGAATCCGGTTCGATCAAGCCCAACCAGGCCGTGAAGGTCCTTCATCACGATGGGTCGTTGCTCGAGAACGGGCGCCTCTCGAAGATTCTGGCTTTCCGCGGCCTCGACCGCCAACCGATCGACGAAGCTTACGCAGGGGACATCGTGGCGATCGCAGGTCTTCAAAAGGGGACCGTCGCCGACACGTTCTGCGACCCGGCGGTGACCGAACCGCTTGCGGCGCAGCCCATCGATCCGCCAACCGTTACCATGTCCTTCCTCGTCAACGATTCGCCTCTTGCGGGCACCGAAGGCGACAAGGTCACGTCTCGCGTCATTCGCGACCGTTTGCTGCGAGAGGCCGAAGGCAATGTGGCGCTGAAGATTGAGGAGTCGGCCCAGAAGGATTCCTTCTACGTTTCAGGCCGTGGCGAGCTGCAACTCGCAGTGCTGATCGAAACGATGCGCCGCGAAGGTTTTGAGCTGGCGGTTTCGAGGCCGCGTGTGGTCATGCAGAAGGCCGATAACGGCGATCTGCTGGAGCCTGTCGAGGAGGTCGTAGTCGACGTCGATGAAGAGCACGCCGGCATTGTTGTGCAGAAAATGTCCGAACGCAAAGCCGAGATGATCGAGCTGAGACCGTCCGGCGGTAACCGTCAGCGGCTCGTCTTCCATGCTCCGACACGCGGATTGATCGGATACCAGTCAGAACTTTTGACGGACACGCGCGGAACGGCGGTTATGAACCGCCTGTTCCACGCCTACGAGCCATTTAAGGGCGAAATCGCTGGCCGCATCAACGGTGTGCTGATCGCCAATGAGCCGGGCGAAGCGGTGGCCTATGCCTTGTGGAACCTCGAGGATCGGGGCCCGATGGTTATTGATCCGGGCGTCAAGGTCTATGCCGGCATGATTGTGGGCATCCACACCCGGGACAACGACCTTGAGGTCAACGTGCTAAAGGGCAAGAAGCTCACCAACATCCGCGCTGCAGGCAAGGACGAGGCTGTGAAGCTCACACCGCCTGTACGCATGACGCTTGAGCGTGCGCTGGCCTGGATTCAAGACGATGAGCTCGTCGAGGTGACCCCGAAGTCGATCCGGCTGCGCAAGCTTTATCTCGACACACATGAGCGCAAGCGTTTCGAGAAACAGAAGCTGGGTGCGGCGTAACCGCTGATCAGTGTACAATTACCGCTTGTGGTCGGCACTGCCCCTCACCTGCCTGCCGGCCCGGCCCTTCGCTATGGCTTCGGGCGTTCGTAGTTCTAAAAGCCAAATCGTTGGCTTTTCGTAGCCTTCGGCGACCACTACTCACCCCCGCAATCGTGGAGAGGATCGCCGTCGGCACCGGGGGCTCGTCAATTCACAGCGTTGGC